>JAFUPK010000035.1 GCA_017481265.1 Clostridia bacterium
CGACCCCCTGAAGGCTTTCTTGATTCTGACTTCTTTCACGAAAGAAGTCGGATAGGATGAAATTCGAAAATGCGAAGCATTTTCTACATATTGATTCATACGCAAGGGTTATAGCCATACCGTATGGCGAAAGGCGTATAAATGGACAGTCGGGGACGCCTGTCCCTACAGTGAGATTGAGAATCGCGGATAGCCGTGGTGTATGGCGTGAGGCGTTAGACGGGCGACCACATAGGGTCGCCCCTACAGTGGAAACGAGAAATCGCGTCAGCCGCACAGTACGGCGTGGGGCGTTAGAACGGACGACCGATGGTCGCCCCTACAGTGGAAAATTCAGAACCGCCGTAGGGGAGACCTGTGGTCTCCCGTTACGTAAGGTTATATCCATACAGCATGGCGAGGGGCGTTCGAACGGGACGCACACATGGAGTACGCAGTGTATTCGCTTCGCGAAACACGTCACCAACGCAAATTGCGTTGGCGCCCCTACAGAAGCAGAGGTGATGAAAATAAGATTCATAAAGTCCCATATATCCCTCAAAAAAAATAAAAACATCACCCTCAATAAGAGGGTGATGTTCAGTTAGTAATATGAAATTACTGAGCCTTTACGTTGTCATAGTACTTTGTAAGTACCTCGATAGCCTTCTGGCAGTTAGCCTCGAATGCTTCCTCGGATACATCAAAGTAACCTACATAACCTTCAGCATCGCCTGCGTTCTTGTAGAACTCAGTACCGTCTGCATCAGTCATACCCATAGCAACGAAGGAAGAAGCAGGAAGCTGTCCACCCTGTGCTACGTCGTTTACGATGTAGTTACGGTCGAAGAGAAGACCCATAGCATTTCTGATTTCCTGCTGAGCCTTTTCCTTCTCAACACCGGTAAGCTCGCTGCCGGGGAGGAGATCCTCGTTGATGTTCCAGCAAACGTAGTATGTACCGATCTGACCTGCGATAACGAACTCGTCAGCGTAATCCTTCTTGAGAGAAGCGATCTCGTTGGTGGGAACGTCGTCGATAAGGAGCCAAGAACCGTTCTTGAAGTTGGAGAGCATGTTGTTCGCGTCGTCAGAGAGGAACATCTTGATCTCGTCCATAGTAACGTTCTCAACGTCGAAGTAGTTCTCATTCTTTGTGAGAGTGATTACAGAGTTGTGCTCCCATGCAGAGATGGTGTATGAACCGTTGCAGATGTATGTAGCGGGATCTGTTGCCCAGTTCTCGTTATCATATGCAGAAGAGTGTACGGGGAAGTAGGTGGGGAATGCAAGAAGCTCATCCCAGTAGGAGATTGCGTTGGAAATGGTGATGGTGATGGTGCGAGCCTCATCGTCAGCTACAGCGTTAAGCTTAGCATCAGGATTTACAGCGTTACCGTCAGCATCAGCCTCGGTCATCTCAGCATAGCCGTCAACAACCTCGAACATGTAACCGTAGTCAGCACCGAGCTCAAGAGATGCAGCGCGGTTCCAAGCGTTTACATAGTCAGAAGCCTTAACTTCGTCGCCGTTGGACCACTTCATACCCTCACGGAGAGTGTATGTGTAAGTAACAGTGCCGTCCTCGTTTACAACACCCTCAACGAGCTCTTCAGCTGCGTCGGGAGCGATAACGAGGTTACCGTCAGCGTCCTGAGACCACTTTGCAAGACCTGCGAAGAGGTGAGCAACCATTGTTGCACCGTCAACTGCAGAGTTGAGAGCAGGGTCAAGGGTCTGAGGCTCGGATGCGAGGCAAACAGAGATTGTGTCAGTCTTGCCGTCAACATCAGCGTTCATGAAGTACTTGTAGCCGAGGGGGTTGGAGAAGAAGCCGTTTACTGTATCATCGATCATGTAAAGGTCGGTGTAGTAGTAAAGGGGAACGATACAACCGGTTTCCATAAGCATATCCTCTGCAAGGTGCATCATTGCATAACGATCTGCAGGAACTGTGCAGCTCTTGATAGCTGAAATAAGAACATCATAGGTCTCTGCCCATGTGCCGTTCTCTACCTTTGTCTCATAGCCGTAGGGGGTGAGGTCAAGGTTGTACATAGCAAGGTCCTTGTGTGCGCCCTTACCAAACTGTACGTCGTTGTTTCCGGAGCCGGATGTCCACATATCGAGGAAGCAGATCGGATCGTTGTAGTCAGCGAGCCAGCCGTTTCTTGCGATGGAGTAGTCACCGTTCTTACGAGTCTCAAGGAATGTAGCCCATTCCTGGTTCTCAAGGGACATTGTGATGCCTGCAACAGCGAGTGCGCTCTGGAGGTACTCACCGATTGCCTTGTGACTTTCGTTTGTGTTGTAAAGGTAGGTCAGGGAGGGGATTGATACTTTCTTTACACCTGTATCTGTATTCTCTTCGTTGTTATTTTCGGTCTTGCCGCAAGCAACGATAGAAAGAACCATAACAAGTGCGAGTACCAATGCGAGAATTTTCTTCATGGTTAATTTTCCTTTCTGAAAATAAATGATTTTTATATCTTTGGCAGTCGGGATGCACGCCCGATGCCATAAATATACTTAATTATATGCTCAGTTCAGCTCTTCAACTCTGTGGCAAGCCACAAAATGTCCCTTTTCGATCTCTCGGAACGCGGGAGTCTCCTCAGAGCAGCGCTCACAGGCATGAGCACAGCGTGTACGGAAGGGGCAACCGGAGGGAGCATTGAGCGGGGAGGGGATATCGCCGGTCAGCGGAATACGCTGATTTGCGCGGGCAATGTTGGGGTCCGGCATGGGAACTGCGGACATGAGCGCCTTTGAATAGGGGTGGAGCGGACGGTTGTAGATAGTATCTGCATCGGTAAGCTCTACCATCTTTCCAAGGTACATTACCGCGATCCTGTTACTGATGTGGCGCACAACGAGAAGGTCGTGAGCGATAAACAGGTAAGTAAGACCGAGCTGCTCCTGAAGCTCACCGAACATATTGATGACCTGTGCCTGAATGGACACGTCAAGTGCGGATACAGGCTCATCGCAGACGATGAAGTCGGGGTTGATGGCGAGAGAACGTGCGATACCGATTCTCTGTCTCTGACCGCCGGAGAACTCGTGGGCATAACGGGAGGCGTGCTCACTGTTAAGTCCTACTCTTGCCATAAGCTCAAGAACTCTTTCGCGGCGCTCCTCCTTTGTATTGTACATCTTGTGGATATCGAGAGGCTCTGCGATGATATCCGAAACTGTCATACGGGGGTTAAGGGAAGAATAGGGGTCCTGGAACACCAGGGTCGCCTTCTTGCGGCACACATTTACGTCAGCCTTTGTCTTGATGGGCTTTCCGTCATAGATGATCTCGCCGGAGGTAGGCTTATAAAGGTGCAGAAGGGTACGTCCTACGGTAGTCTTACCGCAACCGGACTCACCTACGAGACCCAGGGTCTCACCCTTCATTATATCAAACGATACATCGTCCACAGCCTTAAGGGCACGTGTTCTGAACATACCTGTATTGATATCAAAATATTTTTTCAGATTTTTGACCTCGATAAGAGGCTTGTTGTTCTGTGTGTTACTCATTTTCTGACTTCTCCTCACCGTCTGCGGGGGCAAATTCGATCTCGCCGCTCTCAACGCCGGACTTAACGTTCATCCAGCAAGCCGCTGCGTGATCGTCGTTGATCTGCATACGCTCTGCCTTGCACTTGATGCACACCTTCATTGCAGCGTCACATCTGGGCGCGAAGGGACAGCCGGCAGGCATATTGAGCAGGTCGATGGGGGTACCGGTGATGGGCTGGAGTCTCTGTCCGAAGGTGTTTGCCGTGGGGATAGAACGCATCAGACCCTTGGTGTACTCGTGGCGGGGGTTGTAGAATATCTCATCTGCAGTACCCTGCTCACAAATGGAGCCGGCGTACATAACGATGACCTCGTCGCACATCTGCGCTACGACACCCAGGTCATGAGTGATCATGATGATCGCCATGCCGAGCTCCTTCTGGAGGGATGTCATAAGGTCGAGTATCTGCGCCTGAATGGTAACGTCAAGAGCAGTTGTAGGCTCGTCGGCAATAAGTATGTCAGGCTCGCAGGCAAGCGCCATAGCGATTACGACACGCTGTCTCATACCGCCGGAGAGCTCATGAGGATACTGCTTCATACGCTTCTCGGGCTCGTTGATGTTTACAAGGCGGAGCATCTCAACTGCACGTGCGTACGCCTCTTTCTTGTTTCTGTCGGTGTGAAGAAGGATGGACTCCATGATCTGGTGTCCGATGGTGTGCGTGGGGTTCAGGGAGGTCATGGGGTCCTGGAATATGATGGACACCTTGTTTCCTCTGATCTTACGCATGGTCTTCTCGCCGGAGTTTACAAGTTCCTCGCCGTCAAGCTTGATGGAGCCGCCCACGATCTTACCCGTGGATGCGAGTATCTGCATGATTGAATATGCCGTAACGGACTTTCCGGAGCCGGACTCACCTACGATTCCGAGAACCTTTCCTCTTTCGAGGTTGAAGGAGATACCGTTTACAGCCTTGACCTCACCTGCATCGGTAAAGAAGGAGGTGTGAAGGTCATTTATTTCGAGTAAAGCCATTTTTATTGACCGCGCCCGTTGGGGCTTTCCTTTCCTTTTATCTTAACCGTTGAGCTTGGGGTCGAATGCGTCTCTCAGACCGTCGCCGAGGAGGTTCAGGGAGAGAACGATAAGGGAGATCACCACAGCGGGGATCACCAGACGGTAGGGGTAAGAGTTGATACCGTTAAGTGCGTCGGATGCAAGAGATCCGAGGGACGGCATGGGCGCATTTACGCCGAGACCGAGGAATGACAGATAGCTTTCGGTAAAGATCGCGCTGGGGATCTGCAGAGCTGTGGAGATGATGACCACGCTGATGCAGTTGGGCATAAGGTGCTTGAAGATGATCCACTTTCCGCGTGCGCCTGCAGCCTGAGAAGCGAGGATATACTCCTGCTCACGGAGGGAGAGGATCTGTCCGCGGATAAGACGTGACATGGATACCCAGTAAAGCACGCCGAATACGATAAAGAGGCTTATGATATTTGCGCCTATCTTCTCAAGGACGGTTCCTTCTATGACCGCAGTCAGGTTGGTCTGCTTGAGAGCGGACGCGAGAAGGATGATGAGAAGCATATCCGGCAGAGAGTAGATGATATCTACGATTCTCATGATAACGAGGTCGACCTTACCGCCGCAGTAGCCGGAGATGGAGCCGACGGTCATACCGATGACAAGAACGATGATGCTTGCGAAGAAGCCGACTGCAAGGGAGATACGCGCGCCGTATACGATACGGATGAAGTAGTCACGACCCATGGAGTCAGTTCCGAAGATGTGAGGGAACACGCTCTCGGTCTCACCCTCGTAGGACTCGAAGCAAAGGACGTAGTATCCCATGTCGGTCTCAACGATTGTAGCGTCGCCTGCTTCTCTTACGCTCTTGCCCTGCCAGTTACCTTCCCAGATCCAGTCGATAACGTCAGTCATTCCCTTGTGCTTGCTTGTGGAGATCTTATCGTGCTCCGTATATGTAAAGCCTTCGGGAGCCGAGCTCTGCAGAGCCGCAAACGCGTCAGCGCTTGCCTCGCCTGCCTGATAATCGCTGAGAAGCTTTTCAGCCTCAGCCTTCTTTTCAGCGCGGAATGCAAGGTCCGCTTCCTTTTCCGCGGGATCATCGTAGTCACTCTTGAGAATAGCCTCTACGTAATACTCGCGGACGTTGGCGCGTCCGAACATGGACAGGCGCTCTGCGGCACCGTACTCAAAGGGGGCAAGGTTGCTGTAGGAGCCGTCAACGGGCTTACCGAGCTGTACGCCGAGCTGTGCGTCATAGGAATAGGGGTAGAAGAAGGGAATTACGATACAGCCTATTGCGATGATGGCTACGATGATAAGACTTACGAGAGCCACCTTGTTCTTAACAAATCTCTTTACGCCGTCACGGAAGAAGGTAGTCGAGGGGCGCATCTGCACCATGTACTCTTTATCCTCAGCCGAAGCGGGATTAAATGCATCAAGATCGAGATGCATACTGAATAATTTCTTGCTCATTGCTTTTTGTGTCCTTTCTGCGCTTTGCCGAACTCGTTACTCAAGGGTGATACGCGGGTCGATAACCTTATAGAGGATGTCACTTATAAGGTTCATGATGACGATCAGTATCGCAAGCACGATGGTGGTGCCCATGATGAGGGTGTAGTCACGGTTGATGATACTGCTTACGAAGGAGCGTCCGATGCCGGGAACGGCAAAGATCTGCTCGACCACAAGAGATCCGGTTACGATATATGCAAGCATAGGACCGAAATATGTAACAACGGGGATGAGGGCGTTCTTCAGCGCGTGACCGAAGATGACCTTTACAGAGGATACGCCCTTAGCCTTTGCGGTAC
Organism: Clostridia bacterium; assembly: GCA_017481265.1. Taxonomy (GTDB): domain Bacteria; phylum Bacillota; class Clostridia; order Oscillospirales; family CAG-272; genus RUG11130. The sequence continues at coordinate 6,349 of JAFUPK010000035.1, forward strand.
GGATGTAATCCTGTCCGAGAACGTCAAGCATGGACGAGCGTGTAAGACGGGTGATGTTCGCCATGGGGGACAGGGAAAGGGTGATTATCGGAAGCACGAGACCTCCTGCCTCGGCTCCGTTGGCAGGGAAGATATGCCACGTTACCGTAAAGAGAAGGAGCATGAACGTACCCATGATAAACGACGGCATGGAGACGAACGCCGTGGTAACGACCATGATAACGCGGTCGATAAACTTGTTACGTCTCAGCGCCGCAACACTTCCGAGAACGGTACCCGAAACAAGGGCGATGCCTGCGGCAGCAAGTCCGAGCTTTGCGGAGGTTGCCATTCCGTCTGCGATTATGTCAATGACCTCACGTCCGCGCTGCTTGATGGACGGACCGAAGTCAAACTTTGTCACGATATCCTTAAGATATGTAATATACTGCTCGAAAAGAGGCTTGTCGAGACCGTATTTTTCCTCAAGCGCTGCCATTGCCGCCTCGGAGATAGCCTTCTCACCGAGGAAGGGACCGCCGGGGACCGCGTGCATTACGAAAAATGTTATGGTAATGACGATCCAAACAGTCAACAAAGCAAGTCCGATTCTTTTTAACACATAGAATAAAGTTTTGGTATTCATTTTCCACACCTGTTGCTTTCCTCGCGGGAAAAGAGCTCAAAAAGACCCTTGCCCCGACTATTATTCACGTTAGTATACCATGAATTCAACATTTTTGCAATAGCTTTTCGCGTTTTTTATTCTTTATAGCAAATTTTACAGCAAAAGAGTGCTTTCTTTATCTGCAATCCCTACAAACATTCCCATATGCCTAACGAATCGGTGCGCTGTCTGCCTGCGGCTGATTTTTTAACGAAAGACGCAAAATAAAGTTGCAAAATCCTCGCATATGTTATATAATATAATTTAGAAAAAATAATTTTCCCGGATCACCGGTGCCTCCGCAGTGTCTGCGGCTGGCGGAAAGGAATTTTTATATGAGAATCGGAACACATTTCGCTTACTGGGGCAGAACCTGGACTGTTGACTACATCGCCCTCGCAAAGAGAGCAAAGGCTTGCGGTCTTGACGTTCTTGAGGTCGGCGCTGACCACCTCCTGAACATGACTGATGCACAGCTCGAAGAGCTCAGAGTAACAGCCAAGGATCTCGGACTTGAGATCTCTGCCAACCTCGGTCCTCCCAAGGATAAGGACATCTCCAGCGCAGACCCCGCAGTACGTGCGGCAGGCGTTGAATTCCTCTGCGGCATCCTCAACCAGATGGTCAAGCTCGACTGCAAGATCCTCATCGGTGCTTGCTACAACCACTGGCCTTATGACTTTGTCGACATCGACAAGGAAGCTCTTTGGGCACGCGCTGTTGAGTGCCTGAAGATCGTCGGCGACGAGGCTGAGCGTCTCGGTATCACCATCGCTCTTGAGATCCTCAACCGCTTTGAGTCCTGCATCCTCAACACCGTTGAAGAAGGTCTCAAATTCTGCGCTGACATTGGCAAGCCTGCAGTCAAGCTTCTTCTCGACACCTTCCATATGAACATCGAGGAAGATAATATCGGCGACGCGTTCCGTCTTGCTGGCGACATGGTAGCTCACGTACACGTTGGCGAGGCTAACCGCAAGCTCCCCGGCACCGGCAGAAATATGCCCTGGGCAGAGATCGGACAGGCGCTCAAGGATATAAACTACAAGGGCATGGTCGTTATGGAGCCATTCCTTCTCTACGGCGGCGAGGTCGGAGACGCGATCAAGGTATGGCGTGACCTTTCCGGAGGTGCTGACGATGCCAAGATGGACGAGATGATGACAGAATCCGTCAAGTTCCTCAGAAGCCTTGAGGCATAAGCTTTTGTAAAGCTTATGCAGTGAAATATTTGCCGGCGGCAAATGTGAAATTCGGCTGTGCCGAATGAAATCTGCCTTCAGCAGATGAAATCGCACCATTTCTTTTGGGAAATGATGCGGTGAAGGTACGTTTTCGCAAGAGAAAACGTAAAAATCTCTACTTAGATCACAGCTTCACCTTTTTTCAAAAGCTTTGGTCAAGCTTTCCCGAAAGCTTGCAGGGTCTTGGGACAGCGTCCCGAGTCGTCCCTCGCAAGGGACGAAACCTTCCTGTGCGTCAAAGGGGTATCCAAAGGGGCTTGCCCCTTGGTCGTGCTCCGCAGAGCACGAAATCCCCTATGCGTAAAAGCTCTTGAAAACAAAAAACCAAGCTCGGTACGTTTTCGCAAGCGAAAACGTAACTGAATCAAAACTTGTCAGGCTTTACGGTGCATCTTCAGGCTTTACATTACTTTTTTCAATATTTTTAATGCGGAGCATTAAAAATATGAGAAAAGCCAAGGAAGATGAGGAGCAACGCGACGAAGAAACCTTCGGCGTTTGAGATGGTGTCTTACATACAGTTTATGCTGAATGATATTTAAACAAGCACAGTCTCTCTGCGAAGGAGGTTGTCGAAGCTTAGACATAAATGATATTTGAAAGGAAATACATATTATGATCTGGACAATGGGCGAAATGATCGTTGAGATCATGCGCGATAAAGTAGACCAGCCTCTTGACAAGGCAGGCGTTTTCCTCGGTCCTTACCCCAGCGGAGCTCCCGCTATCTTCATTGACACCGCTGCCCGCCTCGGTCAGAAGGCAGGCATCATCAGCGGAGTAGGCTGCGACGACTTCGGCAAGAACCTCCTTGACAGACTTAACGGCGACGGAGTTGATACATCCCTCGTTCTCCAGGATCCCACCTGCTCCACAGGATGTGCATTCGTTATGTACTACTCCAACGGCGACAGAAAGTTCATCTTCCACATCGGAAACACCCCCGCAGCTAAGGCGAAAGCTCCCGAAGAGGTGCCTGCTGCCGATTTCTTCCACGTAATGGGATGTTCTCTCATGGCAAGCGACGAGTTCGGCGCTGAGATCGTCAAGACTGCAAAGAAGTTCCGTGAAAAGGGCGCGAAGATCTCCTTCGACCCCAACATCCGCCCCGAGCTTATGGGCGGAGCGGACACCCCGAAGCAGATCCTCGAGATGACAAGCGTATTCCTTCCCGGAGTTGCAGAGCTTAAAATGATGGCAGGCTGTGACACCGTTGAAGAATCCGTCGCGAAGTGCTTCGAAAATCCCGTTCTTGAGATCATCGCACTGAAGCGCGGTTCAAAGGGATGCACGATCTACACAAGAGAAGGATCTGTAGATTTCGGTATCTACCCCATCACTCCCGTTGACGCTACAGGTGCCGGCGACTCCTTTGACGCGGCTTTCCTTTGCGGACTCGTTGACGGCAAGCCCATGATGGACTGCATCCGTCAGGCTACAAGTGCCGCATCTCTCAACACCGCCGCATTCGGCCCTATGGAGGGCAAGATAAGCCCCGAGACTGTAGCAGAGCTTATTGCGCAGAACCCGCAGGTTGGCTAAAGTAAATATATCCGACCGGTCGGATATATTTACAGTGAAATATTCGCTTCGCGAATGTGAAATTGCCTTCGGCAGTGAAATTTCTCCTTCGGAGAAGTGAACTTTTCCCCAAAGGGAAAAGTTATTGTAGGAAATCGTTCCGATTTCCAAAATCAGATTCAAAAAGGAATTTATACCAATGTTTGTATCAAGTATAGAAATGATCAAGAAGGCGAAGGCGGGCGGATATGCCGTTCCCGCGTTCAACGCCGAGAATATGGAGATGGCTCAGGCTATCGTAGCGGCGGCTGAGGAAGCAAACTCCCCCGTTATGATCCAGACCACAGCCCCCACAGTAAAGTATTTCGTTCCCACCATGACTCACGCCATCGTTGAGGATCTCGCAAAGCGTGCAAAGGTTCCCGTGGCTCTCCACCTCGACCACTGCACGTCCTTCAACGACGTAATGGTAGCTATCAAGGCAGGCTACACCTCCGTTATGTTCGATGGCTCCAAGCTTCCCTTTGACGAGAACGTCCGCATCACAAAGCAGGTCGTTGAGACCGCGTGTCCCATGGGCGTTACCGTTGAGGCTGAGCTCGGATGCGTAGGCGGCAAGGAGGACAACGTAACCTCTGAGGACATCTACACCAACGTAGACGAGGCTAAGGAATTCGTAGAGAAGACCGGCGTTGACATTCTCGCTATCGCTATCGGAACAGCTCACGGCTTCTACAAGGGCGAGCCCAAGCTGGATTTTGACCGCATTGCGGCTATCCGCGACGTAGTTGAAGCTCCTCTGGTGCTCCACGGCGGCTCAGGCGTTCCCGAGGAAAGCGTAAAGCGCGCTATCTCCCTCGGAATGGCAAAGGTCAACTTTGCAACAGAGCTCCGCGCGGCTGCTACCAAGGCTGTACGCGAGGTTCTCCGAGACGAATCCGTTATCGACCCCAAGAAGTACATGGGTGCCGCAAGAGAAGCAGTCAAGGCTCTCTGCCTCGAGAAGATCGACATGTGCGGCTCAAGAGACAAAGCGTAAATAATATAACCATTCCCCTTCCTTGCGGAAGGGGAATGGTTTAAGTAAAAAGTAATAGTGAAAAGTGAATAAGTGAAAGTTGTATAATAAAAATGAGCAAACGCCCCCTCATAGAAACGATCTCAAAATCAAGGCTCTGCAGTATCGCAATGGGCATCCTCGGAATACTCATGGGAGTATTCTTCATTTGGTACGTGCGCTTTGATCCGGATGCCTGTGATTCCGTAATAGGATTTACATTCCTCGGCATATTTATCATCGCCGCAGGAATATTTACCTTGGTTTTCACCGTTTTGCAGATAATAAACGACGAAAAGCAGAATAAAAATAAGAAAAAACACGCCTCGGGAGCCATCCGCAGAGCTGACGCCAACGTAAAACACCGTATTCTGCTTGAAGCAAGATACGGGGACATGACCATCTGCTACAGACGGGTCAAAATTACAAATGAGCTCGTCATCAACGGCAAAGTCTACGACGAATACCGTGCTGTGCTCGAGTTTGAGCACGTTCTCAGCGCAAGCTGCGGCGGACATACAGTTGAGGCAGGCTACGATGAGGCTTCAAACAGCTATATTTCCGTAAACGGCATCCGTATCGCAGAAAAACGCCGTTTGTTGTAAAAGAGACGTCAGAACGGACAGTATTGTTTGTTACGCAAACAGTGACGCCTGTCCCTACAGTGGATTTGTACGTGAGGTTATAGCCATACCGTATGGCGGGAAGCATTAGATACCCACCCATGGGCTACCACATAGGTGTCGCCAGTGTATTCGCTTCGCGAAATACGTCACCAACGCAATTGCGTTGGTGCCCCTACAGAGACAGGGATTACGTTAAGCAAAGGCTTTTAGAACCGTGTATGTCTGTAAGGCGTACATGGTCTGCGGTGCGATTGCAGGATTTTGAGGGATGTATGTTCATCTCTTAAGTCTACACCGCATTTCAAGAAGCTAACGGAGCAGGAAAAGCGCGAAAGAGGTGACAATACCGTTTCGCTTTATGAGACTTTCGCGGTTCTGCGGGAGAATTTTGCACCGCACAGCCTAGGGCAGCTTCTGGGACGCGGCGCGTTGAGCGGTCCCGGAAGGCTTTCTTGATTCTGACTTCTTTCACGAAAGAAGTCGGATAGGATGAGATTTGAAAATGCGAAGCATTTTCTACATATTGATTTATACGCAAGGGTTACAGCCATACCGTTTGGCGAGAGACGTTTGAACGGGACGTCTTGTTTGCTACGCAAACAGTGGTGCCTGCCCCCTACCGTGGGATGGAGAATCGCGGAAGCCGCAAATCTTCTTTTATCTCCGTTTTCAAATCTATTTTCGACTGCGTCGAAAATATTCCGACATTATTCATTATTCATCATTCATTATTCATTATTCCTATCCCCTCCCGCTGCGGGCACTAATTTAAATAATAAAAATCCACCTTTCGGTGGATCTTTATTCATTCATGCATTTCCTCTTCTCCGTCTATGTCGGAATCCATATACTCCCTCGTGCCTACGCGGCGGCGCTGGCGCTCGCTCTCGACCATATCGGAAAGGCGCTCCTTTACCTCTCGGGACAGCTTGATGCGCTTGATATTGAACTCGGGCGCGGTCTTATCTCCCGAGCAGCAATGAATGGTGCCGAGACCGAAGAGGCGCTCCTCAAGGGTGCGCTTCAGGGAGATGTCCATGATCCTGTAAAGGCGGATCTCCTCTTCCTTGCGGGAGAAGAAGCCCGTGTCGATGATGAGCTTGTTCTCGTAAAGGTAATATCTTGTAAATGACCAAGGAAGTCCGAACAGGGTCCTCTTTCTGTCGCTCCAGATAAGGCTTGCGCTTGTTTCGTTTTTCATGATTTCTGTTCCTTTCTTCGTTTATGTATATTTATAAATTATTTAAGTTCTTTTTTTCTCAAAAAATTCGCTGAGAAGGGCCTCACACTTCTCTGCCAGCACGCCCTGTGCAACGGCGCATCTGTGATTCAGCGGAAGCTCGTTTACGTCGAGGACGCTGCCCATGGCGCCCGCCTTTTTGTCCGCCGCTCCCCATATGACCCTCGGCACTCTTGCGGAGACTATGCCGCCTGCACACATGGTGCACGGTTCAAGAGTCACGTAAAGCTCACATCCCGGCAGCCGCCAGCCTCCGAGAGCCTCGCAGGACTTGCCGATGACCGCAAGCTCCGCGTGATAGAGGGCGTTTTTTTCCGTCTCTCTGCCGTTAAAGTCCGCCGCAAGTATGCGCTCTCCCATGACCATCACGGCTCCCACAGGAACCTCACCGCGGTCAGCGGCGGCCTTTGCAAGCTCCAAGGCACAGCTCATGTAGAACTCGTCGCGCATCCTTACGTCAACCGATGATATTCCCGACAGATCCACCGTGGTGCGCGGCTTCCCGCGGCGGGTCACCTTTGGTGCGGGATAGGGGCAAAGGGCGTATTTTTTTATGATCGCTTCAATGAGCTCCCGTCTTTCGTCCATAGAGTGACCAAGCCTTTCTTTGATTTGCTGCGCCTTCCGTCATACCGCGTGGGGGATGAACGCCGCGACAGCGTAAAGTGTCAGATTGTACGCGCTGTGTACCGCCAGCGAGCAGACAGCACCTCGGATGGCCCCTGCCCTGCCGGCCTCATAGCGGCGGGTGGCAAGGATGCCGAGGATGAGCCCGGCGCCTGCGGCAAAGAGCATGGTCTCTCTGCTGTGGACCAGCGCGAAGAGCACCGACGTAACAAAGATCGCAGATGCCCTCGACAGCCTGCCGTGCCGAATGAGGACTGAGATATAGGCAAACCGGAACAGGCTTTCCTCGCATATTGGCTTGACTGTGGTGCCGATCACCGCTGCCCGTAGAGTCACTGCTGCGGCAGGCTCACCGCCGAGCAGAGCTCCCATGGCAAAGTTCGCAAGAAGCAGGACAGCAAGGGACAGCGCGCACGCGACAGCATCACAGGAAAGTGACATCTTTTTCGTTTGCTGTGAGGCTGTGACTCCGTCGGCACCGTCCGAGTCAAGGCCGAAGGTCTCCTCCTCGGCAGAAGGGTCATCAAGGAAGGACGTGCCCGCCTTCAGAACGAGAAGCGCCGAAAGCCACGCGGCAAGATACGAAACAGTCGCTCCGCCTGACGTGCCGTCGGTAACGGCAGACACAAGCCTGCCCGCAGCGCAAAATGCTGTAAATGAGGCTGTAACAGATACAAGAGCGGTACAGCGCGGCTTATTTCTCATTTGAATCGTCGGTGCTTTCGAGATAGCTGTCAAGGAGATGTGCCGCCACCGCGCAGAATTCGGCGCAGGGACGGGACTTGTAATACTCCTCGGTACGCACTGAGGGGACAGAGGAAAGCTCCATTCCCGAAAGAAGCTCGCGGCAGATAACGCTTCCGAGAAGGGAGGAAAATTCATCCGCGAGGGCCTTGCCGACTGCGTACTGCTCCTTCTTCCCATTTTGGTCAGCAGGGTCACTGTAGCCCCTTACCGTGCCCAGCGCCATAAGCATTCCCGAAACTGCACCGCAGGTGGAGCGCAGACCGCACATACCTCCGCCGAACGAGGAAGCAATACGTGCTGAGTCCTCCTTTGAGATACCTGTCAGGTCGGAAAACGCGGCAAAAACAGACTGCGCGCAATTATATCCCGAGAGAAAAAGCTCCTCGGCGATCTTTTCATGGGGCGTTACCTTGTTAATATCGTAATACATATGCAAATTCTCCTTAAAAATCGAGGAAAAAAGGTTAATTTTTTTATAAAGGTATTCACTTCCGAGAAAATATATATTATAATATAATATGATGAGATTTTTATACCCTCGGAGAGGATCGGAATATTTAAAAAATGAATAATGAAGAATGTCGGAACATTTTCGACGCAGTCGAAAATGGATCTGAAAACGGAGGGTAAAAGTAGAATCGCGTCAGCCGCACCGTATGGCGGGAATCCTTTGAACGTGGATCCGCAGGCAGCCGTAATATACGGTGTAATACATATCCTCTTATATTATACATTCTGCTTTTCTCCTTTTCAACACTATTTTTAAAGCTTTTGCACTTTATGTGCACTACTTATATAAAAATATCATATTGCTGTAGCTTTTCTTGCAGCAGAACGGAGCATTACATGGAAGAAAATATCAAAAGAAAAGTCGAATTTACCGTCGCAGGTATCACAATGTCCCTCATTACAGACGAAAGTGATGCCTTCGTTAATTCCGTGGTCAAGCGCATGGACGATAAAATGTCCGCTCTTCTCCATGATATGAAGCGCTCGCGCCTTGATGCCGCTATGCTTTGCGCTATTGCCTTCTGCGGAGATAAGATCACCGCTGAAAAACGCGTGCGCAACCTTGAAGCACAGGTCTCCCTCTATGACGTAAATATGCGCCGCCTTAAAGAGGAGATCGCCGAGCTTAAAGCACGACTCGGAGATACTGAGCCTGCAAAAAAGGTCACGGTAAAGCCCGTGTCCGAGCAGATCACCATGGATGAGGAGCCCGCAGCCGAGGCTGAAGCAGCTCCCGCTGAGACCGACCGCGAGGACAAGCTCAAAATGATCGAGTCCCTTCTCAAGCGCGAGAAGTGAACAGAATAGTTTTTCAAACGGAAAGGCTCGGTGCGACAATTGAAACATACTGACTTATATAAAGAATTACCTGAGCTTCTTGCCCCTGCCGGCTCCCCCGATGCCTTAAACGCAGCTATCGAGGGGGGCGCAGATGCCGTTTACTTCGGCGGAAGCCTGTTCTCTAACAGAATGAGAGCAAAAAACTTTGACGAGGCTGAGCTTTTCCGCTCCGTTGCCATGTGCAAGGCGTACTCTGTCAAGTCATATATCACCGTAAATACCAGACTGCGTGATGTCGAGCTATGCGAAGCTCTCGACTTTGTCCGTAGCCTTTACTGTGCAGGAGCTGATGCATTTATCATCGCAGATGCAGGTCTTGCCGCCGCCGTAAAGGAGGCTGTCCCCTCGGCAGAGCTCCACGCCAGTACGCAAATGACAGGCGTAAATGCCGCCGATGCCGCAGCTCTTGCTTCACTGGGCTTTTCACGCATGGTCTGCCCGCGTGAGCTGTCCCGAAATGAGCTGAAGCTTCTCATTGACTCATCTCCCATCGACATTGAAATGTTCATCCATGGGGCTCATTGCGTGTCCGTGTCGGGGCAGTGCCTCATGAGCTGGGCAATGGGCGGACGAAGCGGCAACCGCGGAGAATGTGCTCAGCCATGCCGCCTTCCTTACCGTATGGCAGGCTGCAGGAACGTGTCAGCTCATCCCCTGAGCCTTAAGGATATGTGCCTTGCAGAGCACGTCCCCGAGATAATCTCAATGAATGTCCGCTCGCTGAAGATCGAGGGCAGACTCAAAAGCCCTGACTACGTCTACGGAGTTGTGGGAGTGTGGAGGCGCCTGCTTGACGAAAGGCGCAGTGCAACTCCCGATGAGATCGCCTACCTTGACGGCATCTTCTCCCGTGACGGCTTTACGGACGGCTATTACAGAAACAAGTATACCTCAATGAACGGCATGAGACGGGAGGGTACTGTGCCTGTGGGCGAAAAATTTGAAGGTCTTTCAAAAAAGATCCCCATTTCCGCCCACGCCCGCTTGATTTTGGGCGAGCCGTTCTCACTTACTCTGTCCTGCGCAGGTACAAATGTCAGCGCTGAGGGGGATACGGTGCAGGAGGCGAAAAGCGCACCTCTCACCGATGATATGCTATACAAGAATATCTCAAAGCTTGGCGGTATGCCCTACTCCCTTGCAAGGAATGACTTCACCTGTGAGTCCGACGGCAAAGGCTTTCTTTCCGTGGCACAGATCAACGCCATCAGGCGGAGCGCTGTCAGCTTTCTTGAGCGTGCCGTAGCAAAAAGTGCAAAAAGGGAGCTTCCGGATATAACAGCAGATAATACTGCAAAGGCAGACGCTGTTTCTATGGCAAAGCCCGTGAAAACTGCGTTTTTCCAAAGTCCTGCAGCTGTTCCGGATGTGGCATACGATGCCTTTGACATTATATTTTTACCTCACCGCTTCGGAAAGGTCAAAAAGGTTCGCAGACGTGCCGAGATGGGTATTTCCCTTCCTCTTTGGCAGACCGACAGAGACACCGACGAGGTCAAGGCATCCCTTGAAGCCTTCAAGGCTGAGGGCGGCACATATGTCCTCGCGCATTCATACTCACAGATCACTCTCTCACGTGATGCGGGGCTTGTACCCATTGCCTCGGAGAGGCTGAATATAACAAACCGACGTGCCGCCGAGGTCATGATGGACCTTGGTGCGCGATACGTGATCCTCTCGCCCGAGCTGAAGGCTCCCGCGATCCGAGATATTTCAAAAAAGTCCCGCGTTGCCTGCGGATGCGCAGTCTATGGCAGACTTCCTCTCATGCTCCTGAGGCGGTGTGTCATGTCGGACAGCGGATGCTCCGGCAAGTGCATGGGACAGGGCTGTCTGCTCCCACGTGAGATCTCCGACAGAAAGGGAGTACGGCTCTCCGTTATCCCCATCGGCGGCAGGATGAATCTTATCCTGAATCCCAATCCTCTGTGGTGCGCCGACAAGAACGAGACCGGGGATGTGGGCATATCTCATTTTATGTTCACGACGGAAGATGCACAGGAGGCTTCACGGATCATTGAGGCGTACCGTCTCGGACTTTCCCACACGGAGGCGGGAATTTCACAGATCAAGCGGATCTGATCTTGCAAATCGAAAGGCAACTTCTCTTTATGAAAAAACGGAATTTTTGGCTCAATCTATTTCTCATACTTATAGGAATCGTTATGGGCACGATGATCGCCCATTTCACCAAGGACATTTCTTTTCTGTCGTGGCTTGCCTTCGGCGAGAGCTTCGGCACCTCCGCACCTGTGACCCTTGATCTGGGTGTTATGACCTTTACCATCGGCGTATCTCTTGAAATATCGGTTGCGGTGGTGCTTGCGGTAGCGCTGTCGCTTCTTATTGGTAAGTTTATCGTAAGAAAGTAAGGGCGGTCGCGGTCATGAACAAGAATATAAGGCTTATACTTGCTTCTGCATCTCCGAGGCGGCATGAGCTGCTGCAGGCGGGAGGACTTATACACAGCGTTATCGTATCCGACGCAGACGAGAGCGTAAGAACGGAAGCACCCGACGGCGTACCCTTTGCCTGCCACTATGCGGCGGAGGCATCCCGAATGAAGGGGGAGGCAGTATGTGCCATGCTTTCGCCCGTGGACGGTATACGGACGTTTATAATATCCGCAGATACTGTAGTATCCTCGGATATGGCATCAGTTCTCGGCAAGCCTAAGGGAAAAGAGGATGCGCGAAGGATGATAAGCTCACTTTCGGGCGGTACGCATTATGTGATCGGCGGGCTGACTGTCTCTGAGCTATCGGGAAAAAGTGTGACCTGCAATGTTATCACGGAGGTTACATTTGCAACTCTTACAGAAGCGGAGATAGATGCATATATTTCTACAAATGAGCCATATGATAAAGCAGGAGCATATGGTATACAAGGTATTGCATCACTTTTTGCAGAAAAAGTGAATGGAGATTATGCGAATGTGGTAGGGATCAGTGTAGCACAGATCCGCAAGATATTAACAGAAGAATTTAATATTCTTCCACAGGAGCTTATAGGATAAGGCAACAGGGTCATTATTTTTCCTCCCGTTCGTACGTCTCACGCCATACGGTATGGCTACTGCGGTATTTTATTCACCACTGTAGGGGCTACCCCATGTGGTAGCCCATGGGTGGGTATCTAACGCTTCCCGCCATACGGTATGGCTGTAATCCCACGTATGAATCAATATGTAGAAAATGCTTCGCATTTTCGAATCTCATTAAATCCGCTTCTTCTGTAGAAGAAGGACGGAACCAAGAAGACCTTCCGGGACCGCTCAACGCGCCGCGTCCCAGAAGCTGCCCTAGGCTGTGCGGTGGCAACAACCTCCCGCAGAACCGCGAAAG
>JAFUPK010000036.1 GCA_017481265.1 Clostridia bacterium
TATATTTTAGTTAAGTTTTTTATTTCGATCATGGTCTTGCCTTTCTGTAATTCGTTTAACCATTCAAGCCTTACCCGCCAAATCGGCGAGTAAAGCAAAATGGAGGAAGAGTAGTATATACAAGGACCCGCAAAGACCAACGATAGGCTTTGCCGCGCTCCATCGTGGAATGAGGCTTTGCGTGATCTCGTATTTGCTTTAGTCGCCGAATCCGCGGTGAAGCTTCTCACGTCGGAGCATGAAGTATGTTACCGCAAGTAAAACTATGCCGAGGGCGACAAATATCAGTCTGTTGTACGTCCATGCGTTGGCAATGACCCCAAGCTCGGGATGCTGTGTCGCTATATTGTTCGGCACAGTATCTCCCATAATATAGACAGAGATAAAGGGGTCTGTAAGACATCTTTCTATATCCACTCCGTACTGTATATTCTTGCAGGTATTATAAGCCAAGGAATAGATGGCAAGTCCCACAAGGATCGGCGCGTAGCAGTTTCTTAAAAGCACGCGGAGAAAGCAGAACAGCGCAAAGAAGAAAAACATCGTGACGAGTACTGAAACTACCATATAAAGCTTGTAGTTTTCAGGGATGAATATACCGATTTTCGGACGTTCGCTGCCCTTATAGGGAACGTATTTGTACAGCCATATAAACACAAGTACAGGGATTACCGTATAGATAAGATACACAAATGCCTTCGTGAAGAATAGCTTCACGGTACTCGTTCCGCAACTCAGAGAAAGCTCTATCTCAAATTTATTTGGCAGAAGGAACGAAAATACAGGTAGCATAAGCACCGCGATGACGAGCTCCGTTCTGTCTAAATATCCGATATGCTTTGGCGGTACGATCAGCGGTCCCGTCAGGACATACTGGGTGAAATATAAAAACAGAATCGTCATCAAGATCAGTAGAGGCCATGATCTGCGTAAAGATCTGATAAACATAAGAATCCTCCCTTATATCTTTCTTCTGCGTGTGCATATGTAGGAGATGGCGATGCAAACGGCTGATATGCCAACCATTGTGGCTATCCATGCTATCACCGCTTCTAAGCTGTCGCAGAGGTACGGGTTTCCGCTCATGCCCATAAGTCCTATATTGATATCATTATAGAATTCTTCCCCTGCAAGCATAGTGTCATAGCAGGATAAATATTTGTACGGTCCCACCTTCGCGGGAAGGAAGTACTTGTACACCACAGAATCGTATGCCCATGAGTACCTCTGGAGCGCAAGGAATGCGACAACTGCGGAAACACTGCCGCCGATTCCTGAAAGAAGTCCGCTTTCGAAATACGCACCGATTGCATACGTTACCGAGGTAAAGAGTAAGATCGCGGGAAGCTGGGCGCCGAGAGACATACGGAAGATGACCTTAGTGGAGTCAAGAAGATACTCCTTAAGCGTAGTGAACGGCCAGTCAAATTTGTGAACATCAGGCCACGTCTGTTTTGTAAGGTTCGCAATACCTCCGCGGCTGAAGAAATAATAGTTATAGGAGAAAAGCGACAGTATGAGGGTGATCGAATAAAGGAGTGTAAGGATAGCCGCAAGTCTGCCGAAAAAGTATGCGGAGCTTCGGACACCGCCTGCCCTCTCGATCTCGAAGAAATTGTCGCTGTAGTCACCGCTGATGACACACATAACTGTAATAACACACAGAACCGGAACAGCGTAAAACATCATATAGCGCATACGGTGTCCTATTGACTCGTGATACTTGTGGTAGCCCTGAACGAATCTCGGGTCGCGGTCTCCCTCGTGGGCTTCCATTACGGTCTCGCCCGTAACGGGGTCGCGGGAATATTCACCGCCGCCGTAGCTTCCTTTGTAGGTGTCAACGCACACGAGAACAACGGCGATCAGCAAAGCCATCCAAAAGATCGGAGCACGGAAGATTCGCTTGAATGTTGTTTTATAGGTCGTAAAGAACATACTTAATATTACCCCTTTCTTTAGAGTTTAAGGTTTCAGCTTTCCGTTGAGCTGTAGCCTATTTTAAGAACATCAGCTCTGTTGTGACATCGCGGAACGCTATGATACCCGTACATTCTCCCTTTATGCTGTCGGGAGTCTTGTAGTCATCCCAAGGGACGCTTCTCAGCCATATCCTCGATTTCTTTTGCGTTGTGTTTGCAAAAAAGCTGTGCCAGCCGTGATAATTCTCTATCCAGAATATCTCGCCGTTCTTGTCGAACACTACCCAGTCGGCGCAGACGAGCAGATCCTCGCTCTTGTGAGTATTTGCCATTTTGTAGTTTGTAACGACCGTGGTGTTGACCGTTTCGTTTCCGTACAAAATATCCACGTAATGAGCCTCGGAGATTACCTGCACGTTGGAGCCATAGGCAATATATTTCATATACGCCTCGTCCTTATATTCCGCAAGCTCTACGTTATACGTAAGCTTGTCGTACTTCATATCCGGATAGAACACCACGTAGTTTCGGAAATTTGCGGGAAAGCCCTTGATAACTCGCGTTTCGCTTTCGAGAACATCTCCGTCGGAATCAAGGTATTTAGCCGTAATGGTGAGGGTCAGATCTTTTGCTGTCTGATTTTCGATATTCAGTATAGTAACATTGCCGCCGTCATAATCGTACTTTTTCTCCTTGATGACAAGCTGTCCCGTGGTTTCGATCACTTCGCTGTTTATGGGCGGCTTTTCTTCATCCTTCGGCAAGCTAAGCTCGGAAACGTAACAAAACATATGTAGCATTTTCGCCGCTTCCGCTCTCGTTATGGTATCATAGGGGGCAAAGGTGTGGTCGTCCCTGCCGTCGATGACCTGTGCCTTATACAAGTCCCTTACAGCCTCAAAGGCATACTCGGGAATATCGGATACGTCCTTGATAAAGAGCGTTCTGAATTTCGGAAGCTCCAAATTATTACTGTCGACATATCGGTGAAGCATCGTTGCAAACTCCGCACGGGTTATGCTGTCGCTTGGAGCAAAGCGCGTCTCTGTTTTGCCGATGGCGATTCCGTTTTTGTATGCCCATTTTACGGCATCGGTGTACCATTTGCCGCCTTTTACGTCCTCAAAGGGGAGGCGGATTCCCGAGGTCGAGGGAGTACCGACCATACGGTAAAGCACTGTCACCGCCATCGCGCGGGAAAGACTTCCCTTCGGAGAAAAGTGTGTGCCCGACGTGCCCTGCATAATTCCCTTTTCGGTAACGTAGCTGACGTCGGTATAGTACCAATCCCCGCTTTTGACGTCTGTAAAGACTGTGGTCTCAGCGGCTGATACGGGGAGTGCCGCAGACAGCATCATACTTGCCGATATGATGAGCGCGAGCAAAATCGATATGAGCTTTTTCATATTGACCTCCCTTTCTTAATAATCATTACTTATTCTCCTCCACGGTTTATCCGCCGAAAGGAGTAACAGTTGTGAATCCTGTGACCAAAGTGAGCTTGAAGTTTGAAGGCTGCTTCCAATCCTTATAGAGAATGTGATTTGCTACGGGACACTGGCTCTTATACGATGAAGTATCGCTGGTATGGAACACACCGGTATAGTGAATGATGGAGTAAAGGACTCCGTCGCTGCCGATGAATGCCATATCGCAGGGGACACTTAAGTCTACCTTTTCGTTTCTCTTTACATCCGATGTATTATCGAAGCTGAACGAAATATAAAAGCCGAGTCTTTCCTGTCCTGCGGGGTATTTTTCGTGGAGACCAAGCAGATCGGAGCTGGTCATCTTGCGAGCCGTATAGCTGACCTCGCTGTCCATAACAACGTACTTCATGAAAGCTTCAGCATCATACTTCGTGATCTTTGTCTCTACGGCGAATTTATCAAACTTTACACCGGGCTCGAAAATAACGTAGTTTCTGTAGTTTGCGGGGAAGCCGCGGACGATCTTGGTCTGAGTTTTAATAACGTTACCGTTTGAGTCCATAAACTTACCCGTGAAGGTTACTGTGATATCCGTGGTCGTCTGATTTTCTACGTTGAGGATCATTACGTCGGAGCTTCCGTAGGGATACTTCTTCTCCTTGATAACGAGCTGACCTGTTGTTGGTACCTCGGGGTTCTCGATAGGCTTATTATTTGATCCGGAGCCGGAGCTCTTGGGAGCCTTCATGAAGCGCTCGATCATTGCAGCCGCTTCCGCACGGCTGATCTTGGCGTTGGGGTCAAAGCGTCCGTCGCTTCTTCCGTTGATGATCTCAGCGGCGTACATGGAGTTTACCGCTCCATTTGCCCAGTCGGGGATCTTCGCTGAGTCCGTAAAGCCTGCAACGCGCATAAAGGGTAGGTTATATTTCATTACACTTGAAAAGCGGCTCAGGATCGTCGCAAATTCAGCGCGGGTGATGTTACCGTTGGTATGGAAGAAGGTTTCGGACTTGCCCGTTACGATGCCGTTTGAGTATGCCCATTTTACGGCATCGGTGTACCACTGACCGTTCTTTACGTCATTAAAGGGGAGGCTTCCCGATACGGAGGGGCTGCCTGCAACTCTGTAAAGAAGCGTTACGCCCATTGCACGGGTGAGAGTCTGGTTAGGGGAAAAACGTGTGCTTGAGGTACCCTGCATAATGCCTTTATCGGCTACGTAATTTACGCTGGAGTAGTACCAGTCGGAGGACTTTACGTCCTTAAAGGATGCGGCACTTGCGGTGATAGCTACTGTAAGAAGCATTACCGCAGTAAGAATGATGGAAATAAGCTTTTTCATTTGTTTTTTCTCCTTTGAGGTTATTGTTTTTTTGATTTGGTGTAAAATAGTGCATCTGCCTTCACTCCGAAAGACCTTGGTGGAGCTTTTCCTGCCTCAGAATAAGGTGTGTGACAAAGAATATAACGGCACTGAGTCCGAGGAAGAACAGTCGGTTGTAGGTCCATATATTAGCCATTGAGGTAAGCTCGGGGAATTTCTCCGCGTAAGCGTTTGGAACGGAGTTTCCGATAAAATACGTGTTAATCATAGGGTCGAAAAGGCAGTTCGTAAGATTGCCCTGTGATACTCCGAGAGTATTACGAAAGCTTTGTATTGCGATTCCCGTGCCAAATCCTACGAGCATCGTTATATAGCAGTTACGCGTTATTACTCTGATAAGGGAATACACGGCAAAAATAAATATTGCCGTTACCGCTACGGACAGAGCCGCGCAGAGCCTGTAGTCCTCGGGGATGAAATCGTATATAACGGTCTTTTTCAGGCGTGAAAAGTCTATCTCGCGGTCTATTCTGCTCTTAAATACCAATGAGAAGAACGCGCATGGGATCACCGTATATGTGATCATCGGGATGACCTTTGAGAAAAATAGCTTTGACGTACGTGTTCCGCAGACCATAGCGAGCTCTATCTCCGTTCTGTCGTGAAGCATAAACGCGCACACGGGAACGAGCAGAAGGGGCAGCAGACCTTCAAATGCTCCTATGAATTTGAACGCATTTGGGTCTATGGTGAAGGTACGCATCATAAATATCCACACACATACAAAATAAGGTACGGAGCGTTTAAATGATCTGATAAGCATAGCTCACTCCCCGTCTTCAGCATTACCGACAGATATCTCACCGCCTGTAACAGTGTCGGTCTCGTCATCGAACACAACCGGGATGTACGTTATAGTGTCGTAGGTACCGATGGGGTCGGAGGTATTGATCTCATTTGTCTTGTTCATATCGATTATTGCTATGACTGTGATTACTACGAGTGCGATAATTCCAAGCACCCACAACACGTTGTACTTTACCCTGCGGTGTATGGGAATGTCGTTATATCTCGATCTTACTGCCGAAAATGGATTTTTCATACTTATATGCTTCCTTCCGTAATTCGATTTAGTCCTTATAGCAGTTTAATGTTATCATATTAAGTATGCGAAATCAACCGCTTTTGCATAAGTGTAGACTTTTCCTGCGTATTCGTTAAGCTGTGTCACTTTATTTTTTAAAGCTTTTATGTTACAATATAATTGATGTATTATAATTTTTTAAAAGGTTACTGCATTTATGAAAATTGCTATATGTGACGATTCTCTTCGCGACCGTGAAGGACTGCGCGACATCCTTCTCTCAACTGAGCTTGGACGTGACTGTGACTATTGCCTGTTCTCATCGGGAGAGGCACTTCTGACAGCCTTGGAGAGTACTTTCTTTGACATCATATTTCTTGACGTTGATATGCCCCATCTTGATGGAATTGAGACAGGAAAGATCATCCGCCAGAAAAAAGAAAATGTCATAATTATATTTCTCACAAGCCACCCGGAATTCGCACTTCATGCATTTGAGTGTGAAGCATTCCACTATCTGTTAAAGCCCTGTAATACTGAAAAGCTTAACGAGGTCATGAAACGAGCTGCTTCACGTATAGGGCTTATAAACCGTTATCATGTAGTGAAAACAAAAAACGGGCCTGTCCGTCTTACAGTTTCTGATATATATTACGTTGAGTGTCTTGACCGCCACGTAATTTACCACATGAAGAATGAGGAAGTTGTAACACGCTCAAAATTCCAAGACGTGTGTGACTCCCTGAGAGACTTTGGTTTTTGCCGTATCCATCAAGGATATGCTGTAAACATGGACAAAATAAAAAGCATAGAGAAGGACTCAGTTATTCTTTCTGATGACAGAAGTGTCATGATGAGTGTCCGTAAAAAAACTGAGGTTTCACTTGCATATATGAAATATGTGGAGAAGTTTGTACGATGAACGTTTTTGAAGTAATATGCTCTTTGCTGAATTCTGTATTTAACGTTCTCGCGGCATTGCTTCTGTTTTCATTATTTGCCGAAGAACGCAGAGCGCGTGTGAGATGTGCAGTACTAACTGTTTTGTCCGTTCTGCTTCTTACCGCCACGGATGCTTTTGTACAAAGCTCAGTGCTTACAGTTATCTTCAGCCTTTGTATAACTTTGGGGATATCCTTTAGCTATAGATTAAAGTGGTTTAACCGTGTGCTCTTGGTGTGCTTCAGTTATTCCCTTGCTAATCTCGCAGATATTATGACCATAATGCTTATAAATAGCATCTTTGGTATAAACCTTCAGCAGACATACGTTAACAGCGTTGTTCTTATGAGTATCGCATGGTCGAAGGCTTTATTGTTTATCTGTGTTGTGATCATGGCTACTTTGAAGCGTAGTCTTTTTAATAGTCTTAAAGAGACCATGTCATACATTATAGTCATTGCCACCATTTCCATGATCACTATGTTTTCTCTGCAATACCGGCGACACTATTTACATATCCAATTGTTTGCCGAGGTTTTTTGGGTGAATCTCATTTTGAATATAGTACTGATCGTGTCGGCTGTAGTGATTCTGAATATGACGGGCGAGCTGCGAAGGAAAGCCGAAGAGGAAGCCAAGCTGGCTCTGATTGAAAAGCTGCTTAAGGGTCAGGAAGAGCAGTACCGAGACTTAGAAAAACACGGCAGGGATCTTTTAAAGATCAAGCATGATCAAAAGAATTTTCTTTACGGTGTTCTTGCAGCTCTCGATCACGGTAGTCTTGACGACATACGTGATTCGGTGGTAAGGGAGCTTGTCCTGGTTGAAAATGCTGAAATTCCGACAGACCCAAGCAGTAATCTCGTGTATCATCTCGTTTGGAGTAAAGTGGCAGAAGCTGAAAAAAACGGTATACTTGTAGAGAGTGAGTATCACGATATAAATGAAATACGTGTGTCGCCGATTGATTTTGCTATTGTACTCGGAAATGCTCTTGATAACGCAATCGAAGCCGCTGAAAAGCAAATCGACGGCGACAAACGAAGAGTGTCGCTTATAATAAAGGTAAAAGCTGGACAGATTGTGGTGATACTTAAAAATTTTGCTTTGCCGGGTACTGATGTAGAGAATTTGCGTTCAGATAAGTTGGAAAGTGGCCACGGATTCGGTATACTCAGCATGAAGAACGTGGTAAAGCAGTACGACGGCGAGGTTGTTTTTGATTTGGAAGATGATGTGTTTACGACGTATATTACGCTGAATAACAGATGTATAAAGGTATGACGGTGATTGGATGCGACTGTTTTTCTAAAATAAGCACTGTGTCAATAGGAATAATCCTAAAATCGTGGATCTTATCTTGCCTCGTGTTACTTCATCCTTCACGTTTAGTTGATAGTATAGAATGGCTATAGGATATTATTTGTGAATCAAGTTATCATTGTCCACATTGACATCCTCAGCCACGCGAAGCCGTTCATTTACACAACGGGTTTTTTCTTGCTTTTCTTTCCCGGGGATCCTTTTCCCTCCACAATTTTCTCCCTCATCGCCGACGGCGGCCGACGACGGCAAGACACCCCAAAACGGCAAAAAAAGCCTCGCAATTTATTCTCGCCGACATGAGCACATTCGCTACACGAAGTGCGCCGACGTAATTTTACCCACTAATGCAAAAAAACAACGAAAAAGCCTTGGAATCACTCTATTTCCAAGGCTATCGTCGTCTTGCGGGGATAGGTTTTGTTTCCAAAAGAACAAAATAGATGCAAATCATAATACATATTACTTTTCAACATTAAAAAATGAGTTTCGCACCGCGAAACTCTACCGAAATACCGAAACTTGTCAAGAAAAATGGACAGATAGAAGAGCGAAGAGTGGAAAAGTAATCCCCAAGGACAAGTCCTCGGGGATTTGAAAATACAGTGCTATTTTGATACAATGCAACGCTATTGAGATTAGCGTTGCATTGTTCGTTGCAGGCATTAATCGAACCAAAAGGGCGCATATCCGTCTTCGATCAATTCTATTTCCCCCTTAAACAAGGCGTTTACGTTATCGAGATTGAACCAACGGTAATCCCACGGCATCATTCGGTTATTATAATAAATAGGTTCCTCGGTTTTGCCGGTTTTATCGATTTGCTCTATAAGCTCTTGCAGTTCATCGGAGGACATATCATCAATGATACCGCAACCCGAGCCCTCAGTGATATACGGATATCTTCTGCCTTGACCCCGTTCCATGTCTTCGACACCGATAAGCTCTATCCAAAAGGTCTGTGTTGTGCCAAAGTCATAATCCATACGAAGACGATCGCCTATTTTAAGATCCAGCTGATGCAGTTTGAAAACCGCCATATCAATTTGCTCTTCGTCTGCATCTTCGCCCGGAATTTCAAACCGACCATCTTTATAATGAAATTCAAACAGATGATATGCCATCGTATCAAACGCCGCCAAAACAGCGTAGCCAAGTTGATCCAATCGGTAATTTGATGAAACAGCAATATTTCGCCATATCTTTTCTGCTAATCCTTCGTAGGAAATATGAAAGGTATATACTTTTGCGGCCATACTAAAACCTCATTTACATCTGATTTATTCAATTCCACGATACCCGTGTTTTTCGGCATTACCAAGCAAATACAGGAAAGCAAAGGCAGGAATCCTCAAAAGCTCCTTGCCACAAGGTGTATGATGCACGCCAAAATCCGTTGTAGTCTTCGTAACAATAATAGCAGCAGAGGCTTCTTCGCAAAGCTCGATAATCGCATCATCATCCGCAATGGGAGCACCTTCGCGATACTTAACCTCAATTAAGATATTCTTAATATGGGGATAATCAACAACAACGTCGATTTCTTTATTCTTTTTACCGCCACGGAAATACCCGATAGAAGTAGCAAACTGATAGTAAAAAGCTGCAACGTGTTTATAGATTGCAGTTTCCACCACTTTTCCCATGCCGACAGGATCGGTCATAATTGAATCATCCATTAACACGGCGTTGCGGATGGCGGCATCAGCGATATATATCTTTGGTCTTGCTTTAAGAACCTTTTTGCCCGCCATATCAACAGGCCAGCTTTGATATATAAGGTTTGCACTTTCGAGATACTGAATATAGTTTTCTACGGTTGTTCGGGAAACACCATTAAGTTCTTTTGTTATAGCTTCAATCGAAACAATTTCGGATGAAACGTTACACAGATACAAGAAGATTCGTTCAAGCTCTGTGGCGTTTCGGATATTATACAAAGATGGCAAATCTCTTTTCAGCACTTTATCAACTACGTCTTCACGCATGATTTGCTGTGCCATCAAATCGTTATCTGCGAGAGCTAACTCCGGGAAGCCGCCGACTTGCAAATAACGCATGAAATGATTTTGCACCTTGGAGAGCTGAAGCATAATCTGATTTCGCTCAATTTGCGTTTTGTTAAGCAGAGAGGTAACCTTCATATCTGCCGGGATGTCAGGTCTGTCAACATTCAAAAGTTCGCAATATTCATAAAAAGACAGAGTTGGAACCTGAATTACCGAACATCTGCCTGCACCACTTTCTCTGCTACCCTTCATAAGAGCAGGACTTGCAGAACCGGTGGCAATAACCTTTGTATCCGGTTGTGTATCATAAATCGTTTTTAACCAACGATCCCAATCTTGGGCATACTGGACTTCATCGAAAAAGTAGTATACGTCTTGCTCGGCATAAATATTTTCGTGATAGCATTCCAACACTTCGTGGAACTGACTCAGCTTAAGCATCGGATGATCCATAGAAATAAATACTATTTTTTGCGGAGCAACACCGGAACTTAACAGTGCTTCGATCATCTGATACTGAATTGTCGTCTTTCCCACTCGACGTGTTCCGGTGAGCACAACGGTTCTTCGAATATCTTTTTCCTTTAATCGCTTCATCGCTTCATGAAACGCAAATCTTTTGTAAGTTTTGGTCATCTTGGGGTTTACAACGCCCGTTTTCCACCAGGGGTTATATGCGGTTAATACTTTCAAGATGCCGTCTTTCGAAGTAATAGACATTTAAATCACACTCCTTTGTATGTATTATACCCACAAAATCAATTTTTGTCAACAATAATTCATAGTATACTTTCAATCTTTTTTAACTAAATTTAATTTTTGTCAATAAAACCAGTGATTTTTTGACAACGGCTGTTTAACGAATTTCAGTTGTTTAACGATAGCGATTATGCCAATGGCAAAGACACACCTTACCAACTACCATATTTGATACAAAATAACCCTCATTAACGGAAAAATCGACCGAAAATGAGGGTTTGAGTCCTGTCACTGCATGTTGATTGCGGGGATGGGATCCCCACCTCATGGTCTTTCGAAAATATAGTCGTTTAACTTCGTTTCGGTACACTCAACTCGTTAAACTCCTTATTTTCGTTACTCACTTCTTTAAAACGATTCTTAATCGTTTTGACTCGTTCCCCTCCGGGTTATCGCTACGCGCCGGTCACCGTCGCATAGTCGCCTGTCTTCGCCTCGGTACTCTCGGCTCGCCACGCTCCTTATTTTCGCTACTCACCCCATAAAAACGATTCTCAATCTTTTGTGGCTACCTCTTAGCGTGCTGTGCGAACACACCTTCTCTCTTCCGCCTCAATAGTTGCCTCACTCCCCTCGATACGCTCGGGTCGTGACGCGCCTTTTCGGCGTTACTCACCCCATAAAAACGATTCTTAATCGTTTTGTGGCTACCTCTTAACGTGCTGTGCGAACACACCTTCGCTCTTCCGAAAATATAGTCGTTTAACTTCGTTTCGGTACTCTCAACTCGTTAAACTCCTTATTTTCGTTACTCACTTCGTAAAAAAGCCACACCGTGGCTTTTTTACTCGTTCCCCTCCGAGTTATGAGCCGCGGTCTCATAACCTACGAAGATCATGCGGCACAAGTCTATCTCAGAATAAACAAAAAAGAAGCCTGACGACTTCTTTTTGTTTATTGCGGGGATGGGATTTGAACCTCATGACCTCCGGGTTATGAGCCCGACGAGCTACCAAGCTGCTCTACCCCGCGATATTAAGTTCCCGAGAATGGGTTGCCGGTGACCGGGCTCGAACCGGTACGGGATCGCTCCCACGGGATTTTAAGTCCCGGGCGTCTGCCTGTTCCGCCACACCGGCATTTAGGCCAGCCGCTCTCTCGAGTGCTTATATATTATATCAAATCTTTTTCCCTTTGTCAATACCTTTTTAATTTTATTTTTTTATTTCCCGCGCTCCCCTCCGCGTATTTTCCGCGTTCCCGCCTTTGTATACGGAAAATAGCCCCCAAAAAGTAAACAAATCTGCCCGACGCTTGACTTACGCCGCCTTTTGTGATACACTTTCCTTATACCAATGCGAAAGGATCACAAAATGAATAAAAAATTACTGTCTCTCATCCTTACCGCCGTGCTGGCGATCTCCTGCCTTGTCTCCTGCTCAGGCGGCGACACCGCAGAAAGCACCTCTGCCGACACTACTGCGGCTGACACAACAGCGGCTTCCACCGATTCCGCTACCGAGTTCGTCCCCGATGCGGATCCGAATCTTGACGCCGTTTCCGTAAAGAGCGAGAACTTCTCTCTCTCCAACGCGGATATGTCCTACCTCTTCCAAAATGCGTATCAGGAGGTCATCTACCAGCTCTCCCAGAGTGGCATGACGCCCGCAACTGTGGGACTTAACGTCAATGCGTCTCTCAAAAAGCAGGAGTGCTCTGTGGACAAGGACTCCGAAACATGGTTCGACTTTTTCCTCAACGCAGCGAAGAACGAGGCAAAGCAGCTTCTGGCTCTCTGCGAGCTTGCAAAGGCCGAGGGCATCGAGCTTACCGATGAGGATCTTGCCGTGGCTGAAGCAACCATCGCGGACATCAAGGAATACGCCGAGGCTGAGGGCTCAACCTTGGAGGCGTACATCACTCTCATGTACGGGCAGTCCGTAGACGTTGACACCGTTCGACATATGCTTTCACTCACTGCGCTTTCCGCAAAGTATGTGGAGGAAACTCTTTCGAAGGTGGATGTTTCCGACGCGGCTCTCGAGGCGGCGTACGAAAAGTACAAGAACAACTATGAGACCGTTGACTACGTGGTCTACGGCTTCGATTACAAGGATCTCATTACCGAGGAAGCAGGCGAGGACGAGATCGCTGCTGCAAAGGCTGCGGTCAACGGATTTGCCTCTGAGCTTGCAAAGTGCCGCGACAAGGACAGCTTCCTTGCATACGCGAAGAACAACATGATAACAGAGCTTGGACTTACGGAGAGCGAGGCCGAGGACGCGCTCAAGCAGCTTGTTTCCGAAAATGTGAAGTACAGCGAGTCCAGCGAGGTGACAGAGTGGGCGTTTAATGCTGAGATCGGCGACATCTATACAGAAGAGAGCCCCGGAAGCGAGGGTGAGCTTGCGCTGTATCTCCTTACGGGCAGACACGAAAGAGACGACAGCGCCTCACTCCACAACGTGCGCCACATCCTCTTCCTCTCCACCACGTACAAGGACGACACCAAGGCTCGCGAGGTCTATGACGCGTGGGTCGCAGGCGGTGCCGACGTCGACAGCTTTGTCGATCTTGTTGTAGAGTATTCCGAGGACCCCGGATCTCTTTCCACAGGCGGACTTTACGAGGGAGTATACGAGGGTCAGATGGTCGACGAGTTCAATGACTGGGTGTTCGATCCTGCAAGAAAGCACGGCGACCACGGTATCGTCAAGACCTCCTACGGCTGGCACATCATGTACTACGAGGATGGCTTTGCCGAGTGGAAGTACGACATGAAGCAGAAGCTCACAAGCGAAGCGTATACAGAGATCAACGCCAAGGTCGAAAAGGTTGCAGGCGTTACCTTTGACGAGACGCTTCTCGCAACCATATCAGCATAAATAAAATCGCTGTCGCGAGTCGGTTTTACTGAGCTTGCGACAGCGATTTTTATATATTCTGCTTTGCAGAATGTGAAATATTTTCGCTTCTGCGAAAATGTGAAATACGCTTCGCGTATGAAATATTCGGTTTTGCCGAATGTGAAATATTTTCATTTTCTAAGGAAAATGAAAATGTGTGGTTGGGGATGAAATATCGCGGGCAGCCGTGGTGTTATCCCAACGCTTTTAGAACCGTGTAGGGCAGCAGACCACACGTGATCTTTTTCCTTTATTTTTGTTGCGTAGCAACAAAAATAAAGATTCAGCCAAGGAGGTGAGGAGCTTGCGACGAGGAAACTTCGGCGTTTGAGATGGTTCTTACGCCATA
>JAFUPK010000037.1 GCA_017481265.1 Clostridia bacterium
GATTTTCTAACCGTCCATCCCCCCGATGGGCGGTTTTTATATCAAAAAAGGAGGCTTACCATGCCAAAAACAAAAGTCATAGCCGTGGCGAATCAAAAAGGCGGTGTTGGAAAAAGTACCACAGTGTACAATCTCGGTGCCGGACTTTCGATGCACGGCAAAAAAGTTCTTCTTGTGGACACAGATCCGCAGGGAGACCTCACAAAGATGCTCGGACACAGAAAACCGCACGATATGCCATATACCCTCGGAAACGTTCTGAATGACGTGACCGAGGGTATTCTTGTATCCGAGCATCCCGAGATCTTATCCCACAAAGAGGGATTTGATTTCATCCCCGGCAATCGTACCCTGTCCGCCGTAGAAGTCGGACTTGTCAACGTAATGAGCCGTGAAACGGTACTCAAGCGTTATCTCGACGAGGTAAAGAACGATTATGATTATGTTCTGCTCGATTGCCGTCCCGCACTCGGTATGCTCGTTATCAATGCCCTATCCGCATCCGATTACGTTCTCGTCCCCGTTCAGGCGGATTATCTTGCCGCTGAAGATATGACAGAGCTGATCGGCACGGTACAGCAGGTCAAACGGCAGATCAACCCTAAACTACAGGTCGGAGGAATCTTTCTCACGATGGTGAATGATACAAATTTCCGCAAGGATATTGTAACAGCCGTAAAGGAAAACTTTGGCAAGCACCTACCCGTTATGGATACTGTGATACCGCTGACCGTTAGACTTGCGGAAGTAAGCACAGCGGACAAGAGTATCTTTTTACACGAGCCAAGAGGACGTGCGACTGAGTCGTATCGAAATTTAGTGAAGGAGGTAATGGAAATTGGTGAAAAACAGCGCATCAAATCTGCTCACATCGGTAGATAGTCTGTTCACTACTCAAAGTGAACGCGACGAAGCGAAGCGTGAAACTGTAGTTATGCTGTCCCCGTCTGAGATCAGCGACTTTCCGAATCACCCATTCAAGGTGAGGATGGACGAAAGTATGACCGAGATGGTGGAGAGCGTGAAGCAGTACGGAGTTCTGCTCCCCGCACTTGTACGACCGAAACCGAACGGTGGTTATGAAATGGTGTCGGGACATAGGAGAAAACGCGCAAGTGAGATCGCGGGATGTGAAATGCCGTGTATTGTACGTGAACTTACAGACGATGAAGCAATCATAATAATGGTTGATTCGAATTTGCAACGTGAAAAGATATTACCCTCAGAAAAAGCGTTTGCATACAAAATGAAGCTTGATGCTATGCGTAGGCAGCAAGGAACACGTACCGATTTAACTTCTGCAACACCGTTGCAGAAGTTGGAGAAGAAGTCCTCGAGAGAACAACTTGCCGAACAAGTTGGGGAAAGCCACGAGCAAATCCGAAAACATATCCGTCTCACCAACCTCGTTCCCGAGCTTCTTGATATGGTAGATGAAGGAAAAGTTGCAATGCGACCTGCGGTGGAGCTGTCTTACCTATCCGAAGAAGAACAGCGTAGCCTTGTTGAGACTATCGGCTGTGAGGATTGCACACCCTCCCACGTACAAGCCATCAAAATGCGAAACTTCTCAAAGGAAGGTAAGCTTAATGATGACGTAATCCTCTCAATTATGCAGGAGGAAAAGCCGAATCAGAAAGAAAAACTCAAAATACCAACAGAACGTATCAGTAAATACTTCACACCGGGGACGCCCGTGCAGAAGATCGAAGATACGATAATTAAGGCGCTTGAGCTTTACCGCAGAAGACAGCGCGATCAAAGCAGATAGTCCTCGCCGTGGGATAAGTGTACCCATTTGAGCCTTATTGTCGGGAACTCGTTTGGCTGTTCCCCCTCTCCACACCTCTCCCCCTCGTAACCTGCTGAACCAGC
>JAFUPK010000038.1 GCA_017481265.1 Clostridia bacterium
CACCACACCGCCTACGGTGAGAGCTTTTACAGTATCCTTAACAGAAGCAAGAGAAGCATAACCGATTGCATAGGGGTTGCTCGCAACGGTAGTGATAACGTCACCGGTAGAGGTCAGTTCCTGACGGTATTTGCATTTATCCTCGGTATTGGTAATGGACTCGAAGCCATCTCTTGTACCGCTGCCTGCTTCACGGCCGATGAGTACGATCTCGGCATCGTTACCGCCAACCTCTTTCCAGCTCTTGATTTCGCCGGTGTAGATCTTTGCGATGGTTTCAACGTCGAGGTCAGAAACGGGGTTGTTAGGATTTACAATGATTGCGATTCCATCGAAGGCTAAGATAGTTCCTTCAAGTCCGTTTGCCTTTTCCTCGTCCTTGAGGTCACGGCTGGAAAGTCCGATGTCGCATCTGCCTTCCTGAACCGCCTGAATGCCTGCGCCGGAGCCGTTAGCGTTGTAGGTTACGGTAATGCCGGTGTCAGCTTCAAAGGCTTCGCCCAAAGCACCGATGACCTTGTTCATAGAGGTGGAGCCGTCTGTTGCTACAGCTTCCTTGTTGCCACCGCATCCGGTAAGAGCACATACCATAAGCATCGCTAATGTGAGTAAACTAATAATCTTCTTCATTTATTATGTCTCCTTTGACATTTATTTTTTGTACTTCCTTTTGAGTACGCCTATATTGTAATATTCAAAGGTAAAATCCGTAAGCAAACTGTTGTAAAATCGAAGAAAAAAAGTTTTAAGCAATAAAGGCGGTGGGGAGACCATCCTCTATACCGCCGCAACAGTTAATATAAAAGCCAAAGGCAGCACAGTCTTTCGACCATACTGCCTTTGGATTCCTTTGGACAAGGACATTCCGATGTGATATTTTATAGGTAAAGGGTAATAAGTAACAGAGAAAAAGTATTGTACATTTCCGTAAACGGAAATGAATCAAATTTTGCTTTTCGCCGACGAAAAGCTTTCGAACTTATTACTTTTTCACTATTACCTTTTACTTTAATTTATCCTCCGAGGTAAGCTTCTCTGACCTTGTCGCTTGCCATAAGCTCGGCGCCTGTTCCGCTGAGCGCCACCTTGCCCGTTTCAAGAACGTATGCGCGGTCTGCTATGGACAGCGCCATTCTTGCATTCTGCTCAACGAGAAGAACGGTTACTCCGGAAGCGTGAAGCTCCTTTATGATGTCGAATATCTGGTCAACGAGGATAGGCGCAAGACCCATGGAGGGCTCATCAAGCATGAGAAGCTTCGGATGAGACATAAGTGCGCGTCCCATGGCAAGCATCTGCTGCTCGCCTCCCGAAAGTGTGCCTGCAAGCTGACGGCGGCGCTCCTTAAGTCTGGGGAATCGGTCATAAACGTCAGCCATGGAGTCCTTGACCTCGCCGGCAGCTCTTGTGTAGGCTCCCATGTCAAGGTTCTCTTCGACGGTCATCTGTGAGAATACGCGTCTTCCCTCGGGAACCTGTGTGAGTCCGAGCCCGACTATTCTGTGAGGGGCTATTCCGTGAAGGTCGCGTCCGAGAAACTCTATCTTGCCCGATTTTGCGGGGAGAAGTCCCGATACCGTGTTAAGGGATGTGGACTTTCCCGCGCCGTTTGCGCCGATAAGTGTTACGATCTCGCCTTCGTTTACCTCAAAGGAGACACCGCGGACAGCGTGGATGCTGCCGTAATATACGTTGATATCTTCAACTTTAAGCATTGCCATGTTATCTGTCCTCCGTCTTTCCGAGGTAAGCTTCGATGACCGCGGGATTCTGCTGTATCTCGGCAGGAGTTCCCTTTGCGATGATCTTTCCGAAGTTGAGCACCGCGATTCCCTCGCATACGCCCATGACAAGATTCATGTCGTGCTCGATAAGCATGATGGCGATGCCGAAGGTGTCGCGTATTTTGCGGATGTTGTTCATAAGGTCAGCCGTTTCGGAGGGGTTCATACCCGCTGCAGGCTCGTCGAGAAGAAGAAGCTTCGGGTTTGTTGCAAGTGCGCGGACGATCTCAAGTCTGCGCTGTGCTCCGTAAGGAAGGCTTCCCGCCTTGAAGTTAGCGGTGTGCTCCATGTTGAAGATGGAGAGAAGCTCCATAGCACGCTCGTGAGCCGCTTTCTCCTGCTTCCAGTAGGAGGGGAGACGGAGGATACCGCCGAGCATGGAGTAGCTCATGGAGTTGTGCATACCAACCTTTACGTTGTCCTCGACTGTCAGGTCGTTGAAAAGGCGGATATTCTGGAAGGTACGTGCGATACCTGCGCGGTTGACCTGCACGGTGTTCATGCTGTGAGTATCGTGACCGTCAAGAAGGAAGGTTCCGCGTGTAGGCTGATACACCTTTGTAAGAAGGTTGAAGATCGTGGTTTTTCCGGCACCGTTGGGTCCGATAAGACCTGCGATCTCGGTTCTGCCGATAGTGAGATTGAAATCGTCTACCGCACGGAGACCTCCGAAGTCGATGCCGAGATGGCGCGCTTCAAGGATCGGGTGCTTATCAAGGTCGCGCTCGGGAATTATTGCGTCGCTGGGGACGTTTACCATCTTGCTCATGTTAAGCCTCCTCCTTTTCATCGGTTTCGTGTGCGTGTTTCATTTTGATACGCTTTCTTATAGGTGAAGTGATCTTTGCAAAGATATTAGCTATAAAGAGCTTCGCCTTTTTGTTATTGGTGATTATCATTACTACGATAAGGACTACTGCGTAAACGAGCATTCTGTACTTTTCAACAGCACGGAGCAGCTCGGGAAGAAGCACGAGGATCGTAGCAGAGATCACAGAGCCTCTCATGTTTCCGATTCCTCCGAGAACCACGTAAACGAGGATGAGGATGGAGGTATTGTAGTTGAACTGAGTGGGAACGATCGTGGAGTAGTTGAGAGCGTAGAGTGCGCCGCCCGCGCCTGCAAGAGCTGCGGAGATGACGAATGCCATCATCTTGTACTTCGTTATGGGAATACCTACGGATTCAGCGGCGATGCGGTTGTCGCGGATAGCCATGATGGCACGTCCCGCACGGCTGTCAACGAGAGTGAAGATGATCGCAAGAGTGATAAGGATGAGCACAAAGCCTACGGTGAAGGTGGAAATGGGAGAGATGTTTACTGCACCCATGGGACCCTTGATGATGGCTTTTCCGCCTTCCGCGAGACCGAGAGCCTCAGCATTTTCGAGGCTGAAGCGGAGACCGTTTGAGTCCTTGCCAATGTAGACGCAGTTGATGATGGTCTTGATGATCTCGCCGAATGCCAGGGTAACGATGGCAAGGTAGTCACCCTTTAGTCTGAGAACGGGGAGACCGATAATGAAGCCGAAAATACCTGCAAGGATCGCGCCGCATACGATGGCGATGACGAGTCTTGCAAGGGATGAGGCGATCTCACCCGTAAGGCTCATGGAGACTACGGCACCCGTAAAGGCACCGATGCTCATAAAGCCTGCGTGACCGAGGCTGAGCTCGCCGAGGATTCCGACGGTCAGGTTAAGCGAGAGAGCCAGTATGATGTATGCGCAGATCGGAACGAGCTGTCCCTTCAAAGAATAGGTGAGAAGTCCGCCGGACTTTGCAACGCTGATGGCAATATAGAGGACGACCACCATGAGGATAGTAATAAAGCTTTGCTTTGTTGTCTTTTTGAGTTTCATATTTTAAAACTATGCCTTTCGTTGATTGTGACGTTTTTATTCGTTTTTTGAAACGAATAAAATGCCGACCGACTTATGTCGGCAAGACACAAATGGGTCTGAAAAAGCTGCACTCGGGAGTGAGCTTTAGTATCATTTCAGACTTATACCTTCTCGCGGACATGGCGTCCGAGAAGTCCTTCGGGCTTAACAAGAAGCACGAGAATAAGAACGGCGAACACGATCGCGTCGGAGAGCTCCGTTGAGATATACGCCTTCGAGAATATCTCGATGATACCGAGAAGTATGCCGCCGAGCATTGCTCCGGGGATGCTTCCGATACCGCCGAATACAGCCGCCGTAAACGCCTTGATGCCGGGCATGGAGCCTGTTGTGGGAGAAAGTGTGGGGTATGCGGAGCAGAGGAGTATTCCCGCGATGGCTGCAAGTGCGCTTCCGATGGCGAATGTGACGGAAATCGTGGAGTTCACGTTGATTCCCATGAGCTGTGCGGCACCCTTATCCTCGGATACGGCACGCATTGCCTTACCCATCTTGGTCTTTGCGGTGAAAAGGGTAAGTGCGACCATGATAACGATGCAAGCAGAGACGGTCACGATGGATTCGGGGGTGATGACCAGCTTTCCTCCCGCAAGGCTGATGGAATTGAAGGGAACGACGGATGTAAATACCTTGGAGTCAGATCCCCACAGAAGCTGTGCGGCATTCTGTAAAAAATAGCTGACGCCGATGGCGGTGATGAGCACTGCAAGAGAAGGTGCGCCTCGGAGAGGCTTGTACGCAAGTCTTTCGATGAGCACGCCGAGGACAGTGCACACTGCCATGGAGATAAGCACCGAAACAATGGCGGGGACGCCTGCGGATGACACTGTAAGGAAGGAGACGAAGCCGCCCACCATGATAACGTCGCCGTGGGCGAAGTTAAGCATCTTTGCGATACCGTATACCATAGTATAGCCGAGAGCTATTATGGCATAAACGGAACCGAGGCTGATGCCGTTAATAAGATGATTGAGGAATGTCATATGATTCTCCATTCAGCCGTTAGGCTGTGCTCCGAGCACACTGCGCGCGGAGCCTGTCGTTTATTTGAGATATGGTATCTCCTGTGATAACAAAGTAACACTGAAAATGCTCCCTTGTTATCACAGGAAAAGAGGGGGGGACTTGTGTCCCCCCGCTTTTACTTGCTTTCAGCTTGCGGTAAGTATAAGGATTACTTGCCTACGTATACGCCGTCCTTGATAACAACAGCCATAGGAGCCTTGGATACTTCGCCCTTTTCGTTCCATGTGAGAGCGCTGCCTGCACCGGTGAGACCGTTGATCTGGATCTGGGTCATAGCCTCGGAGAGCTTGTCGCACATATCCTCAGCGGACATATCGGGAGTAACGCCGGACTTCTTTACAGCCTCGTAGATAGCATACATAGCATCGTATGCGTCTGCAGCGAACTGATTGGGGATCTCACCGTGCTTTTCCTGATACTTTGTAACGAAGGATTTGATCTTTGCATCCTCAGAGTCAGCAGAGAAGGGAGTGAGAAGGTGAACACCCTCTGCAAGAGACTTGTCAAAGCCCTTGAGGGAGAGGATTCCGTCCATGCCGTCAACGCCGAAGAATACGGGAGCGTAGTCAGCAGACTTAGCCTGTGAAAGGATAAGAGAAGCAGGCTCGTAGTAAATGGGAAGGAATACGAGCTCAGCGCCGTTTGCCTTAGCATCGCCGATCTGTACGGAGAAGTCGGAGGCTGTGTCAGTGGTGAAGGTGGTTGTTGAGACGATCTCAAGGTCGAGTCTCTCAGCCTCAGCCTTGAATGCCTCGTAGATACCTGTGGAGTAAGCATCGTCGTTCTTGTAGATAACGGCGATCTTGGTTGCCATTGCGTTCTCAGCAATGTACTTAGCGGAAGCAGTACCCTGTCCGGGGTCGCTGAAGCAGACCTGGAACACGTTGTCCTTGCCCTCGATTACCTCGGGAGAGGATGCGGAGGGAGTGATGGTGAATACTCTCTCAGCGAAGGTCTTGGGAGCTACTGCAAGGCAGGGAGTAGTGGTAACTGTGCCGAGAAGAATGTGCATCTCCCAGTCTCTGAGGGCATTGTAAGCATTGTCTGCCTTCTCAGGGGAATGCTCGTCGTCCTCAAACTTGAACTCGAAGTCAAAAGAGAGCTCGTCGAGGGCATTGATCTCCTCAAGGGCGATCTCAGCGCCGTTCTTTACGGCGTTACCGTATGCTGCAGCACCGCCTGTGAGAGGGCCGATGCCGCCGATGCGGATGGTGTTGCTGTCCTTTGCGCCGCAGCCGGAAAGGGTGATGATACCCATGAGCATTACAGCGGCAAGAACAAGGGAAAGAACCTTTTTCATGATATACTCCTTTAAATTGATCCCGAAATACGGGAAGGTGTCGCAGGGGAGCACCTTTTTGCGGTACTCTTCTCTACGATATTATAATAATACTCTAACAAAATGCATTTGTCAAGCATTATGGAGACGATATTTGCCATTATACAGATATATTTTATTGTAATAAACGACGAAAAGAGGCATTTTTGGGTACTCTTTGGCTGTCTTATGCGTAGAATCATGGACGAAAGACAAAAAAAATTTAAAAGCCCTTGCAAAGTTGACTTTTGCGTGATATAATAATAGCGTAAGATCATGAGTATGCAAGAGAGAGGGCCGACAAAGTCCTCTCTCTTGTTTGTGAAAAAAGAAAATAAAAGAAAGGCATTGTCATAAGTATGAATCCTTACGGAAAGAAAAACATCGCAGGCACAGTCTGGGAGCTTATCGAGCCTACAGCCGACAGCCTCGGATACAGGCTCTGGAACGTGGAATACGTAAGAGAAGGTGCTGATATGTACCTCAGAGTTACCATCGACGCTGACGAAGGTATCGACATCGACGACTGCGAGCGAATGACACGCGCCATCGATCCCATTCTCGACGAGGCAGACCCAATTGAGGACTCTTACTTCCTTGAGGTATCCTCTCCGGGAGTTGAGCGAGTGCTTACCACAGACGAGCATTTCTCCCTTATGGCGGGAAGCGAGGTCGAAATAAAGCTGTACCGTGCTGTAGACGGAGCCAAGGTAATAAACGGCATCCTGAAGGGCAGGGAGGACGGTGTCATTACCGTTGAAACTTCCGCAGGTGAGATGAAGATCGAGGCAAAGGCGGCAGCCAAGGTCACCACGGTCTACGACTGGCAGGCAGATTTTAAAAAGTAAATTATAACAGGAGACAGCATAAATGAGTGCAGAACTTTTTGAAGCTCTTGAGCTTCTTGAAAAAACCAAAGGAATCCCCGTTGAGTATATGCTGGAGAAGGTAGAGGCGGCTCTCGTCTCCGCATACAAGAAGGAGGAGGGAAGCACCTCCGTTCGCGTTGCAATCAACCGCGATAAGCGTCAGCTCAAGCTCTACCGCGTGCGCACGGTAGTTGAAGAGGTCTTTGATCCCAAGAGTGAGATATCACTTGAGGAGGCACAGAAGATCTCCCGCAGATATACCCTCGGCTCTACAGTTGAAAACGAGGTCAAGACAAAGAACTTCGGACGCATCAGCGCCCAGACCGCAAAGCAGGTCATCGTTCAGGGTATCCGCGAGGCTGAAAAGAGCAATATTCTCAGAGATTACGAGAAGAAGCGCGAGGAGGTAATCTCCGCTGTAGTCGTTAAGCGCGACGAGAACACGGGCGATGTTGTGGTCGACACCGGCACGAGCAATGCACTTCTTCCGAGAGCTGAGCAGATCCCGGGCGAAGAACTTTACGTGGGCGACCGTGTTAAGGTGTTCGTTTCCGAGGTCGGTAAGGCTGATGAGCAGGGCCCCATGGTCATGCTTTCGAGAACTCATCCCGCTATGGTAAAGCGTATGTTTGAGACAGAT
This sequence comes from Clostridia bacterium, assembly GCA_017481265.1. Lineage (GTDB taxonomy): Bacteria > Bacillota > Clostridia > Oscillospirales > CAG-272 > RUG11130. Next base: position 7,542 of record JAFUPK010000038.1, read on the forward strand.
ATTCCCGAGGTCAAGGACGGTATCGTTCTTGTAAAGGGAATCTCCCGTGAGGCAGGAAGCAGAACAAAGATCGCCGTTCTCTCCAGAGATGAGAATGTTGATGCTGTCGGTGCCTGCATCGGAAACCGCGGTATGAGAATCGCCGAGATCGTAAACGAGCTCCACGGAGAGAAGATCGACGTTGTCGAGTTCTCCGAGTATGCCGAAAAGTACATCGCCGCGGCTCTCTCTCCCGCAACTGTACGCGAGGTTGAGTTTGACGGCGAGAGAAGCGCCAAGGTCATCGTTGACGGAGACCAGCTTTCCCTTGCCATCGGTAAGGAAGGACAGAACGTCCGTCTTGCCGCAAAGCTTACAGGCTACAAGATCGACATCAAGGGCGTAAAGATCTGACATGAAGAATACTAATGAAAAGGTCAGACGCGTTCCCGAAAGACGGTGCACGGGATGCGGAGAGAGCTTCCCCAAGAAGGAGCTTATCCGTATAGTCCGTTCTCCCGAGGGAGAGGTCTCCATAGACTTCACGGGAAAGAAATCGGGACGCGGCGCGTACATCTGCCCGAAAAGCGCCTGCTTCAAGAAAGCAAGAAAGCAGGGACGTATTGCGAAAAGCCTTGAGATCACCATCTCCGATGAGCTCTATGAAGCGCTCGAACGAGAGGTGGCGCTTTCCGAGGCCGAAGCGGAGCAGTAAGCTATGGATACAAAACGTATACTGTCACTTGCAGGTCTTTGCAGGAGAGCCGGCGGCGTTATCCCCGGGGCTGACGCTGTGATTGGATCAATGAGAAAAGGCAAAGGCACAGCTCTCACGGTCATCGTCCTCTCAAACGGAGCTTCGGACAGAACTAAAAAGCAGATCACCGATAAGGCAGAATACCACGGCATTCCTCTCATGGTAATAGACGCGGACCCCGACACCGTTGGCCGTGCGCTGGGACTCATTTCTCCCTGCGCCGTTTTCGGAGTCACCAAAAGGGGACCCTATGAGAAGCTTGCTCTGTCTGCACTCTCGGAACAGCAGATATAAAGATCAGTAAATACAACTGAAAGGTATGGGTTATATTATGGCAAAAACAGCGCCCATGTTTAAGATCAACCAGATGGCGAAGGATTTCGGTATCAAGACTAAGGATATCTGTGCCATTGCCGCTGAGGCAGGAGTTGAAGGAAAGACCACTTCCGCTTCTCTTGAGCCGGAGGAATTCAACAAGTTTTTTGAGCTTATCACTTCTAACAATCAGATAAAGGATATGGACGGATACCTGAAGGGTAAGACCGTTATTAAGACTCCCGAGGCTCAGGCGGCTGAGGCTGAGGCTGCGGAGAAGGCGGCGGCTGAGAAGGCTGCACGCGAGGCTGCAGAGAAGGCAGCGGCTGAAAAGGCTGCACGTGAGGCTGCAGAGAAGGCGGCGGCTGAAAAGGCAGCACGCGAGGCTGCGGAGAAGGCGGCGGCTGAAAAGGCTGCACGCGAGGCTGCGGAGAAGGCGGTGGCTGAGAAGGCTGCACGTGAGGCTGCAGAGAAGGCGGCGGCTGAAAAGGCTGCACGCGAGGCTGCAGAAAAGGCACGCCGTACAGAGCAGAACACAGGCGACAGACGCGGCGACCGCCCTCAGCAGAACAACCGTGCCGATAACAGAAACGATAATAGAAACGGCGACCGTGCGCCGAGAGATCAGAGACCTGCAGGCGACCGTCCTCAGCAGGGCTCCTTCCAGAATCGCACTGACCGTCCTCAGCAGAACAACCGCTTCGGCGACAGAAATGATAACAGAAACGGACAGAACCGCGATCAGGGTATGCGCGACCGCAGAGACAACAGAGACGGCAGAGATAACGGCGCAAAGGGACAGAAGGATAAGGGCTACGGTCTCGACCGTGCTCCCATCAAGCCTCAGCCCAAGCCTCAGATCGAGACCGGTGTTGAAAAGAAGAAGACCGGTAACGTCCGCGTTGTCGACACAAGAAGCACCTCCGTTGACTTCTCAAAGTATGACGAAAAGCTTGATAATTTCGTAGCAGATACCGGGGATCATCAGTCCAATAAGCAGAAGCTCAAGAAGCAGAACACCCGCGACAAGTTCGGCACAAAGAAGAACGACAAGGAACGTCAGGCAATGGAAAAGCTTAAGCGTGCTAACCTTGAAAAGGCAAAGAAGATGCCTCTCAAGGTCACCATTCCCGACGAGATCTCCGTAGGTGAGCTTGCTTCACGCCTTAAGGTGACAGCATCCGAGGTCATCAAGCGCCTTATGATGATGGGCGTGCTTGCTACCGTAAACCAGGTAATTGACTTTGACACAGCTTACCTCGTTGCCGACGAGCTTGGTGCTGAGGTGACACGCGAGGTTCAGGTCTCCATCGAAGAGAAGCTCTTCGGCGCACCCGATGAGGCTGACAGCGAAGAGGATCTCCTCCCGAGAGCTCCCGTAGTCTGCGTAATGGGACACGTTGACCACGGTAAGACCTCTCTCCTTGATGCTATCAGAAATGCACGTGTTACAGCAGGCGAGGCAGGCGGAATCACTCAGCACATCGGTGCGTACAGAGTCAACCTTGACGGACGTGAGATCACCTTCCTTGATACTCCCGGACATGAGGCGTTCACCGCTATGCGTGCAAGAGGTGCGAAGTCCACCGATATCGCCATCCTCGTAGTTGCCGCGGACGACGGAATCATGCCTCAGACCGTTGAGGCTATCAACCATGCTAAATCCGCAGGCATCGACATCGTAGTTGCCATCAATAAGATGGATAAGCCCACAGCTAACCCCGAGAACGTAAAGGCTGAGCTTACCAAGTATGAGCTCGTTCCCGAGGAATGGGGCGGAGACGTTATGTGCGTTCCCGTATCAGCTCTTACAAAAAAGGGTATCGACGATCTTCTTGAGAGCGTGCTTCTCGTTGCAGAGATGAAGGAGCTTAAGGCTAATCCCGCACGCCGTGCAAAGGGACTTATCATCGAGGCGAGACTTGACAAGGGCCGCGGCCCCGTTGCTACTGTGCTCGTACAGAACGGTACTCTCAGAGCCGGTGATATCGTTATCGCAGGTACCGCAGTCGGTCACGTAAGAGCAATGCTCAATGACCGCGGTGAGATAGTAAAGGAGGCAGGTCCCTCCGTTCCTGTTGAGATCACAGGTCTTTCCGAGGTTCCCGTGGCAGGCGACGAGTTCAACGCAGTCGAGGACGAGAGAATGGCTCGCGAGCTTGCAGACCAGAGACGCGAGAAGGCTAAGGAAGAGCTCTTCAAGGCTAACGCAAAGGTCAACCTTGATGACCTGTTCTCTCAGATCGCAGAGGGTACAAAGGAGCTTTCCGTTATCGTCAAGGCTGACGTGGGCGGCTCTGCCGAGGCTGTAAAGGCATCCCTTGAGAAGCTCTCCAATGAAGAGGTCAAGGTACGCGTTATCCACAGCGCCGTCGGCGGTATCACAGAGAGCGACGTAATGCTTGCCGCTGCATCCAACGCCATCATCGTCGGCTTCAACGTACGTCCCGACAGAGGTGCCCTTGATTCCGCTGAGCGTCAGAGCGTAGACATCCGCACATACCGCGTCATTTATGAGTGTATCGAGGAGATCACAGCGGCTATGAAGGGTATGCTTGCTCCCACATTCAAGGAAGTTCTTCTCGGTCATATCGAGGTACGTCAGACCATCCGTGTTCCCGGTGTCGGCATAATTGCAGGCTCCTATGTACAGGACGGTAAGATCCAGAGAAACGCACAGATCCGCGTAGTAAGAGACGGTATCGTTATCTTTGAGGATAAGATCACATCTCTCCGCCGCTTCAAGGACGACGTTCGTGAGGTTGCCGCAGGATATGAGTGCGGTATCGGACTTGAAAAGTGTACAGACATTCAGGTGGGCGACACTCTTGAGGCGTTCATCATGGAAGAAGTAGCGAGATAAATATTTCTAAGCTCCGTCTTATGGGCATCGGCTCACAGGACGGAGCTTTTTTATAAGCGGAAAGCGAAGAGTGAAAAAGTTTGGTTCTATAATAAAAGTTGGGGTAAGACCTGACAGATAGCAAAAAAAGATAGGCATATCTGCCGAAATCTGATAAAATAAAGTTGACTAGACAAAACTTTATCGGAGGAGCAGATA
>JAFUPK010000039.1 GCA_017481265.1 Clostridia bacterium
AACAAGCTTGCGGCAAACTATGTGCAGGAGATTTTCCGTCTTATCCGAGGCTTCGGCGGCGCGGCAATTCAGGCAACGCAGGATTTGTCAAGCAGCTTCTCGGCTGACACCGGAAGATACGGCAAGGACATTCTTAACCTTTCAAGTTTCAAAATTCTTCTTCACCTTGAGGAAGATGAGGCGTTCACGGCACAAAAATATTTGTCACTTTCGGATGAAGAAACAATGCAGATTATCCGAAACGGCAGAGGCGAAGCACTCCTTTGTGCCAACAAGAACAAGGTGTGTATCGAGATTAAGGCATCGCCGATTATGTATGACCTTATTACTACCAAGCGTTCTGACCTTGAAAAACGGAGGAAAGTATGACAGATAATTACAAAGAAGTAATTGCAAAACTACAAGAGGATGCAAACAAAATTCAGCATCATCTTTCACAGATGAAAGCTTCCACAAGCAAGTCCTCTGGCGTTATCGAGCGTGAGATAGACGACTATATGTGTGAGGTGGAGACACTGTGTATTCGCTCAAGAATACTCCTTGACGGGTATCGTCAAGTGGACGTTGTAAGTGATTGTTACACTACCGACAAGAGCGTTGCAAAGATAGCGGGATCCGTTGAAGAAACCCGTGACGGATGGTTACATATCACCCTGAATACGCTGCTTCCGAATTGCCGTTACCGTGTCAGCGGATATATCGGAGATACGGTAAACAGACTTTTGCGTGACTACAAATACGAGCTGCCGTTCTTTGATAAGGCATTTCTTGCTATTGTGGAATACTGCAATTACGAAAAACACAATGCCCTTGACAATGACAACAAGGGCTGGAAAATGATACCCAATGTACTCAAAGGCAGAGTGATTGCCGATGACTCACAGTTTATTTTGAGCATCGGTCTTTTCTCAAAAATATCCGATGATGTGCGTTGCGAAATATATGTTATGCCTCCCGAGGACGGTAGTATTTTTATGGATTTACTGTCTCGGGATGAGCTATAAGGCAGACGAACCTCAAAGAATTCTCTTCTTTATTTAACCTTTCTTGGAGAATCCGCTTCGTCTGCCTGAAATAGTCCAAGAAGCCCTTATTTACAGGGCTTTTCGGACTTATATAAACGGTAAAAAACAAAAGGGGTACTTCAGCATAATACGGAGGGAGACGAAACAGATGATTTTTGACACACGAGATTTCGGGGTTTTAAACCTTTGCGGACTTTGCAGATACATTCCCTCGGACCTTTGGAGATATTACGATTCGGAGTTATTTACAGCTACAGCAATGTTCACTTTAGAGGAAAGAGGATATATAAAAATGCAGTCAAACGGAGAAAGCTACAAGCTGACTTACAAAGGACGGGAAGCTCTTGCAGAGATGGGTTATACATATTCAGAGGATATGAGACTTGATCTTAAAAGACCAGCATATAGGAGAAGACTCAAAAATGCTCATTGTAATGTGACAATGCACCTTGCAGGAATTGATGTGTTCTGCAGGAACACATCAGAGCTTGCAGAGAAAGACATCGGATATTTGAGTTCTCTTATGGTCAGAACAAGCAGAAACAAATCTCTTGCAGGAACAAGATTTTTAGGAATACTCAAAATCGGAGAAACCGCCAGTGTTGTATACTACATTGAAAACGAGGAGGACTGGATTATTCCGGGATACGAGAAAGAAACATTTGCATCACTTATAAGTACTGTGCGTAGTGTTAATAAGACGAAGCTGATACTTGCAGGAAAAAGCTTGGAGGAATTGTGGAAAGTGACACATCCCCAAAATCAAAGCGAAAAACTCCCCAGAGGTATGACACGTTTCGACAGAGCCTTGGAGGAACTTGGGTACGACTATTCACTTGTGCCATTAGGTCGTGACGGGGTAGCACAGTTAAGTCTTTTGAGATCTTGGGGATACAGAGAAAGTATTGCTAATGGACTCGGTTATGTTGATATAATACCGTCGCAATTATCAATGTGTGACGGTATGAAAGACGGTGTACCTTGTATTATTGCTGTTGATGTGAATATAAGAAGACTTATACGAACATTAAAACAGTGCTTACAGTATGACAGGTCTATGATACCCATGATATACTGCTTTCCATTTCAGAAGCCTGTTGTGCTTGATATGTTAAAGAAATATAAAACACAAAGATGTTTGGTACAGCCTATTGATAAGAATAAAACGGTTATGTATTATTCAGATCCGGTAGATGAAATTGTATATGATGAACCGTATATCACAAAGGAAGGGAGTAAAGTAAGTGCAAACGAGAAAAAAGTTGAAAGAACTAATAGCAAAGCATCCGAGACTTGAAAAAGCTATAGCAAAATTTATGGAGCATCCGATACTTTATGTTGTCGGCACGGTAGTTATAATCTACCTCTACGGCGTTTTCATAAATTCCTTTATAACGGCGCTGTATAACTTCAATAACGGAACTGCAGAGCCGGTGTTCTCGCTAAATCCCATTAAGTGCATTGAAGCAGCATTCACTCCTCAAGGACTCGGAGTTATCTTCTTTCTTTTCATAATGTACGCTCTTATATCGGGTAAATGGATACACCTTATAACAGGCGTTAAGATTACAAAAGACGAAAGAAATTTCTTTGTATCAAACGAAGGCACACACGGTACATCCGGCTGGATGACAAAGAAGGAACGCGAGAAGATACTTGTATCGGGCTCTGCTGATTCAATACCTTGTCCTATTCTTTGTAAGGTCAAGGACAGTATGCTTGACGATGATAAGTTTGCAAGTTATCTTGGTTTGCGTGATGATTCTGGGCTTAATAAGCATATCATCGTTTACGGTGCGACAGGCTCCGGTAAGAGCCGAGGATTTGTAAAACCCTTTATGCTCAAGATGGTACAGCTTCTTTCATCCGAGAAAAAGCAAAGTATGATTATTGTCGATCCGAAAGCCGAACTGTTTGAGCAGTATTCAGAGCATCTTCGGAGTAACGGCTACGTTGTCCGTGCCTTTAACCTACTCGATATGGAAAATTCCGACGGGTGGAATTGCATAGGTGAAACTGAAGGCGACGTTGATATGGTACAGTCGGTTGCCGAAATCATAATCCGTAAT
>JAFUPK010000040.1 GCA_017481265.1 Clostridia bacterium
ATATTTTCGCTTCTGCGAAAATGTGAAATACGCTTCGCGTATGAAATATTCGGCTTCGCCGAATGTGATATATTTTCATTTTCTACGGAAAATGAAAATATGTGGGTTGGAAATAAAATATCGCGGGCAGCCATGATGTTATCCTAACGCTTTTGGAACCGTGTAGGTCAGCAGACCGCACGTGATCTTTTTCCTTTATTTTTGTTGCGTAGCAACAAAAATAAAGATTCAGCCAAGGAGGTTAGGAGCTTGCGACGAGGAAACTTCGGCGCCCCCGATGGTTCCTGATAAAGTTATAGCCATACCGTATGGCGTGAGACGTTAGACGTGGCGTCGATGGCGCCGCCCCCTACAGGGGGATATGGACACGCACGCCATTTTCGTGCCCGACAAAAATATTTCAACATTTTTCAAACTTCAACATTTATTTTTCTTTCTACAAATATAATCTCTAATCAATATTGACAAAATGAAAGGTTAGAGGTATAATGTTAATAACTTTACAGAAAAGGAGTTTTTCAAGATGAAAAAACTTACACTTCTCGTTTCTCTCCTTCTTTGCCTTGCAATGATGTTCACATTTGTATCTTGCGGCAGCGATAAGGGCGAAGAAACAACCGGAACAGACGTTACAACCACCCCCAAGACTGCTGAAGAGCTTATTATCGGTGAGTGGGAGTGCGAGCTTGACATGGGCGAGTACATGGCTACAGTTATGGGTGGCACTACAGGCGGTGACTACTTTGAGGATCTCGAATTTGCTATCAACCTTATCATGGATTTTGATAATGACGGCAATGTTGAGATGGCGATCGACGAGGACGCTCTTGAGGGCAGCGTTGACGGTCTCAAGAAGGGCCTCAAGAAGGGCATGAAGGTCATGCTCGAGGATATGGCTGAAATGTACGGCTCTTCCATCGAAGAGATGATCGCTGCCGAGGGTTACACTGACCTTGACAAGTACCTTGACGATGCTCTCGCAGATATGGATGTTAAGACCTTGCTTGAAAGCTTTGACACATCCGATATGTCCGGTACATACAAGATCGACGGTGACAAGCTCTACATCACTCAGGAAGACGACGAGGAAGAGGACAAGGATGACTACATGCTCTTCGAGGTTGACGAGGATACTCTTGAGCTTGATATGAACGAAAAGGACAGAGAAGAAGCTGAGAACGATGAAACTGCAGCTATCTTCGTTGAGTTCCTTCCCCTTAAGTTCGAAAGAAAGTAAGCTTAAACATAAAGAATGCGATGACGAAGGTCATCGCATTCAGCTTGATGACAAGCCCTGTGCTTTCGCACAGGGCTTGTAAATTAAACAAAAACTAAATCAAAAGTAAAAGGGGATGCGCGACCTGCGGGTCGCTTTTTGGACGAATAAGGGGGATTTGGCGCTCTGCGGAGCGCGCCTCGGGGCGCTGCCCCAAGACCCTGCGCCCTTTTAAAAAAGGTCGATCAAAACTTTTGTGCATTTTGTCAGCGTAAGCCCTTTGTCAGCGCATTCTTTTATAAAGCAGTTTCATTGGGGTTGGGTTGCACCACGGCTACCGCGATTCTCCATCCCACGTAGTTTTCAACATGATTCATTTTCGACTATGTATGTTCCAAACTTCTTCGCTTCTCATACACAAAAATCCACCGATCTCTCGGTGGATTTTGTATTTACTTTGGCGTTTATCAATACATACCGCCCATGCCGCCACCCATAGCGGGGTTAGCGGGAGCCTCGGGCTCGGGCTTGTTAGCAACGAGAGCCTCTGTTGTAAGAACAGTGGATGCTACGCTTGCCGCGTTCTGGAGTGCGCTTCTTGTAACCTTTGCAGGGTCAACGATACCTGCATCCATCATGTCAACGTACTCTTCCTTGTAAGCGTCGAAGCCGTAGCCGAGCTTGCCGCTGCTCTGGATAGTGTTTACGATAACGCTGCCCTCAAAGCCTGCGTTCTCAGCGATCTGACGAACGGGAGCCTCAAGCGCACGGAGAACGATGTTTACACCGGTCTTCTCGTCGCCGTCTACCTCTGCAGCAACAGTAGCGACCTTGTCGATAAGGTTGAGGTAAGCTGTACCGCCGCCTGCAACGATACCCTCCTCAACAGCAGCTCTTGTTGCGTTGAGTGCGTCCTCGATGCGGAGCTTCTTCTCCTTCATCTCGGTCTCGGTAGCAGCACCGACCTTGATTACAGCTACACCGCCTGCAAGCTTCGCAAGTCTCTCCTGGAGCTTCTCGCGGTCGAAATCGGATGTTGTGGTCTCGATAGCAGCCTTGATCTGTGCAACTCTTGCGCCGATCTCTGCGCTGTCGCCTGCACCGTCAACGATGATGGTGTTGTCCTTTGTGATCTTGACCTGTCTTGCACGGCCGAGCTGTGCGATGTTAGCTTCCTTGAGGTCAAGTCCGAGCTCGTCGCAGATGACCTCGCCGCCTGTGAGGATAGCGATGTCGCGGAGCATTTCCTTTCTTCTGTCGCCGAAGCCGGGAGCCTTTACAGCAACACATACGAATGTGCCGCGGAGCTTGTTGAGTACGAGAGTTGTGAGAGCCTCACCCTCAACGTCCTCAGCGATGATAAGGAGCTTCTTGCCTGCCTGAACGATCTGCTCAAGAACGGGGAGGATCTCCTGAACATTAGAGATCTTCTTGTCTGTGATAAGGATGAACGCGTCGTCGAGAACAGCCTCCATCTTGTCTGTGTCGGTCACCATGTAGGGGGAGAGGTAGCCGCGGTCGAACTGCATACCCTCAACGATCTCGCTGTAGGTCTCAGCGGACTTTGATTCCTCAACGGTGATAACGCCGTCGCTTGTAACCTTCTCCATAGCGTCAGCGATGAGAGTACCGATGATCTCGTCGCCTGCGGAAACTGTACCTACTCTTGCAATGTCTTCCTTGCCGGAAACGGGCTTTGCGATGTCTGCAAGACCTGCAACAGCAGTGTCAACAGCCTTCTGGATACCCTTGCGGATAACGATGGGGTTAGCACCTGCGGTTACGTTCTTCATACCCTCGTGGATGAATGCCTGAGCAAGAAGAGTAGCGGTGGTTGTGCCGTCACCTGCGGCGTCGTTTGTCTTTGTTGCAACTTCCTTGAGAAGCTGTGCGCCCATGTTCTCGGATGCATCCTCAAGCTCGATCTCCTTTGCGATGGTTACACCGTCGTTGGTGATGAGGGGAGAGCCGAACTTCTTGTCGAGGATAACGTTACGACCCTTGGGGCCGAGAGTAATTTTGACTGTGTTGGCGAGCTTATCAACGCCTGCAATAAGGGCGTTTCTTGCTTCTGTGCCGTAAAGAATATCTTTTGCCATTGTGATTTTCTCCTTTTTTTCTCGGGGAGATGCTTTTTGAAAAAAGTCTCTCCCCGTACCCCTCACCAAAAACTTCTGAAAGAAGGTCTTGCTCAGGTGCAGAGCGCAGCCGAACAAGCTTCAAAGCTTTTCACGCAGGATCGGGTCAAGCTTTCTTCAAATTTAAGCTATCCCTTAGTATAATGTTAGATCAAGCTGTGCGAAGCGGCATCGCTCTGCACCTTTTCCAAAAAACTTTTCAAAGTTTTTTGAAAGGGGGTTCGGGGGAAAAGCTTTTTTTCAAAAAAGTTTTCCTCCGCCGTATCCCCGATTACTCAACGATAGCGAGGATGTCGTTCTGGCGAACGATGCTGTACTCTACGCCGTCACACTTAACCTCGGTGCCGGAGTACTTGCTTGTGATAACGTGATCACCGACCTTAACGGTCATGATAACTTCCTTGCCGTCGATCATTCCGCCGGGGCCAACTGCCACTACCTCAGCGATCTGGGGCTTTTCCTTTGCTGTGCCGGGGAGAACGATACCTGTCTTGGTGGTCTCCTCAACCTCAACTGCCTTTACGACAACTCTGTCTGCAAGGGGCTTGATTGTCATGATGTACCTCCTGAAGCTTCTCTGTGGGAAGCTTTAATTTTGAATTTGGTTTAGCACTCGGTGCGCGCGAGTGCCAAGCTACGTGGTATATTGTAAACCCTATGAGCAAAAAAATCAAGCACTATCCGAGAAGGTTTACATACCGTTAACAAAATACCCCAAAGGGGACACTTTTCGGCAAGAAATATGCGAAAAAGAAGGAAAAGGCGTGCATATTCGGCTACGCCGAAAGTGATATATTTGCAGATGGCAAATGCGATATTCGCTTCGCAAGCGATATATTCCGCAAGCGGAATGCGATATATTTTCATTTTCTAAGGAAAATGAAAATGTGAGACGTTGAATGAAGAATCGCGGTAGCCGCACAGTATTGCGTGGGGCGTTCGAACGGACGACCGATGGTCGCCAGTGTATTCGCTTCGCGAAACACGTCACCAACGCAATTGCGTTGGCGCCCCTACAGTGGAAAATTCAGAACCGCCGTAGGGGAGACCTGTGGTCTCCCGTTACGTAAGGTTACATCCGCACCGCATGGCGTGGGGCGCCTAAATATTCGGCTTTGCCGAATGTGATATATTTTCATTTTCTATGGAAAATGAAAATGTGTGGTTGGGCATGAAGAATTGCGCATAGCCGTTAATTTTATAAAAATTCATTTCCGTTTACGGAAATGTACCATACTTTTTCACTATTCACTATTACTTTTTACTTCAACATTTTTCAGTAAAAATGTTGCTATGGAGGATCACAATGAAAGGTTCACTTAAAGAAATTATGTTAGCACGTCACCCGAAAGAGGTGACACGTGAGCGCTTCGTCATCGAGATGAATATGCCCACAGAATATCCGCCGATCAAAGCGCGCCACACCATGGAAGGCGGTGTACGTGACCGCTTCTTTGCTTCCGTTGCGGAGCTTCCGAATGAAGTCACCGTCATCCACCCCTTTAACGTCCATGCCTTCGCTGCCTCCAATGAACGTACCTACTACGTCGCTCCCGACGGCTGTGACTCTGCCGAGGGTACAAAGGATGCTCCCCTTGCATCCCTTAAAGAGGCTCTCGCCCGCCTTGCTGGAAAGATGGGCGGTAAGATCGTACTCCGCGGCGGAAACTACAACCTCGATGAGACCGTATGTATCACCGCCGAGCACTCGGGTACCGTGGAAAGTCCGCTCATCATCACAGCGGAAGAGGGCGAAGTTCCCATGCTCTCCGCTTCCCGCGCTATCCCTGCCTCGGCATTCGCTACCGTTGCCGACGAGGCTGTCCTCGCACGCCTGCCCGAGTCCGTTCGCGGTAAGGTGGTCGAGGTTGACCTGAAGGCTCTCGGTGTTACCGATTTCGGTACAGTCCGCGGCGCAAAGCTTCTCGTAAACAACATAGAACAGTCCCTGGCACGCTATCCCAATGTAGGTGAGGACCTTATCCCCGTGACCGACGTTCTCGTCCCCGGCTGGAGCTATGAGACAAACTCCGTCTGCGGTGACTGGGAGATCGTGGTCGACGACGACCGCTGCTACAAATGGCAGAAGGATGACGATATCCATATCTACGGCGCGCTCTGCTGGGAGTGGACCCGTCTCTACGCACGCCTCCAGGAGATAAATGCCGAAAAGCGCAGTATCAAGGGCTACGGAAGATTCGACGTTCACCCCGTGCAAAAGGAGAACAACAACACCTACTTCTTCTGTAACGTCCTGGAGGAGCTTGATACCCCCGGTGAGTGGTATCTTGACCGCAAGACCGGCAAGCTCTACGTATATCCCCCCGAGGAGACCTTTGGGGCAAATGACGACATCCGCTTTATCACAGGCAAGCTTGATATTATCCGTGCCGACGGTGCACAGAATGTCATATTCGACCGCATCAATGTTGGCCGCTGCTGCGGTAACGCGCTGAAAATTCTGAACTGCCGCCAGTTCCTTATCCAGAGATGCCACATAACAGGCGTATGCGGCGACTGCGAAAGCGACATTGAGGCATTCTGCGTCGAGGGCGGCTACAGAAGCGGTATCATCGACTCCGTCATCGAGCACTTCTCAGTCCGTGCAGGAAGCGTGTCCGGAGGTGACCGTAAAAAGTACATCCCCGCAAATAACTTCATTCAGAACTGCAAGGTGATCAATCCTCACTGCCGTTTCGGTATCTCCTCAAACGGAGGTGTCGGAAATATCGTGTCCCACAACTACTCCCACAATACCACCATGGGTGACGGCGGAAACAACGAGGGTATCATGGAGTACAACATCGTTGAGGGCGGTGACACCGAGACTCACGATACCGGTATGATCTACGTTGCCGGAGGCGGCTGCTCCACCTGCGGAAACCACTTCAGATACAACTACTTCTTCGATTTCGCTATGGGTGACTACGGCGTCTATTTCGACGACCTTTCCCGCGGTATGTACGCCTACGGAAATATCGTTGTAGGTAACGGAACCACCGACGGCGGCTACAACTGGCACGGCGGCGGCAGAAGCTTCAATCACCACAACGGCGGTGAGCACTGCTACTGGAACAATATCAGCATCGACGCGGGATACTTCGCCTTCGGAGGCGACATCTCCTACTGGATCCGTCCCGAGGATCACTGGAAGGGCTTTTTCAACGGTATCTATGAAACCGCAATGAATATGGGTACTGAGCCATACTTCAAGAGAAACCCCACCTACCGCGACTATGTTGACAATGTAAAGAAGCACCACGAGGACAGACAGGATCCCGATTATAAGGAATTTGACGGAATGGCTGAGAAGTACCTCCGTATGCCCTGGTGCAACCACTACGAAAATAACCTTATTATCCGCGCTAACCGTCCGTACAAGTTCGACAACGGTATCGAGACCGCAACGGGTCTTGAGACGAACTACATCACAGATGAGGATCCGGGATTTGTGGATCTCGAAAACCGCGACTACCGCTTCAGGGCGGACGCTGAGGTGTTTGAGAAGATCCCCGGCTTCATTGCACCTCCTTTCGAGAGAATGGGAATAGTTGAGGAATGATATTCGGCTTCGCCGAATGTGAAATATTTTCGCTTCTGCGAAAATGTGAAATACGCTTCGCGTATGAAATATTCGTCTTTGACGAATGTGAAATATTTTCATTTTCTTCGGAAAATGAAAATGTGTGGCGTAGAATTGAGATTCGCGAACAGCCGTGGCGCAAAGCTAACGCTTTTAGAACCGTGTATGGCTACGGATTCACGTGCGCCCCGCGGCGGGATCGCATCATTTTGAGAGGTGCACGTGCATCTTGCACCGCCTGCGCTACATTTCAAGAAGCTAACGGAGCAGGAAAAGCGCGAAAGAGGTGACAATACCGTTTCGCTTTATGAGACTTTCGCGGTTCTGCGGGAATCCTTGTCACCGCAGGAAACATTAGCACTTTCTTTGGTCCTTTCTTTCGGGCGGCGAAAGAAAGCACAGAAAAGAAGGCGCAAGTCGGAGAATTGCGCAGCTTTACGGAGTAAAGCGTTATGGAGTGTACGCAAGGTTATAGCCGTGGCGTACGGCGTGAGGCGTTAGAACGGGATGTCGAGGGCGCCATCCCCTACCATGGGTGATTTCATGCGGCGAAAGAAAGCACGAAAAAACCGCGAGCGAAGCGAGTTTGAAAGAGTGTAGCCATGCCGTATGGCGGGAGGCGTTAGAATGGGCGACCACATAGGGTCGCCCCTACAGAGACAAGGGTTACGTGAAGCGAACGCTTTTAGAACCGTGTATGTCAGCAAACCGCACGAACGTCCCGCGGCGCGATCGCTTCATTTTGAGAGATGCACGTACATCTTGCACCGCCTGCGCTACATTTCAAGAAGCTAACGGAGTGGTCATTGTAGATGACCACGGGAGATTTTTGCGCCGCGAAGCCGAGGGGGCAAGCTTCTGGGGGTGCGGCGCGATGAGCGACCCCCTGAAGGCTTTCTTGA
>JAFUPK010000041.1 GCA_017481265.1 Clostridia bacterium
AATTTCCATCGCAAGAATTATGCTTTGCCGCCCTTCTGTCCTTATCCTTGATGAGGCTACATCATCCATAGATACACGTACCGAGGCAAAGATTCAGGCTGCATTCGACAAGTTGACAAAGAATAGGACATCATTTATCGTTGCTCATAGGCTCGCAACCATCAAGAATGCTGATGTAATACTTGTCATGAAAGACGGAAACGTGGTAGAGACCGGAAGCCACACCGAGCTTCTCCATAAAGGCGGATTCTACAGCAGGATTTATGAAAGCCAATTCTTGAAAACAGAATAGATCTTCAATAAAAAATAAAACTTTTAGCTAAAATTCCTCATGATTACTATTGAACATTGTTCTTATTCATGTTAAAATTATAGAGTGTGATATCGACTCGGCAAAGGAGGACAGATGTGGGTAATATATTTAGTTCACTCATCGGAAACGATATTATAAAAAATAATATCGGAAAAGATATAAGAGCCGGTCATAATTCTCACGCCTATATTATCGTGGGAGACAAGGGAAGCGGCAAGCATACTATAGCTGAGCTTATTGCTTCTGCTGTTTCATGCGAGCACAGATTTGACTCATCATATCCGCTTCCATGCGGTGAATGTCTTAATTGCCGTAAGATAAAGAAAGATATTTTTACTGACATAGTCCGTATTTCGCAGGGTGACAAGGCTTCCATTGGAGTTGACGCCATACGTACGATCAGAGAGGGATTATATGTCACGCCGAACGATTCGGATGTGCGCACGTATATAATTGAAGGCGCAGATAAGCTTACACCACAGGCTCAAAACGCGCTTCTCCTGACGTTAGAGGAGCCGCCGTCCTTTGCGCTGTTCTTGTTACTTTGTGAGGATCAGACAAAGCTCCTTGAAACGATTCGCAGCCGAGCTCAGATAATACGATGTGAGGTATTCTCATCGGCAGAGGTAGCCCGCTTTCTTAAAAGAATGCCCGGCGGAGAGGAGCTTTCAAGGAAGAATCCTGCAAAATTTGCTGCCGCAGTTTCTCTTTCCGGGGGATCTCTCGGTAAAGCCGAACAACTCCTTCGCGGTAGTGAAGAAGGAAGCACCTTGCTTAAGAGCAGAGAGACTGCAGCGAAGCTTATATCTCTGCTTTCAGGCTCAAAGAGCTCCCCTCTTTTGAAAATGCTTCCGTCATTACCGAAATCTGCAGAGGATGTTAAAAGCATACTCTATCTTATCGACAACGGAATAAGAGATCTTTGTTCTCTTAAAAGATCCGATGAATGCGATATGTTTCTGGTATTTTTTACAAGCATTGAGGAAGCTCTTGAATGTGCTTCGGATATGCCCTATCGAAAACTTCTGCATATTCACGATTGTATTTGCACGGCACTACGCCGTTTAGACGGAAATGTTCCTGTCAAAACAGTGTATACAGACATGGTATTCAGCTGTTTAAAACATAAAAGATTAGTTTGATAATTCGAAAGGAAAGAATAAATGAACGAAAAAAACACACAGGATACAGTAACAGAGGCGCCTGAACAGTTCGAGATCATTGGCGTTAGGTTCAAGGATGCCGGCAAAATATATTACTTTGCTCCCGGAAAGATCACTGCAAAAGCAGGAGACTGCGTTATAGTAGAAACCGCAAGAGGACTTGAATATGGCTTTGTAGCTGAAGGTAATAACATCGTTCCGGCAAAAAACGTTGTTCAACCGCTCCGCCGCGTGATCCGCATTGCCGATCAAAAGGACTTTGAGCAATACGAACGCAATAAAGAGCTTGAACAGTCTGCTCTTGAAATCTGCCGT
The DNA here is from genome assembly GCA_017481265.1 of Clostridia bacterium. Lineage (GTDB taxonomy): Bacteria > Bacillota > Clostridia > Oscillospirales > CAG-272 > RUG11130. The sequence continues at coordinate 1,792 of JAFUPK010000041.1, forward strand.
AAAAAGATCGAAGAGCACGGACTGGAAATGAAGCTTATCGAAGCTGAATACACCTTTGACAATACTAAGCTGATGTTTTATTTTACAGCTGAGTCCCGCGTTGACTTCCGTGAGCTTGTCAAGGATCTCGCATCCGTATTCAAGACAAGAATAGAACTCAGACAAATCGGAATCCGCGACGAAGCCAAAATGCTCGGCGGCATCGGCATTTGCGGAAGACCCTTCTGCTGCTCATCTTTCCTTTCAGATTTTGTTCAGGTTTCTATCAAGATGGCAAAGGAGCAGAACCTTTCACTTAATTCTTCAAAGATATCAGGAACCTGCGGAAGACTTATGTGTTGCCTCCGTTATGAGCATGAAACCTACGAAAAAGAGATCGCGAGAACCCCGCGCGTAGGTTCTAAGGTCATGACAAAGGATGGTGCAGGCGTTGTTACGGATGCTAATGTGCTCACAGGTCTTTTAAAAGTCAAATTTGCTGACGAAAAGGGCGAAAGCATTAAGGTGTATGATCGCGAGAGCGTAAAACTCCTTAATAAAAAAGATTAAAACTATTTTTTCGAAAATCCCTTTATTTTTTCACTACTTTGTGATACAATAAAGAAAAATACTTAGGAGGTAGACAAAATGGCTTACAAGATTTCTGATGCTTGCATCGCTTGCGGTGCTTGCGCTTCCGAATGCCCTGTAGAGTGCATCACAGAGCAGGACGGCGTATATGTAATCAATTCTGACGAGTGCCTTGATTGCGGCGCTTGCGCAGGCGTATGTCCTGTTGATGCTCCTGCAGCTGAGTAATTACATAATTCATTATAAAGATAAAGGCGGAGGGAACTTCGCCTTTGTCTTTACCGAATTTCTTGAATAATCAAGAGCTTCGGTAAAGACAAAGAAAAATTACGTAATGTAAGGAGATATACTGTGAATAAAGCTTTATTAAATACAGATACCGAGAGGCTTGACGATATAAACGAGCGCCTACGCTTGATTCAGCGAAAGCGCGGACTTACCTTCGGTACTGATGCATATCTCCTTGCGGCATTCACCAAAAGGATAAACGGAGGGGTAGCTGCTGACCTTGGCTGCGGAACGGGAGTCATATCGCTTCTTTGCGCCACCCGCGACCGTTTTTCAAAGATATACGCCTGCGAGCTTCAAAATGCCTATGCGGAGCTCACTCAGAGAAACGTTGCCCTAAACGGACTTGATGATAGGATAACCGTTCTGAATATTGACGTTCGATCATTGACTCAAAAGGAAACAGACGGGCAGATAGATGCTGTGTTTACGAATCCCCCTTATATGAAGGCGGCAAGCGGCAGGGAAAACCCCGATGATGAAAAGAACATTGCGAGACGTGAGCTTAACGGTACGATCTATGAGTTTTGCTCCGCGGCAGGCCGTCTGTTAAAAAGCGGAGGCACGTTTTACGCCGTGCACAGACCGGAACGTCTCTGTGACCTTATTTGTGCAATGAGAGAAGCAAAGATCGAGCCTAAAACTCTCGTTTACGTATGTCCCGACGAGGACAGCGAACCCTCCCTCGTTCTTATCGAGGGCAGAAAAGACGGTTCTCCTTCGATAAGACTTACAAGACCGCTTTACATATATAAAAATGGCACGCGAGAATATACAGATGATATGAATATGGTGTACGACGAATTTACACTTGATCATATTGTCGGACGATAAAGGATAATAAGTTTGAAAATAAAGTACGCGTAAAGCGTACGTCAGCTTTTTCAAACCCATTTGTGCCTTGCCGCCAAAAGGCGGGCGGCATTTTTCTCAGCCTCAAGGCTGAGAAAAAACGTCACAAATCAAAGAATGGAATGGTCATAATTATGAGTTTTTCAAAAAATCATACAGAGATCAGAGAAAAGAATGAAATAATAGGCGGAATGCTCTATCTTGTTGCAACTCCCGTAGGTAATCTTGCTGACCTGTCCGAAAGAGCTGTGAAGGTGCTTTCGGAAGTTGATTTTATTGCCGCCGAGGACACCAGAAATACAGGACTCTTGCTCTTAAGGCTTGGCATACAGAAAAGCATGGTCAGTTACTTTGAGCATAACAAGCGCGAGCGCGGTGAAATGATCGTAAAACGCCTTCAGAACGGAGAAAGCTGTGCTCTTGTGACTGATGCAGGAACTCCGGCCATCAGCGACCCGGGGGAAGACCTTGTGAAGCTTTGCGCAGAGCGTGATATTCCCGTGACCTCCGTTCCGGGGGCTTGCGCCGCTATCCTTGCTTTGACGCTTTCTGCGCTTTCTACCGGCAGATTCGTTTTTGAAGGCTTCGTATCCACCTCAAAAGCAGAGCGCCGCGAACGCTTCTCGCTTCTTTCAAAAGAGGATCGCACCGTAATCATATACGAAGCTCCCCATAAGCTCAGAACGACACTCGATGATCTGTATGAGTATTTCGGCGACAGAAAAATCACGCTTTGCCGCGAGCTTACAAAGCTTAACGAGGAAGTGATCCGCACAACCATCGGCAGCGCCGTGGAAAAATATAAAGCTTGCGACCCGAGAGGGGAGTACGTACTCGTTATCGAAGGTGTGACAAAGACTGACACCGCAGATTATCCTGAGGATATAACAGAACACGTCAATAAGCTTATCGGCGAAGGCCTTGACCGAATGTCCGCAATGAAAAGAGCAGCCAAAGAACGCGGGATTTCAAAAAGCGATGTCTATAAGCATTATGTAAGTAATGATGAATAATGATATAGTTATTAAAACAGAAAGATTAACCCTTGTTCCGCTTGGGACACAATTTATAGATTCAACATTCAGATATGCAACTGATCCCGCCAACACCGGATTCATGGTACATATGCCAAAAGCAAGCAGAGAAGAAGTTTCTGAGTTCCTTGAATATGCAGAAAATGAATGGAATAAAGAAACACCTTCGTTTTATGAATTTGCTGTTTTGTTCGATAATGACCACATAGGATCGGTCAGTGTATATTTTAATGATTCTTTTGATAGCGGAGAAATCGGGTACATCATAGATAAAAATTATCATAATCGCGGATTTGCTTATGAAAGTGCCAAATCAGTTATCGATATGTGCGCGACAAACGGAATAAAAAGCTTTACAGCGCATTGTGACAGCGAGAATTTTGCATCGATACGTGTACTTGAGAAGCTTGGGATGGAATTTGTCTCAAGTAAATTCGGAAGAAAGAACAGATCAAGTGACGAAATACGGACAGAAAATTCGTATAAGCTTGATTTGTAACACAACTTCATCTTGTAATTGTACGAAATTTCTGTTATAATACTATGAGAACTAAAACCACCGTTGGAGGTGACTATTATAAAACGTTTATTCAAAGGCGGATTCGTGTATGATACGGATGCCGCAGAGTTTAAGAAAGCCGACGTTCTTACAGACGGTGCTTTGATTAACGAAATAGGAGAAGATATTTGTCCCTGCACCGCAGACGAAACCGTAGACTGTGCGGGTAAATATATCATTCCCGGATTTGTTGACGTTCATACCCACGGCAGAACAGGCTATGATTTCAACAAGATCAATGATGCGTCAGTAGAGGAGCTTCGTTTATCTTACGCAAAGGCGGGCACTACGACCTTCATGGCAACTCTCGCTTCTGCGCCTCTTGAAGAGCTTTACGCTTCATGCGAGACCCTTAACAAAGCAAGAACACCTAAGGGAGGCAGCGCAACAGTCGCGGGAATCCATCTTGAGGGGCGTTATCTTAACCCCGAATGCCGCGGTGCTCACGCATCTGAGCTTCTTGCACCTCTTTGTGCTGATGAGGCAGGAAGGCTTGTTGATGCAATGCTTCCGTTGCCTGTACACGTTTCTGCGGCTCTTGAGCTTGCGGGCGACGATTTCTATGAAGCTGTTTCTTCACGGGGAGCAACTCTCGGCTTGGCGCACAGCAACGCTACATACGACGAAGCAATGACAGCAGTAAAGAAAGGTGCTGCATCCTTCACACACACCTTCAACGCAATGAGAAAGATCCATCACAGAGAACCCGGAAACATCTCTGCATCAATGCTCAGCGATGCATACAGTGAAGTTATCTGTGACGGTGAGCACGTACATCCCGCTATGGTATCCATGATTGACAGACTCAAAGATAAAGGTAAGCTCGTTCTCATAACAGACTCAATGGAGGGCGCAGGCTGTCCCGATGGCGAGTACTCCATAGCAGGACTACCCGTATTTGTGAAGAACGGAAGGGCTGTTAATACAGACGGTGCCCTTGCGGGAAGCACTCTTGATATGTACACAGCACTAAGGAATTATATGCGTTTCTGCAATAAGAGCTTAGAAGAAGCGCTCCCTGCGGCTACTCTGAACCCTGCATCCATGGTTGGAATTGCAGATACCTGCGGAAGCATCCAAAAGGGTCTTCGCGCTGACCTCGTTATCCTTGAGTCAAAGGAATCCATGAACATTGTGTCTGTCGTTGCGGCAGGTGACGACGTTAAACTCTGACATATATAGTAAAGGAAGGCAAAAATGATGAAAGAAAAGTATTATATAACTACCGCTATTGCCTATGCTTCAACAAAGCCTCATTTCGGAAACACCTATGAGGTTATTATGACCGACGCCGTAGCGCGCTATAAAAGACTTCGCGGATATGATGTGTTCTTCTGCACAGGTACCGACGAACACGGTCAGAAGATCGAGCTGAAGGCCAACGATGCAGGCATCACTCCCAAGGAGTATGTTGACAACGTAGCAGGTCTCGTTCGCGGTGTTTGGGATAAGATGAACACCACCTACGATCACTTTATCAGAACGACTGACGATTACCACGAGGAATCCGTAAAGCATATCTTCAAGAAGATGTTTGATAAGGGTGACATCTACCTCGGTTCTTACGAAGGCTGGTACTGCACCCCCTGTGAGTCTTTCTTTACCGAAAGCCAGCTTAAGGACGGTAAGTGCCCCGACTGCGGCAGAGAAGTAACAAAGGCAAGCGAGAAGGCATACTTCTTCAAAATGAGCAAGTACGCCGACCGTCTTATCAAGCACATCGAAGAAAATCCCGAGTTTATTGAGCCCGAATCCCGTAAGAAGGAAATGATCAACAACTTCTTAAAGCCCGGGCTTCAGGATCTCTGTGTTTCAAGAACAAGCTTTAAATGGGGTATTCCCGTTGACTTTGATCCCGAGCACGTTGTATACGTTTGGCTTGATGCTCTCTCCAATTACATCACAGCTCTCGGATACGATCCCTGCCTCGACGAACAGCCCGAGTCCTTCAAGAAGAATTGGCCCGCCGATGTTCACGTTATCGGTAAGGACATTATGAGATTCCACTCTATTTACTGGCCTATCTTCCTTATGTCTCTCGACATTCCGCTTCCCAAGAAGATCTTCGGACATCCTTGGTTCAATTTCGGGCAGGACAAGATGTCAAAGTCCCGCGGAAACGTAGTTTATGCTGACGCTCTTGCCGACAAGATCGGCGTTGACGGCGTAAGATACTACGCTCTTGCCGAAATGCCTTATGCAAACGACGGATCTGTAACCTACGAGGCAATCCTCAACCGCTTCAACACCGACCTTGCCAACAACCTCGGTAACCTTGTAAACCGTACGGTTGCAATGACCAAGAAGTATTTCGACGGCATCATTCCTGCTCCCGCAGAAGAGACTGACCTTGACCGCGATCTCAAGGCTACCTTCACAGAGGCTGCTAAGAAGTACGCGGATCTTATGGATTCCTTCCACATCGCAGATGCCCTTGCAGAGGTGTTTACAGCTCTCCGCCGTGCCAATAAGTACATCGACGAGACCACACCTTGGTCTCTTGCCAAGGATGAGTCACAGAAGGCAAGGCTCGGCACAGTTCTTTATAATCTTCTTGAGTCTATCAGAATTGCCGCAGTGCTCCTTTCACCCGTGATTCCCGACGCCGCTGACAAGATCTTTGCACAGATCGGCAGCGACATCCGCGACTTTGATTCTGCGCTTACATTCGGCGCTCTCAAGGTTGATACTTCCGTAGGCGAAGCTGTACCTCTGTTCTCAAGAATCGACGAAGCTAAGTTTATGGCTGAGATCGAAGCAGAACGCGAGGCTGCTGCAAAGGAGGTCGCCGGTGAGCCTGTAACTGAGGATACCGAGCACCTTCCTCAGATCACCATTGATGATTTTGCAAAGGTTGAGCTCCGCTGTGCTAAGATCACAGCTTGTGAGAAGGTCAAGAAGGCGAAGAAGCTTCTGAAGCTTCAGGTGGATCTCGGCTTTGAGCAGAGACAGGTAGTATCAGGTATCGCCGCTTACTATGAGCCCGATTCACTTATCGGTAAGAAAGTGGTTCTCGTTACAAATCTTGCTCCCGCCAAGCTTTGCGGTATCGACTCTGAGGGCATGATCCTTGCTTCGGGAGAAGAGAAGATCAATGTAATTTTCCTTCCCGATGAGACACCCCTTGGATCCAAGATCAGATAAATATTAAAATATGTGCCTGTCTCGCCGAGGCAGGCACATATTTGATTAAAGGTGTTTTTATGAGTAACATTAAATATTTTGATTCCCACGCCCATCTTCACGACAGCCGATACGCCGACTGCGAATGGGGTGACACCAATGGTATGATAAATGCGGCACGTGAAGCAGGGCTCGTCGGCGCTGTCAACATCGGAACTAATCTTGAGGATGCAAAGCGCGCTATTGAATTTGCGGAACGGTATCCGTTTATCTTCGCTGCTGTCGGAATGTATCCGTCTGAGGCGCAATATGCCGGAAGCGAGCTTGACAGTCATCTTTCAGAAATAGAGAAGCTTCTTTCTCACCCAAAGGTCGTGGCTCTCGGTGAGATCGGTCTTGATTATCATTATGAGGACACCGACAAGTCAGTGCAGGCTTACGCATTTGAGGCACAGATGCAGATGGCGGAGAGGTGTAATATGCCCGTTGTCATTCACGACAGAGACGCTCACGGCGACACCATGGATATGATCCGCAAATACCCGAATATTCACGGAGTACTCCACAGCTTCAGCGGAAGCGCAGAGATGGCACGTCAGCTTGCTTCACTCGGATGGTATATCTCCTTCAGCGGTCCCGTGACCTACAAGAACGCCGCAAAGGTCAAGGAAGCGGCGCAGATCGTACCGGACGATAAGATACTCGTTGAAACCGATTCGCCTTATCTTCCTCCCGTTCCTCACCGAGGTAAGACCAACTACCCGGGATATGTTGCATATACAGTGCGCGCTATTGCCCAAATAAGAGGGAAGAGTGAAGAAGAGATCGCAGAGCTTACTGTAAATAATGCGAAGAGATTTTTCGGAATCACTCACTTATAAAAAATAATACTGCTTTGATCCTTAACTAAAAAAGCGTGCCGAAGCACGCTTTTTTAGTTATATGTATTTACGCATTCTTTTTACCGAGTGCCTTGATAACAAACAGTGTTCCTACTGTGAGCACGATGCTGATGGGCAGGCAGATCATCCAGTTCTGAACGAATCCTGCGATAATGAAGGAAACAAAGGAGATTCCGGCAACAGTAACAGCATAGGGAATCTGTGTGGATACATGGTTGATGTGATCGCACTCAGCACCGGCAGAGGACATAATGGTCGTGTCGGAGATAGGAGAGCAGTGGTCACCGCAAACCGCACCTGCAAGGCAAGCGGACATACCGATGTAGAGAAGCTCATTACCTGCACCGAACATGCTTGTAACAATAGGAATAAGGATTCCGAATGTACCCCAAGATGTACCTGTAGAGAATGCAAGGAAGCAAGCTACGAGGAAGATAATAGCGGGGAGGAAGCTTGTAAGACCGCTTGCCGCGTTCTTCATAAGTCCTTCAACGTAAACATCTGCACCGAGAAGACCGGTAACGTTTTTAAGAGTTGCAGCCATTGTGAGAATGGTGATAGCGGGAACCATTGCCTTGAAGCCGTCGGGGAGACAGGACATTGCATCCTTGAAGGTAATAACGCGTCTGCAAAGGAGATAAATAACTGTGAGAACGATAGCAATGATAGCACCCCAAGGAAGACCGACTGTAGCATCTGTGTTACCGAAGGCATCAATGAAGCTTGCACCGTCAAGGATTCCGCCGACATAAACGAGAGCGAAAATACATACAGCAATAAGAACGATTACAGGGAGAACAAGGTCGATAACCTTGCCGCGGCTGTTTACTTCAGACTCTGCAACTTCGTTTCTTGCGCCTGTTGTGAAGAGATCACCGTTTGTAATAGCGTTGAACTCGTGCTTCTTCATGGGACCGTAGTCAAACTTCATAACTGTGATCGCAACAATGAATACAAGCGTCATGAGAGAATAAAAGTTGTAGGGGATAGCGCGAATGAAGAGCTCAAATCCGGAATATCCTGTTCCCTCGGAGAACTCGGACACTGCGGCTGCCCAAGAGGAAATGGGAGGAATCATACAAATAGGAGCTGCAGTTGCGTCAATGAGATATGCAAGCTTTGCTCTGGAGACTTTATGAGAATCTGTCACAGGCTTCATAACGCTACCGACTGTAAGGCAGTTGAAGTAGTCGTCGATAAAGATGAGAACACCGAGAACAAATGTGGCGAGCATTGCGCCTACTCTTGTCTTGATGTTCTTCTGTGCCCACTTACCGAATGCCGCAGAAGCACCTGTTTTGTTGATAAGCGCAACGAGCATACCGAGAAGCACGAGGAAGATGAAGATTCCAGCACATCCCTGAAGTGATGCGATAAGACCGTCGTTGATAATGGTATCGATTGTTGCCAGAGGTTTGAAGTTTGCGTGCATAAGAGCACCTGCAAGGATACCCACGAAAAGAGAAGAATAAACTTCCTTCGTGATGAGAGCGAGACCGATAGCAATTACGGGAGGAAGGAGCGCCCATGCAGTATCAGCTAATTTGCTTGTTTTGGGAGTACATCCACATTCAAGGGAAACTCCACAATCTTTACAAGCAATAACAGGTTGTCCGCAATCCGGACATGTAGTGAAAAGTGTTCCACAGTTTTCACATTTCGGAAGATCATCTTCCTCAGTTGCCTCTGAATCGGCAGCTTCTTCTGTAACGACTGTGGTGTCAGCCGCAGCCTCATCACCGTCAGCAAATACGACGGCGGTAAGAGTTGCCATGATAGTAAACATAGCAAGAAGCATTACGATCAGAGTGCGAATTCTTTTTGCGGTATTACGAGAATTCATATTGACCATGCCTTTCATTTTGCCGATACTTAAAATTTGCGAAAAAACGCAGTTATCGGCGAAAAAATAAATAGATATTCGAATTATATCACAATTTATTCAAAGATGCAACATAATTCTATAAAAAACGCACTGATTTTACGTAATTTCGCAAATCAGTGCGTTTTCATATTCTAAATAACAAGAGAAGCAAAAATGGGGAAGTGATCTGATAAATATTCGCCGTTTTCCTTCTCGTTCCAAAGTGCCGTATCTATGCAAACGATTCCGTCTGAGACAAATATATAGTCTATTTTTGCCTCTTCTCCGTAATCAAAGGGCTCGTCATATGCGTTGAAGGTCTGCTCAAAATGATTTGTCACATCCGTGATGCCTTCGCGTTCCGAGATGAGCTTTATCTCCTTCGTATGCGGCATCGCGTTAAGATCTCCCGTTATAACGAAAGGAGTTTCAAAAATTTCATTATCCTTTTCGATCTCGTTAATAAGCAAGGTAGCTTCGGAATATCTGGCATTTTTACCTTTGTGGTCAAAGTGAGTGTTATAAACTCTCAGATGCTCGCCTGTTTTCAAGTCGGTGAGGAAAGCTAACACATAGACTCTCGGACAGCCGCTCTGATCTCCGCCGAAGGTCGATTCGGGAACTGTCGGTGTCGAGGAAAGCCAGCGGGTGCGAAATTCCTGTAAAACGAACCTTTCGCGCTTATAAGCAACGGGTGTTCCTTCGCCGCGTCTGTTTGAGTAGCGTCCGCCGCCGATGAATACGTAATCGGGTAAGCTTGCCGCGGCGACATACTGCATATCTGTAGACATTTCCTGAAAGCAAACGATGTCAGCATCGGATGTACGGATTCTTTTTGCGATTCTGTCAATTCTGGAAGCGAGACTTGAAGCGGATTGGATCTTTATGTTAAAAGTAACGAGATTGATGTTCATTTTAATACCCCCCTGAACTCTTTGCCCTTATTATATCACTACAAAAATTCCTCGTCAAGCATTTGTCGGCACTAACTCACGCTTTTGCCGCAATAAACATATACTCAAATTGAGGAGTAACGTCTCCTTATGCTACCAGATCAGAAAAGGACAATACAAATGGAATATAATAACGACAACAGAACGCCCCTTGATCGTCTTACGGATGACTTTCTTTCAGAGCTTCTCGATGACAATTTTGACGATCACGGCGAGAATGTATTTTATCCCGGTAATGTGCGGAGAGCACAGAGAAAAAATAAAAACTCACGTGAGTATTACCGCCCTGTAAATTCAGAAGTTCAGACAGAAAACGACGGCTGCGACTGTCATAACTCTGTCTCAGAATGCGGTTGTGGGTCATGTGAGTCTTTCAAATCTCCTCACCTTCACGGAGTACCGCTTGCCATGGTATATTCGCCTCACCAGGAGTGGGAAAATATATACGATGCCGAAGTTGGTCTCGAAAGAGGAACAATTTTCAAATGTCTTGATTTTCCGTTTATGAATGCCGCGTGCGACTGTGCCTTCAACGGCAGAAGCCAAGGCTGTTCACGCAGATGAAGGGGGAAGTGATATGAACGATAAGAAAAGACTCATGAGACAGATCCAGGTTTTCTCCTTCGCAGTGTATGAAGCGGCGCTGTACCTCGACGGTCATCCGAATGACAAGAAAGCTATGGAGTACTATAACAAATATTCAGATAAGCTTGCAGAGCTTACCGAAAAATACGAGCACTCCTTCGGTCCGTTGACTATTAAGGGAAATAAAGGTCATGCTTGGAAGTGGACAGAAAGCGCTTGGCCGTGGGAATATTCCTGCGATTAACGGAGAAAGGACAGATCAGATATGTGGATTTACGAAAGAAAACTCGAATACCCGGTTAAGATAAAGAACCCGAACCCTAAGTACGCCAAGATCATTGCAAGCCAGCTCGGCGGTCCCCACGGAGAGCTGGGAGCCGCAACGAGATACCTCAGTCAGCGCTATTCCATGCCTAACCGCAAGGTCGCAGGTATTTTGACAGACGTGGGTACTGAGGAGCTTGCCCACATGGAAATGATAAGCGCGATCATGCATCAGCTTACGAGAAAAATGACACCCGAGGAAATTATGGCATCGGGCTTCGATGCGTATTTTATCAATCACACAGCAGGTGTATATCCTGCCGATGCATCGGGTGTACCCTTTGATGCCAAATATATCGGCGTGACAGGCGATGTACTTGCTGATCTTAACGAGGATCTCGCAGCAGAGCAAAAAGCGCGGCTTGCCTATGACAACCTGCTTCGGCTGATAGACGATCCCGACGTGTGCGATCCGTTGAAATTTCTTCGCGAAAGAGAGCTCGTGCATTACCAGCGCTTCGGTGATGCTTTGAGAATGACTCAAGACGACCTTGATGCACAGAATTTTTACGGTTACAACCCCGCGTTTGATAAGGTAAGACGGAAAGGCAACCACAAACGATAAACTATCGCTAAACAAGAATATTCAGACTGCCGGATGAGAAATTATATAAAAGATATCCGCCCATACGGGCGGATATCAGGCCGCTGACAAAGGTCTTGCGCTGACAAAATGCACAAAAGTTTTGATCGACCTTTTTTAAAAGGGCGCAGGGTCTTGGGACAGAGTCCCGAGTCGCCCTCCGCAGAGGGCGAAATTCCCCTTATTCGTCCAAAAAGCGACCC
>JAFUPK010000042.1 GCA_017481265.1 Clostridia bacterium
TGCGTGATAGTTTTTCGTCCCTTTCACGCTAAACACGTGTCTGCGAAGCAGACAAAAATCGGACTTTTGATTTTTAGTGTTTGTTTGCGCGTGAAACAGTAAAACATTACGTGATAGTTTTCATCCCTTTCACGCTAAACACGTGTCTGCGAAGCAGACAAAAATCGGACTTTTGATTTTTAGTGTTTGTTTGCGCGTGAAATCGCTGTAGTTTCGGTTAAAACTATTTGAACTTTCACGCTATTCTCCTTTTGAATCCTTTATATCCGCACGCGCGCGTCTGTATTCCGTCGGGGTCATACCCAGCCTTTCCTTGAAGTTACGATTCAAGCTGCGCAGCGAATTGAACCCACATTCGTCAGATATCTCAAGAACCGTCTTGTCCGAGCACGTGAGAAAGTAGCAAACTCTGCCGGTGCGGTATTCGTTGACGTAGTCGTTATATGAAATTCCGACACACTGCTTGAAATAGCGCGACATATAGGTATACTCATAACCAAGCTCATGAGCAAGAGCACCGAGGGAGCAGTCGCCTCCGTAATTCTTTTCGATAAACTCAAACATACGGTAAAGAAGAGACGAGGACGAGAGGCTTGAGTCCATATACTCGGCATTTTTATGAAATTCTCCGCAAAGGGAATAGAGCAGTCCCTTAACACTTATAAGGTCGGCATCAGGCGAAAGCGCCGCAGTCTGCTCAAAAAGGTGTATCGACGGCATAAAAACGCTTTCCGTCGGTACTTTTTCCTCAACACACTTGGCATAAGTACCCACAAGCTCTCTTGAAAAGATAACGATCACGTCTCTGCTCGACTTTGGTGTATGTATAGAGTGCATTCTGTTTGGAAATACGAGGATCGCCTGACCTGCAGTCAAGCGGTATTCCTTATCGTCAAGGGTGACCATCATCTCTCCCTCAGTAACACAGATTAGCTCAAAGCAGTGGTGTATGTGAACGGGGAAACTGAGATCCGTATCCTTCTGTATCTTATAATAACGCGCATCCATCGGGTGATCAAGCTCATAAAACATAACACACTCCGCACAATGTATAAAAACACAAATTTTGTCTATAATCCATTGATTATTATATCATATATGGCGTGATTTTTCAAGTTTTTTCTATTACAATAGTGTTAAAGACACACTTTAAGGAGAATTACGATATTATGAAAAAAGTACTTATATTTCAAGGCGGTTGGGAAGGTCACGACCCCGCCGGTGTTTCCGAAAGATTTGCACATATCCTGACAAAGGAAGGCTGTGACGTCGAGGTATATGATACTCTTGACTGCCTCAAGGATGCGGAAAAGCTTTGTGGATACGATCTGATCGTCCCTTGCTGGACTATGGGAGAGATCCCGACGGAATACACAAAGAACGTCTGTCTTGCAGTGAGCCGCGGAACAGGTCTTGCCGGCTGTCACGGCGGAATGTGTGACGCATTCAGGAATGATACCGATTGGCATTTTCTCACCGGAGGTCAGTTCGTAGCTCATCCCGGCAACGACATTGAGCACACTGTAAACATAATACCCTCATCAAGCCCCATCACCGAAGGCATCAAGGATTTTTCTATTTGCAGTGAACAATACTATATGCACGTTGACCCTGCCATCGAGATTCTTGCCACCACGCGGGTTCCCTTAGCAAACGGCTGCCACGCGACAAACAAATCCTGCGATATGCCCGTGGCATGGACGAAGTATTGGGGACTTGGAAGAGTATTCTACCTTTCCGTAGGTCACAACGCCGAGCTCTTCCGCGACACCCCCGAGGCAGAGCTTCTTATGAAGCGCGGTATGCTCTGGGCGGCTGAGGGAAAGTCTTTCGCTTAAAAAACATCATTTTCCTCGACAAGTACGCTAAATGATAAACTGCCGTCACCGAGATGATCCTGCAGTAATTCCCGTACTACAAAAATCACCTGCCATCTTTACGGATGTCAGGTCAGAACGCTGACAAAGGTCTTATGCTGACAAAATGCATAAAAGTTTTGATCGACCTTTTTTAAAAGGGCGCGGGGTCTTGGGGCAGCGCCCTGAGTCGCGGCTACTTCGCTAAACGAAGTAGGACAGAGTGCGAAATCCCCCTTATTCGTCCAAAAAGCGACCCGCAGGTCGCGCATCCCCTTTTACTTTTGATTTAGTCTTTGTTTAATTTGACAAACCCTGTGCTTTCGCACAGGGTTTGTTAGCAAGCTGACCTGCCATCTTTACGGATGTCAGGTGTTTTTTTGCGGATCTTTCAAGCAAAAATCGGCAAAAGTCATAACTCTTTGATTTCTTGTGAGACGTTTGCAGATAATTCCGCTTTTTTACATAAGCGGTACATATCCCGATAATAAACGATACCCATATATCCCGCCGCACCGAACCACGCAGAAACTTCAGCAAGAAAGATGCCGAAAGAAAACGACGTAAAACCTACGACCACAGAAATGACCACGCGGAGAACAAATTCGATAATTCCGGAAATCATGGGACCTACCGTGTTACCAAGTCCCTGAAGCGCCGCCATAAATGCGTGTAGCATATATAAGACAGGCAGGCACACGCTCATAACGCGAAGATAAAGATATGCCGTGTCCCCTGCGGCTGCAACGAGAAGGGGATCCTCCTCGGCGATAAAGAGCATGGTTATCTGCCGACCGAACAGGAACATTATCAGCGCTATAACGAGAGACGTGAGTAGCGAAAGTATCACAGCCGCCCTCATCCCCCGCTTTATCCTCTCAAACAGACCCGCACCGAAATTTTGCCCGATGTAGGTGGTCACAGCGTATCCGTAGGAAATAGCGGCTATTTCAAGGATACCGAACAGCTTGTTCGTCGCAGTAAAGCCTGCAATAAAGCTCATGCTGAAGCCGTTCACAACAGATGTAACTGCGATTCCGCCAACACTGATTATAAGATTCTTCAGTGCCATAGGCGTACCGATGCGCATAAGATCTGCAGACAGCGCACGGTCTTTTCCCATAAGCTTCCTTGAAAAGCGAAGCTCCTTGGTTTTTGTCATTCGAACAGCACAGACAGTACCCGCAAGAACCTGAGAGAATACGGTTGCTGCCGCGGCGCCTGCGATTCCCCATCCGAGGACAAAGACAGCAATCAAGTCAAGGACAATATTCGTAAAGGAAGCCGCGACCATAGCTAACAGAGGCGTTTTACTGTCTCCCACTGCACGGAGCATAGCTGAGCAATAGTTAAAAAACACGACCGCAGGAAAGCCGCCCATTATGATACGTGAATAAAGCTCCGCCATAGGATAAAGCTCAGACGGAACACGAAGGAGCCAAAGAAAAGCGGGCAAGGCGGCTTCGGCAAAAATCACTCCGCCCAAAGCGATGATGATGGAAAGGCGTGCCGAATGTGCCGCATATCTGCGCACGCCCGATGCATCTCCTTCACCGAACTTCTGGGCGATCTTCACCGAAAAGCCCTGAGTAAAGCCTTGAGCTATTCCGACAAACATCCAGTTAAGCCAGTCCACAGTTCCGAGAGCCGCCAAAGCGGTAAGACCTACTCCGCGTCCGACGATGGCGGTATCAACGACAGTGTACATCTGCTGAAATACGTTGCCGAGCATAAGCGGCAGTGCAAACACAAGGAGAAGCTTCAGCGGACTTCCCTTGGTCATATTTAAAGTCTTGTTCATGTCAGATCCTATTCAAAAAGTCCTCTATAATGTGTACAAATTCTTCAAGCCCCTCTTTGTCCGTTTCCGTAAACCGTCCGAATACGGGACTGTCTATGTCAAGAACGCCGAAAAGCTTGCCTGCACGGTATATGGGTATCACGATCTCGCTGTTTGACTCGCTGTCGCAGGCAATGTGCCCTTCAAATTCGTGTACGTTCGGCACAACGACAGTTCGTCCGAGACTTGCCGCTGTGCCGCAGACTCCGCGTCCCATTGGGATCTCTATACAGGCAGGCTTCCCCTGAAAGGGACCGAGGATGAGATTTCCGTCTTCTGCAAGATAAAATCCCGCCCAGTTGATGTCACTAAGTCCACCATAGACAATTGCCGAAGCGTTTGCGAGATTGGCAATGAGATGGGGTACATCTTGGGTAATGGCGCGAAGTGAGCTGTTTAGTTTTTTGTAATCTGTCATTTTGTTTTTCCTTATGTGCAATATAAGTACATTATACCCCCTTGAGCAATGATTTTCAAGGCTTTAGTCGGAGTATTTAGCGTTTTATATATTGATCTATCCAAAGAGTGTTCTGCATTAATAAAACAAATCCCCATAGACCATCGTTTTCCGAAGATCTATGGAGACACTTGTTATTTCCAGTATTCGGTCTTGCCTTCAAGTCCGATATCCGCACTGCGGAAGGAAAGTGTCTTCCCTGCTTTTCGCTGAGCGGTGTAATCGTCAAGGGCACGGAACGCATACCTGCCGAGGATCAGAATGACGGGCATATTGATAAGCGTCATAGCTCCCATGGTAACGTCGGCAATGTTCCAGAGAAGTCCCGCACTGAGTCCTGCACCGACAAAGATAAGCGCCGTAGCGATAATATAGTAAACGTACATAAAGGGCTTCGACGGAGTACGCTTCATGATATGCTTGATGCACTGCTCCACATAGAAAAGATTTCCGAGAAGAGTTGTGAAAGCGAAGAGTATCATAGCAACAGTAATAAATACAGGACCAAATTCTCCGAACACGCTCCTAAGAGATTCCTGAACGTAGGGAGCACCGGACAGACTCTCGGAGGGCTCTACTCCCGAGCACATACACATGAACGCCGTCGCGGAGCAGATAACGATGGTGTCAAGGAACACAGAAAGCATCTGCACAAGCCCCTGCTTTGCGGGATGACTGACCTCAGCCGATGCCGATGCGTTGGGAGCTGATCCCACGCCTGCTTCGTTTGAGAAAAGACCGCGTTTGATACCGTACATTACGCAGGAACCGCTGAAGCCTCCGAAGATAGCTTCGAAATCAAAGGCTTCGCTGAAGATACGTTCAAAAACCGAAGGGATATCGGTAATGTTAAGTACCAAAATTACAAGTGCAATGATAACGTAGGCGATACCCATAAAGGGAACGAGGGTACTTGTGACCTTAACGATACGCTTTCCGCCGCCGAAAAGACAGACAGCAACGAGAAGCGCCGTAATACCGCCGATGATCCACGGTGTCACACTTACGTTATAAAAGGGATATTTTTGAAAGGTTGACTGCAGATTGTAGGAAGCCAGCATATTAAAGCCGCATCCGTAGGTTATTATAAGAAGTATCGAGAAAATTACTGCAAGAGGACGGCATTTAAGCGCTGTCTCGATATAATAGGACGGTCCGCCGTAGCTTCCGTCTATACCGCGTTTTTTGAATATCTGAGCAAGGGTACTCTCGACAAAAGCACTGGCACAACCGATAACTGCGATGACCCACATCCAGAACACAGACCCAAACCCACCGAGGCAAAGGGCAGTCGACACGCCGATGATATTACCTGTTCCGACTCTTGAAGCGGTAGACACCATAAGTGCCTGGAATGACGAAACTCCGCCGTTCTCGGACTTTTCCGTGACTACGCGCCACTGCTCACCAAAGAGGCGGAACTGCACAAAGCGCGAACGGAAAGTAAAATAAAGTCCGCCGAGAATAAGTAAAATAATAAGAACCTTGCTGTAAAGCTGGTCATTTACAAATGAGATCACACTGTCAAGCATATAATTCCTCCACTGCTTTTTTCATCATGATTATACATTATCTTCATCACAAAGTCAACACATTTGTAAGTAAGAATAAAAAGCACACGACTATTATGCCGGTTATTGCAATATGGCAATATAAAATCCTTCATTATATTGCTTTCGCACAAATATTATGGTAAAATATAAAAAAGTTAGTTAAAATGAACCCGTTAGCACTGTTTTTACATCTGTATTTATGAAGGCACCATTATAAACAACGTGAAGAAAGGAGTCATGATCATGACAAAAAGAATTACCGCAATACTTCTTTGCATCATAACACTCCTGCTTGCAGGATGCTCTGCAAAGACCGAAAAGCCCGAAGCAGAGAGCACAACAGCGGAAAGTACAACAGTTGAAAGCACTGTTCCGGAAAGCACGACCGCTGTTACCGATGAAAAGCCTGAAGAGCCCAAAGAAGATATCATGAGTATCATTGATGTCACGAGGAATACAAATATCAAAATAACACTCCCCGAAGGAAATGAGTTTGACGGAGCTGCTCGTGATTTTATAGTAAATGAAATTAAAAGCAAGATTTTCCGTGTTTTCTTCAAAGACATTAAAGATCTTACCGTAGAGCTTAAAGCAGAGGATATCTACACCGATGGAAGTATTACAAGCATTGCTTTCACAGGCTACGGGAACGTAAAGAATGCTGCCCATCCCATCAATATGTGTTTACCTATAAACTATGATGCCAATACTGCCTACACTTTGGGACTTGCCGATATTTATCATATCAATGATGAGTTTACACGCATAGTTGAGACCTACGCACTCAATACCTTCGGAGAGGCAAGAAGTATCTTTGAAAAAAACTATCAGGAAAATCTCAAAGATTACTTGAATTATGCCGATACACCTCTAATACCGACATCTTCATACCAGATATACTCCCATTACAGTAAAGACTATGTCACGGTTGTTTTTGAAGTAATTCAGGCTCTTGGCGGTCACGTTGATGTAAAAATTCCGAAAAGTGAGCTTGAAAGCTTTCTCATTACCGAGTCTGACACCGCCGCACTTCTCGATTCATTCAAGGCAAACGCCGAAAGTGACAGCAACGCAAAGTGGCTCAGCGCATTCTTTTCCGGAGACTTCAACACCTGCGCTTCCATGATCGGCGCTGAAGTGTCAGCCCTTGCCATGCTCTGTACTGTTGAGTTCGGCTCTGTCCGAATGAGAGAGGTGGAAGTTTCCTACGGCGATAATTATACTACTTTAAAAGACGAGATCACCTTCACCGTAACGGAAAGTCAGTTTAAATCTCTGCCCATAGGTAAATACACCTACAGAATGACAAAAGCAAGTGACAGCTTATTTAACGTAGGAAGCTGGGAACGCCTCACGGAAGCTGTAGATGTGCCGGAAGATGCAATGGCTATCATTGCCCCTATGATCTTCTACGCCGTTCCCCATAATGTATATGGCTACACGCTTTCCGTCACGGAAAAAGAACTGTTTGACCACGGAACCAGTGATCTCATATTCTCTCTGGATTCACGGCTCGGTGACGGTGACGGCATGATGACCGCAGACGAGTTTTCCGCATCTGCAAAGGAGCTTTTCGGACTTGACTCATGGAAGCCAAACGAAAAATATGCAAGCGAGACTGACGGACTGTGGGCACAGACCGGTCACGGCGGAGTACATTCCTACTATGATGTAACACGTGTCTTTGAAACGGATGACAAGCTTGAAGTTCACGTACAGGTCTACGGCGATTATATGTCCCTCTCCCGTTCTCACACAGTGAAATTCACTCTGGCTAAGACCGATTCGATATACGGTTACAGGTTTGACAAGATAGAGTACACGGACAAGGGCGACTGCGAACCCTTCCGCTTTATGATATAAGTATTCAAAACCACACCGAAAGGAAAACAACTATGGCACAGAAATTCCCCTTTACGACTTGGGTATACAACCCCGTCAGTGATTTCACACCCGATGAGCTCGACCTTTGGAAAAACTGCGGATTTACCCATCCTATGGCACCGAGAATATTCAACGGCACATCTCCCGAGGAGGTCATTCCCTTCCTTGATGCCGCAGAAAAGCGCGGTATGAAGCTCATCGTAGGTGTCCAGGGACTCAACATCCCCGACCGCGAATCACTTCCGAAGTTCATCCTAACGACAGAAGGACCCGAGGCATATGAAAAACGATTCCGCGAGGTTTACGAGATGCTCAAGGGGCACCCCGCCCTCTACGGCTTCTACGTAGCAGACGAGCCTCTCGGAAAGGAATTTTTCTCAGCAGTTGCCGAGTGCTACAGAATACAGAAGAAGGTAGCTCCCGAGCTTCATCCATTCGTAAACTACAGAAGCGGTACATACAAGATGGACAAGGAATCCTTCGGTGGCGTGACATTCGAAGAGTGGTTCGACCACATAGGAAATGACCTCGGTATCTCCTTTATCACCCTTGACCTTTATGAGCCTATGATAAACGACGACTGCATACCCTCATACTTTAAAGCGATCAGAGGTACTGTCGAAGCAGCCGAAAAGGCAGGAGCTCCCGACGTCTGGGCAAACCTCCTTTGCAGTGCTCACTACGCATACCGCATCCCTACGGAAAACGAGCTTCGCTGGATGGTGAACACCGCTGCCGCTTGCGGTTGCCGCGGAGTTATGTGGTTCCGCTTCTACGACAGACTCGAGGGACACGAATATTACGGCTCTCCCATCGACGAGTACGGCAACAAGACAGAGCTCTATTACGCCATGATGCGTACCCAGAGACGTCTTAACGATCATTACGGCGAGATCCTTATGTCCCTTAAGAGAAAGAGCACCTTCTTCCTCGGAAACGATTGGGGCGGCGCTTATCCGAAGTTTGACGAAAAGTCTCACGAGCTTATAAATCTCACTACCTTTGAAGATGCAGTAGTAAGCTTCTTTGAGGACGAAAAGGGTACCGAGTATATGTGCCTTGTAAATCTCAACCGCAAGAGTCATTCTACCTTCAATGTCTATTATGATACGGACAAGTGCCGTCTTACCGAGCTTACTATGAACGGAAAGAGCGAGGGATATATGGCTCCTACAGCTCCCGATGCGCCGTGGGGCGGATTTGATATGTACGCAGGTCAGATGAGAATGTTCAGAATCGACAGGATATAATATTTTAATAAGCACAAAAAATACCGCGCCTCTGCTGTGTGAACAGCAGAGGCGCGGTATCACTTTAAAACATCAGCATAAAGATACCAAGCACACAGAGCACGATGCCTGTGGCTCTGTTTACCCGTTTGACGTCGGCACGGTTTGCCCACGCTGCACCTATCCTTGCCCACACAAGTGTAAATATGACGCAAAGGAAAAGGATCAGCATATCAGGCATAACGCCGTCAATCACGAAATGGGATACAGCTCCCGTAAGGGCTGTAAAGGTCATAATGAACACGCTGGTTCCCACGGCACGTTTCAGCTCATAGCCGAGAACGCTCGTAAGAACAAGCAGTAGCATCATTCCACCGCCTGCACCTACAAAGCCACAGATAAAACCTATTGCCGAACCGCTGACGATACCTTGGGTGACTTGCTTTTTAAAGGTCAGGTTCTCTCGTCCTGCAGCCTCGGTCATAACCGGCTTCAAGATAAACTTTATACCCACAGCAAGTGTCATAAATTTCGAAAAACCACCCATTGTGCTGTTCGGCAGAAACGACGCCGCAAAGCTTCCCACCAGAGTGAACACAAGCACGGAGGCAAGCATCACCGAACCGTTCTTTATATCGAGATTACCTTTCTTGCCGTAAGTAAATGCAGAAACGGCGGACGCAAGCACATCAGATGCAAGAGCAATGCCGACTGCACTGTATGCGGGAAAATCGAGAAAAGTAACGAGCATCGGCGAGACTACCGCCGCGGCTGAAAGTCCTGCAAGACCTGTGCCGAGTCCCGCGCCCATTCCCGCAAAAAAGCACACGGCAACTGTAATAAGAAGTTCCATAAATACTGTTTTCAGAATGCCGATACCATAAGCATTATGGCATAAGCGGCACCGCCGGCTACCATAAGGAATGCCATGATCAGCGCAAGGATCCTGCTTGCCATCTTGGCTTTGCTTTCGCGGGGCTTCTTTGTTTCGTTATTTTTCATAAAGCAACTCCTTATTCGTCATCCGTCATTGAAAGCTGTGAGGCATCCTTCCTCGGAAGCACTCCGGGTGACGGTATCTTTGTTTTCTTATACTTCTGTGCTGACGGATATGATGCCGCCTTCTCACCGAAGTATGCCTCTGTTACCTTCTGACCCTTCTTGAGACTCATGAGTATGACGCCTGACGCGGTTCTTGTGGTCTTTTCGGGAATGAGCGCGGAATTTATGAGGATACCGCGTCCGTCGCCCGACATGATGAGTATATCCGCAGGCTTTTCTTCATAGAATGCGGCAACCACGGGGGATGCATCGGAATAAGCACCCGTCAAGCGGCGTCTGTTACCCTTGGTATCGTATGCAGACACGGGAACTCGCACACCCTTACCGTTTTCGAAGATATACACGATATGATGCCCCGCCGAATACCCGTTCAGCATGGATTTCATAAGGATAGGCTTTTCGTCATCGTCAAATCCGAGCTTTGCAGGAAGGAAGTCTCCGAGAGCCGATGCCTTGACAGGCTCAAAATCGTCAGCCTTTACCTTATAAGCTCTTGCCTTATCGGAAAGGAACATAAGCTCCGCAATATTCTCGGTATCCTCGAGGGCAAGAATCTCGTCGCCGTCCTTGAGCCTCTGCTCATCGGCACCGCGGAGTGACTGATATGTGGTCTTTTTGAAATATCCGTCCCTTGTGAGAACCACACGGATATTGTAGTTCTCGGTCTGGTCAAGATCTACCTCTTCCGTAATATCGTCGGCATAGATGAGCTGAGTCTTTCTGGGACGGGCAAATTTTTTCTTGATGTCGCGGAGCTGTTCGATGATACGCGCCTTAATTTTGAGCTCGTCAGCTATAGTCTCCTCAAGCTCATGGATCTCGCGGCCGAGACTCTCGATCTCCTTGATACGCTCGATTATATACTCACGGTTAAGGTGGCGGAGCTTGATCTCTGCGATATATTCCGCCTGTATCTGATCAATTTTGAAGCCTTCCATAAGTCTCGGTACAACGTCTGACTCTTTCTCAGTCTCACGGACAATTGCAATAGCCTTATCTATATCGAGAAGTATCTTTCCGAGTGCCCGTAAGAGGTGCATCTTGTCACGTTTCTTGCCAAGCTCATGTGTCAACTCACGCTTCAGGCATCCGATGCGGAAGCGGATCCACTCAGTAAGGATCCCCGCAACGCCGAGCTGCTTCGGTGCGCCGTCGATAAGCACGTTAAAGTTGCAGGCAAAGCGGTCCTCAAGGGGAGTAAGCTTATAAAGCTTTGCCATGACCTGATCGGGATCGCTTCCGCGCTTCAGGTCAAGAGTAAGCTTAAAGCCGTTAAGGTCGATCTCATCTCTGAAGTCGGTGACCTCCTTAAGCTTTCCGTCCTTTACAAGCTCGGTTATCTTGCTCTGTATTGCCTCAATGGACGTGGAGTACGGTATCTGCAGGATCTCGATACAACCGTTTTTCTTATCGTAATCGTATCTTGCACGGAGCTTGACCGAGCCCGTACCCGTCTCGTATATCTTTTTGAGCTGTTCTCTGTCGTAGATAAGAGATGCCCCGCCCGAAAAATCGGGAGCCTTTATAATATCGAGAAGCTTGTCCGTGGATGTTTTAGGATTTTTAAGAAGCGCTATGGTTCCGTCGCATATCTCACCAAGGTTGAAGGAGCAAATGGAGGATGCCATACCTACGGCGATACCTGTATTGGGAGACACGAGAACATTTGGGAACGTAGTGGGAAGTAGAGCGGGCTCCTTCATGGTGTTGTCATAGTTCGGCACCATTTCAACTGCGTTCTTGTCGATACCGGCGAATATCTCTGCGCAGATAGGATCAAGCTTTACCTCAGTATAACGTGATGCGGCGTACGCCATATCGCGGCTGTACTGCTTACCGAAGCTTCCCTTTGAGTCGATAAAGGGATGAAGAAGCGCTTCGTTACCTCTTGTAAGTCGCACAAGAGTTTCGTAGATCGCTCCGTCGCCGTGAGGGTTCAGGCGCATGGTCTGACCTACGACATTGGCGCTCTTCGTCCTTGCTCCCGTAAGAAGCCCCATCTTATACATCGTATAGAGAAGCTTTCTGTGTGACGGCTTAAAACCGTCTATCTCGGGGATCGCACGGGACACGATAACCGTCATAACGTACGGCATATAGTTTTTCTCTATGGTCTCGGTGATCTCCTGATTCTGGATGTATGCTTCGGTATATTCGGTCTGTTCGGTGACTTTTTTCTTTTTTGCCATCTTAATTCCGTACCTTTTTTATTTTTATCAGTAATTGTTTATATCTTCGTTATCTTTCCGCCTGCGGCTCTGATGAGTCTGTTAAACAGAGCAAGATACTCGCCCTCTCTCGGCGGACACTTTATGTACACTCTCTCAAGTGACAGCTCATCCGCCATTCTGAGGAGAGAATAAAGGCTGTGGTTAAGCTCAGCGGGTGTTCCGCTTTCCCCTGTTTCCAGCACACGGCATGAGAAAAGTGCACTCTCGTTTCGGCTTGCAAATACGGCATCCTTTTCACCTGCGTTTTCATTTACGTAGCTGACAAAGTCCCCAAGATCACCCTCTGCGAGGATAACATCGGCAAGAGGAGCGTAATGCTTATACTTCATTCCGGGGGATTCGGGATGTTCGCCTGCAAGTGCGGGGTCTGTGACCGCCTTGTCAACGCTGACAGATGAGCATACCTCGCTGAGCATACCCTCCGTAACGGCACCCGGTCTCAGCACGGTGCATCTGCCGTCAACTATGGTAACGACGGTGGATTCGACACCTATCTCGCAGTCGCCGCCGTCGATGAGCATATCGATCCGTCCGTCCATATCAAGCTTCACATGGGAAGCTGATGTGGGTGAAGGTCTGCCTGAACGGTTTGCACTTGGTGCAGCCACAGGTACTCCCGCCGCCAGGATAAGTCTGCGTGCGGTCTTGTTTTCGGGGCATCTGACAGCAACGGTCGACAGTCCTCCCGTAACAGCATCGGGCACGCACTCGCGCTTTGGCATGATGACCGTAAGGGGTCCCGGCATAAAGCGCTCTGCAAGCTCATAGTATAACGAAGATGTGATTGCAAGCTCGTCCGCATCCTCGGGATGTGCCACATGAACGATCAGCGGGTTGTCCGAAGGTCTGCCCTTGGCGGCATAGATCTTTTCTGCCGCCGTGGGAGAAAGCGCCGATGCGCCGAGTCCGTAGACGGTCTCAGTAGGAAAAGCCACAAGTCCGCCGTTTCTCAGTATCTCTCCCGCCTTCTCAAGCGCTGTTACATCCTCAGCACTGCCGTTGATTTTATAATACTCTGTCTTCATTTCAAAAAAATCCTTAAGCTCACGCGTCCGCACCCTTCAACTTTGCCGCCGCATCTGCGGTTGCAAGAGCATCAACTACGGTGTCAATATCTCCGTTGAGGAAGGTCTCGAGAGAGTGGATGGTCAGCCCTATTCTGTGGTCTGTAATGCGTCCTTGCTGATAATTATAGGTCCTTATACGTTCGCTTCGGTCTCCCGTTCCTACCTGAGAACGGCGCTCGGAAGCGATCTTTTCATTCTGCTCCGCAGTCTTCATATCGTAGAGCTTTGCGCGCAGAAGCTTCATGGCACGGTCGCGGTTCTTGTGCTGGCTTCGTTCATCCTGACACTCTATAACGATACCCGTGGGCTTATGGAGGAGGCGGATGGCAGACTCGGTCTTATTGACGTGCTGACCGCCTGCACCGCTTGATTTGATAGTCTCAATAACGAGATCGGAGTCCTTTATTTCTACTTCAACATCCTCAACCTCGGGGAGCACCGCAACGGTAGCTGTGGAGGTGTGGATCCTGCCCGATGTCTCGGTTTCGGGCACGCGCTGAACTCTGTGGACACCCATTTCGTACTTGAATCGCGAATAAGCTCCGTCACCGGAAACGATGAAGGTGATCTCGCGGTAGCCGCCGAGTCCCGTCTCGTTCATGTTAACTACTTCGGTCTTATACCTCTTTGAATCGGCATACATGGTGTACATACGGAAGAGCACGCCTGCAAACAGCGCCGCTTCGTCTCCGCCCGCGCCTGCACGTATCTCCACAACAACGTTCTTATCGTCCATGGGATCCCGTGGCAGAAGAAGGATCTTCAGCTCCTCCTCACAGGTCGCAAGCCTTTCCTTTGAATCCTTGTATTCCTCGGCGGCAAGCTCACGAAGCTCGGCATCGTCGGAAAGCTCCATAAGCTCGCGAGAATCTGCCATAAGCTTTTCTGCCGCAGTATATTCTCTGTATTTTTCTATAAGCGGAGTCAGAGACTTGTACTCCTTCATCAGAGCCGTATACTTTTCCATGTCGGACACAGTCTCGACGTCGGAAAGTATACTCTCAATGGTCACATACCGTTTTTCGGCATCACGAAGCCTCTCGGTCATATAGATAATCCTTTCAGGGTTTTCTTTTTTCTTTATTCAGACACATCGCCGTACCTTTGGTGCCCAAAGGTACGGCAAATGAATTATTTGCAGAATGCAGAGAATGCTCTGTAAGTCTCGTAGAGATCTGCCTTTGAGATTATCTCAAAGGGGGCGTGCATAGAGATAACGGGCACACCGATATCAATAGTGTCGATATTGGATTCGGCGATAAACATTGCAACTGTTCCTCCGCCGCCCTGATCTATCTTGCCAAGCTCGACCATCTGCCAGTTGACTGAGTTCTTATCGAGCATTCCGGTAACAAAGCTCGCATACTCACTGGGAGCATCGTTAGTACCTGCCTTACCGCGGGAACCTGTGTACTTGCAGAGCGACACGCCGCAATGGAGCATAGCGGAATTGCGCTTCTCATAGACCTCGGGATAATTGGGGTCGTAAGCTGCGGAAACGTCTGCGGAAAGGCAGAGAGAACGGCTTCTTACAAGGGCACCGTTTGAGCCGAGAGTCTCAGAAAGGGTGTCGATAAGATCAACAAGCAGTGAGCAGCGCATACCTGTAGCGCCGTTTGAGCCTATCTCTTCCTTATCAGCGAAAACCATGATATTGGTGTGCACGCTGTCTGTGTTGTCAAGAAGTGCACGGAGTGAGGGATAAGCACAGCAGCGGTCATCGTGTCCGTAGCCGCCGATGAGCCATCTGTCAAGACCAACATCAACAGCCTTACCTGTGGGAACTGCGGTAAGCTCTGCCGCGATGAAATCGGACTCCACGATGCCGTACTTCTCGTTGAGCATAGCCATTACGTTGAGCTTTACGCCCTCGTCGGTTACTGCACCGTCCTCGTCAATATAGGGAGATGAGCAGACCATGATATTGAGTCCTTCGCCTGTAAAGGCCTCGCCAAGCTTCTTCTGGTTCTGATCCTGAGCAAGGTGGGGAAGAAGATCGGAAATGCAGAATACGGGGTCACCCACATCCTCACCGATAGTTACGTTTACAGTAGTTCCGTCAGCCTTTGTAACCACACCGTGAAGTGCAAGCGGAATGGTGGTCCACTGATACTTTCTGATTCCGCCGTAGTAGTGAGTTTTGAGATAGCCTATGCCATCGTTTTCAAAAAGCGGAACGGGCTTCATATCAAGTCTCGGTGAGTCGATATGGGATGCACAGATGCGTATACCGTTCTCAATAGGCTCAGTACCGATGTTGAATGCAAAGAGGCTCTTTCCGCGGTTGTTATAGTAAAGCTTGTCCCCTGCCTTAACAGAGTCGCCCAGCTTATACTCGGCAAAGCCTGCCTCTGTAAGGATGCGGATCATCTCAGCGACCGCCTCGCGCTCTGTTTTGGATACATCGAGCCAAGCCTTGTAGTCCTCAGCAAAGGACATCATATCCGCAAGCTCTGCGGGACTCTTTGTTGTAAAAACATCCTTCTTTTTGTAGAAAAGCTTTTCAGCAAGTGCCTTTGTTTTTTCATTTGCCATATTTATTACCATACCTTTCGTTGATTTATTTTTCAGTCGTAATACATCTCGCGGTACTTTTGCACGTATTCCGCGATCTTTTCTCCACGCTCCATCGCTTCCGGATCGGGAACATTCACGAATACACCGTCCTCATCATAGCATGAGCTGTCACGAAGCCAATCCTCCCACTCTGTGACAGGAACGGTCTTTGCAGCAAGCACAGCGTCCCAGCTTCCGAACTTGGCATGAAGGTGAGCAAGAAGAAAGCTTCCGTATTTTATACTCGTTTCGGGGCCGTAACGGCTGTCACTGTCGAGACTTGCCATATCAAGCCTGAGAAGATAGTCGAACTCGCTCTCCGAAAGTCCCATAAGCCCAACTCCGCCGTCCTCGGCGCGGCAGCCTGAATCGAAGTTGCTCTCGTATTTGATAACGCCGTAGATCACATATTCGGGCACTCCGTACTTTTCGGAATACACCTCCACATATTCGCTGTACTCACGCGGATAGCTTTTACGGTCTATCCCCTTCCACACCGAATCGTATATGATTCCGATAAGAACAGACAAAAGGATAATTGTTATTATCACCAAGCTGCGCTTGATCGGTGTTTTAAGCTTCACTTTTTCTCTTTCCTTTCCGAATGGCAAGATCTGCCGCCATTTTTATCTTTTCCCTCAGTTCATCCTCTGTGCCGTCATTAACGATAACCATATCCGCAAGAGCTTGCAGCTCATCTGTACTCTTTTGTGATGCAAGACGTCGTCTAGCCATCTCCTCAGTGATACCGTCACGCCTCATGATGCGCTCGGTGAGAAGCTCATCCGGCGCCGTCAGCGCTACGGTCAGATCACATTTCTTGTCGTATCCGCTTTCAAACAGCACGGGGGCATCCACCACAACAGCAGGCGCTCCGAGCTCGGCATAATGCATTATCAGCTCATCGGTGCGCTTTAATATATGTCGATGGGTCACACGGTTCAGCATCTCAAGCTTTTCTCTGTTGCCGACTGCAAAGACAATGTCAGCCATCCTGCGTCTGTCAAGGGAAAGGTCATCTGCCAGGATACCCTCACCGAAAATACAGACAAGCTCCTTCATGCAGTCCGAAAGCTCATCTCTGCTGTTCCTTGGGGATGTCAGCTCCCTGTACACGGCATCCGTGTCGACGGAGGGTATACCGAGCTCAGCAAAAAGTGCCGAAGCAAACCCTTTTCCCGCACCGCTTCTGCCGCAAAGTCCGATAACTGCAGGTTTATCAAAGCGTCCTTCCACGGAAACCTCCTGTTCACCGCGTAGTCAGCGGCTGTGTATACATACATATACATTTTACCACGATTTTAATATATTTGCAACACTAATTTTATATACCGCACCGCCCGGCAAAAAAATTCACGAAGTGCCGAAGAGCTTATTGACTAAAGACACCGCGTAGGTTATAATTATTAGTGATAACACTTGCCGTATCGGCAAAGAAAGGTTAAGTTTAAGTTTGAAAATAAAGTACGCTTAAAGCGTACGTCAGCTTTTTCAAACCCATTTGTGCCTTGCCGACAAAAGTCGGTCGGCATTTTTCACAGCCTCAAGGCTGTGAAAAAGCGTCACAAATCAAAGAAAGGCATGGTAATAACAATGAAAAACAAGCTGCAGCAGGTGCTCGCGGGAAAGAGCGAGAATCACATTCTCCCCTTCTTCTGGCAGCACGGTGAGGACGACGAGATCCTCCTTGAAGAGCTTCACAGAATACACGCATCGGGAGTTTCTTCCGTATGCATAGAGTCACGTCCGCATGAGGGCTTTGCAAGAGAGGCATGGTTTGAGGACGTGCGCCTCATATTTGACGAGTGCCGAAAGCTCGGTATGGATGCATGGATACTTGACGATAAATATTTTCCCACGGGATTCTGCAACGGAGCTGTTCGCGAGAAATATCCCGAGCTCGGAAAGCGTGCCATAACCGAACGTCACATGGATATTTGCGGCCCCATCAACGACGGAGCCGTGATCTTTGAGGGTCTCACCGACGAGGACGGCTGGGCTGATAAGAAGGCAGAGGACGAGCTTCTCGCCATCATCGCTTGCCGCTGTGAGGGTCCCGGGCAGGATCTTGCCGGCGAGTGTATAGACATTACCGATAAGCTCCATGACGGACTCGTTTCCGTAACACTTCCCGAGGGCATCTGGAGAGTATTCTTCATCCTTGAGCGCCCCATTCGCGACGGACGTGTTGACTTCACCAACCCCGAATCCGCCGATCTTATGTTCAAAGAGATATATGAGCCCCACTACGAAAATCTGAAGGAATACTTCGGCAACACATTCCGCGGCTTCTTCAGCGATGAGCCCTTTATCATGGATAAGGCAAATCTGCCCCTTCGCGGAGAGTCAAATTCTAAGGGAAAGTACCCATGGAATGCATACATCCGTGCTGAGCTCGAGGAAAAGTACGGCTCCGACTGGAAGCTTCATCTGCCTGCTCTCTGGTTCACCATGAACGGTGTTTCTCCCTCATACAGAGTTGCATACATGGACAGTGTATCGGGACTTTATAAGAAATGCTTCGGTGACAAGATAGGGGCTTGGTGCCGTGACCACGGAATAATGTACGTAGGACACGTTGTGGAGGATCACAATCAGCACACCAACATGGGAAGCGGAGCTCATTACTTCCGTGCCCTTGACGGACAGGATATGGCAGGAATCGACGTGGTACTCCATCAGATCGTCCCCGGTATGACAAACCATCCAAACTCCTGCAACTGCTGGTACGACGTCGCAGACCCCGATTTCTTCCACTACAGCCTTGCAAAGATGGGTGCTTCCCACTCCCATATTCAGGAGGAAAAGATGGGGCGTGCCCTTTGCGAGATATACGGTGCGTACGGCTGGGTCGAGGGACTCAAAATGATGAAGTGGCTGACAGATCATATGCTCGTCCGCGGAATCAATAACTTTGTGCCTCATGCGTTCTCCGCCAAGTTCCCCGACGAGGTACCGCCTCAGTTCACGGGAGCGGGGCACAATCCTCAGGAGAAGCAGTTCCGTCTCCTGATGGAGTACATGAACCGTGTCTCCACCATTATGTCCGACGGTATCCACCGCGCAGACTGTGCGATCCTTTATCACGCAGAGGCTGAATGGTCCGGCGGTCAGTATATGTATTTCTATACTCCCGCAAAGCTTCTTACACTGGGGCACATTGACTTTGATATCATCTCTGCTGATTACCTTGCGAAGGCTGATGTCAAGAACGGACGCCTTGCTATCGGACGCGAGACATATCCCGCGGTTGTAGTTCCAATGTCAGAGTATCTCCCGAAGGCAACACTCCAAAAGCTCTTTGCCCTCTCCGAAGAAGGCGTTGACGTTATCTTCCTCGACCGTATCACAAAGCGCACCTGCGAAAATCCTGCGAAGAAGCTGTCCGTTCCCGAAAACAGCCATCTGCACTGTGTTCCCGCAGAGGATCTTGTTATCCGTATGAGAGAGCTCGGTCATTTCGACATCACATCCTCTGCAGAAGCCGAATTCCTCAGATACTACCATTACACAAGAAACGGCACCCACGCATATATGCTCACAAACGAGGGTATCACCCACGATGTTATCACCTCCCTTACCTTCGACGAGTTTGACGGCGGAGACTATGTGGTATACTACCCCATGGAGAACAAGGCTTATCTCGCAAACAGCAAGGACAGAAGCCTCCGTATCCGCCTTGAGCCTTATGAGTCGGTGATCCTCTTCTTCGGAGACATACCGAAGGAGCTTCCCGAGTACGTAAAGTATGCTCCCGACAACGAAAAGGTAATTGAGTGCAGCTTCAAGGTATCCATCTACCAAAGAGAAAATTATCCTGAAAAGGCAGATGCCGAATTTGTTCTCGAAAAGCTCAAGAATATAACCGCTCACGATATGTACCCGCGCTTCGGCGGATTCATGAAGTACGAATGCTCCTTTGATTACGACGACGACGAGCCCTCTCGTTATCTTCTTGATCTCGGACAGGTCGGCGAGACCGCCGAGGTATACCTGAACGGTACCTATGTGGGCGAGAGGATCGCACCTCCCTACAGATTCGATGTTTCGGGTGTTCTGAAGCGCGGCAAGAATGAGCTTACCGTTATCGTGACCAATCACCTTGCATATGAGCAGAGAGACCTTTGCTCAAAGTACCTCGTGCTTGAGCCGTCGGGACTTCTCGGCCCCATCGAGATCAGAAAGACCGTCAGAGTAGGTACAAGCCATGAGTAAGCTGAAGCTTGGAATCATCGGCTCAAATTTCGTCAGCGACTGGCTCTGCGAGGCGGCACGTCTTACAGATGACTTTACCCTTCGTGCAGTATATTCGAGAACTGCCGAAAAAGGAAGCGACTTTGCCGCAAAGCACGGCATTGACACAGTTTATACTGACCTTGAAGAATTTCTTTCTTCGGACATAGATGCCGTATATATCGCAAGTCCGAACTGTATGCACGCTCCCCAGACGATCGCCGCTGTGCGTCACGGAAAGCACGTGCTTTGCGAAAAGCCCACAGCTTCAAATCACCGCGAGCTTTGCGAGATGTTCCGCGAGGCTGACAAGTCGGGCGTCGTGCTCCTTGAGGCAATGCGTCCCGCCTTCGATCCCGCTCTCGCCGCTGTACGCGATACACTTCCGAGAATCGGCAAGGTACGCCGTGCATCATTTGAGTTCTGCCAGTATTCCTCGCGCTATGATAAATTCCGTGCAGGTGAGGTGCTTCAGGCGTTCAAAAGTGAGTTTTCCAATGCTGCCGTTATGGACATCGGCGTATATCCCATACACTTCTGCCTGCGGCTTTTCGGAAGTCCTTCAGAGGACATTTTCTCAAAAAGCGTGATGCTCGAAAACGGCTTTGAGGGCTCGGGAGAGATCCTTATGCCATATGAAGGCTTTACTGCAGTTATCTCCTACGCCAAGACCTTCGACTCCGTAACGCCAAGCTTTATCTCAGGAGAAGACGGTTCTATCCTTATCGACAAGATGTCGGCTCCACGGAAGATAACTTATATTCCGAGGAAGGGCGAAGCTGAGGATATTCCCTTCGATCTTCGCGAGAACAACATGGTGTTTGAGCTTTCGGAATTTGCACGTCTCATAAGACTCGGCTGTCCCGATCTTGACCACAGAAGGTTCTCTCTTGCGGAAGCGGAAATACTCGACAGAGTCAGAGCCATGAACGGCATAGTGTTCCCTGCTGATCACGCATCTCTTTGACTCCTGACATACTCAACTGCCGCAAGCGCCGCGCTTCCTCCGTCTGCTGTAGCCGTAACTATCTGCCGCACGTGCTTTTCACGTGTGTCTCCTGCGGCAAATATCCCCGGGACTGCCGTTCGGCAATCCTCGCCCGCAAGGATATATCCGCTTTCCGAAAGGCTGACGGTGTCGGAAAAACGGCAATTTGACGGAACACATCCCACAGCAACAAACACAGCCGAAACCTCAAGCGTCGTGACCTCTCCGGTCACGGCGCTTTTTATCTTTGCAAAGCGCACCCTGTCATCTCCGCCCACTCTTGAAACCGTGTGATGGAACAGAATATCTATATTGTCCGCCGCCGTAACTGCCCGCACGTATCTTTCCTCCCCGCTGAAGCTCCCGCGTCGGTGAATGAGATACACACGCGAGCATATTCCCGACAGATACACCGCCTCCTCAAGTGCGCTGTTTCCGCCTCCGACCACACAGACCGTTCTGCCTTTGAAAAAATTCCCGTCGCACACAGCGCAGTATGAAACACCGCGACCCGTAAATCTTCCCTCCCCCTCGCATCCGAGAAGGCGTCTTGAGGCTCCGTTGGCGATTATCACGCTCCGTGTCAAATATTCTCCCGTATGACACCTGACGCGGAACACGTTCCCATCGCGTAAAATGGAAAGCACCTCATCATAGGCAATGCCAACTCCTGCGCACTCAAGCTGTCCGTACATACGCTGTGCCAGCTCATACCCGGTAATGCGCCCGACACCGGGATAGTTCTCTACCTCAGATGTGCTGATAAGCTGTCCTCCGTACATCGCCTTTTCGAACAGCAGCGTGCTGAGTCCGGCACCCGATGTATAAAGAGCTGCAGTCATTCCCGCAGGTCCGGCACCGATTATTATTACGTCTTTCAATTTATGTTCATCCCCTTCAAAATGCTTTTCTGCCTTACTCCTTGAGAGCTGTAGCTTGCCCTCAATTTATATTATGCCGAAAAAAATCTATTGTCATTCGTCGGGAATATTTATTATTATTGTTGAATGTTCCTGACCTTTGTGATAAAATATACAATGAAATACTATGGAAAGAAGGCTTGATCCATGAAAACAGAAATCAAACGTTATAAAAAGCTTCAGTATGCCATAGCTGTTCCCGACAGCTTTGATCCTGCACGAAAGTACCCCACTATCATATTCCTTCACGGAAGCGGAACACGCGGCACAGACCCGAATGTGCTTCTCGGTAATGGATACTTCGAACAAACAGAAAAACTCGGCTACGATGCCGTTACCTTTGCACCTCAGTGTCATTCCGATTCATGGTTTGATCTCCACGAGCAGCTGATGGATTTTGCAGAATATGTAAGCTCCTGCGATTTTGTAGACGAAAACAGAGTATATCTCATGGGTGCAAGCATGGGAGGATATGCAACCTGGCAGCTTGCCATCTCCCGTCCCGACCTCTTTGCCGCCATAGTCCCCATTTGCGGAGGCGGAACGTACTGGAACGCGTGCAGGCTATGCGGAATGGGCGTATGGGCAGTCCACGGAGCGAAGGATGACGCGGTATTCCCCGAGGAAAGTGTCAAGATGGTAGATGCAATAAACGCATCCGGCGGCAATGCACGGCTTACAATGCTTGAAAACGTCGGTCACGGTTCTTGGGATTTTGCATACTCAAGCCGAGAGATACACGACTGGATGTTCTCACACAGCAAGAACAACAGCAGTTCATTTGAGGATGCCGACAGTATGTACAACGATCCTGCTATTTACGGATAAGAAAATAAATAAAATAAGCTTATTTTTCTTAAAAAGCTATTGACACGGCAACTGCTTTATGTTATAATGCGGTGTAAAGTGATTTACTTTACAGAAAGCAGTGTGTTTGATGTTTGCAAAAAACTTGCTCTTGCCGTGTCTTTTAGACATCTACGGTCCCCTTCTTACAGACAGAAAGCGCGAGCTGCTCGATTATTATTACGAGGAAGATTATTCTCTCTCGGAAATATCCG
This sequence comes from Clostridia bacterium, assembly GCA_017481265.1. GTDB lineage: Bacteria > Bacillota > Clostridia > Oscillospirales > CAG-272 > RUG11130. The sequence continues at coordinate 22,938 of JAFUPK010000042.1, forward strand.
AGCTCACCGGCATCTCAAGACAGGGCATACGCGATTCTATCAAGAAGAGCGAGGCGGAGCTTATGGAGCTTGAAGAAAAGCTTCACCTTTACGAGAAGCGTACCTGTGCCGCTGCGGCAATGGAAGAAGCCGACCGTCTTGTGAACGAGCTTCTCTCGAATGGAAGCGCCGATGATCTCAAGGATATCCTCGTCTCTCTTAAGGCAAGGCTGTCCGTCATCGAAGAATGTCTGTAACAACGGCAACAAACAAATAAACACAAAGGCGTAACGAAGATATGTTTTCAAATCTTTCAGATAAACTTTCCGCTGCGTTCAAAAAATTCAGAAACAAGGGTAAGCTCACAGAAGCCGACGTCAAGGAGGGTATGCGCGAGGTCAAGCTCGCATTGCTCGAGGCTGACGTAAACTTTAAGGTAGTTAAGGAATTCGTAAAGCGCGTAACAGAGCGCGCAGTGGGATCCGATGTGCTTGAGAGCCTTCTTCCCGCGCAGCAGATAGTAAAGATAGTTAACGAGGAGCTTGTCACTCTCATGGGCGGCGAGTGCTCCAAGCTTACTATAGCACCGAAGCCTCCGACAGTCGTAATGATGGTCGGTCTGCAGGGCTCAGGTAAGACAACACACAGCGCAAAGCTCGCCTCTCACTACAAAAAGCAGGGCAAGAACCCCATACTCGTAGCCTGCGACATCTACCGTCCTGCGGCTATAGATCAGCTTAAGGTAGTGGGTGCGAAAATAAACGTGCCCGTATTCGACCGCGGAACACAGTCCCCTGTCAAGACCTCCGAGGAAGCTGTGAAATATGCCGAAAAGAACGGCTATGACATGGTGTTCATTGACACGGCAGGCCGTCTCCACGTAGACGAAGTTCTTATGGATGAGCTTGGCAGCATCAAGGAATCCGTTAACCCCACCGAGATAATTCTCGTTGTGGATGCTATGACCGGTCAGGACGCGGTAAACGTAGCCGCTTCCTTCAATGAGAAGCTTGATATCACGGGAGTCCTCCTTTCAAAGCTGGACGGCGACACCCGAGGCGGTGCGGCACTCTCCGTAAGGCACGTAACGGGCAAGCCCATCAAGTTCGTCGGTACAGGCGAGAAGCTTGACGCTTTAGAGCCCTTCTACCCCGACAGAATGGCATCCCGAATCCTCGGTATGGGTGACATACTCACCCTCATCGAAAAGGCTGAGCAGGAGTTCGACGAAAAGAAGGCGGCTGAGCTTGAAAAGCGTCTCCGCGAGAACACCTTCACTCTCAACGATTATCTCGATCAGTTCAGACAGATCAAAAAGATGGGCTCAATCGAGGAGATCATGGCAATGCTCCCGGGAGTCAAGCCCGGCGCGCTGAAGGATGCTAAGATCGACGAAAAGGCACTCGGCAGGACCGAAGCCATCATCCTCTCTATGACGGAAAAGGAACGCGAGCATCCGAATATCATCAACGGCTCAAGAAGAAAGCGTATCGCTAAGGGCGCAGGCACCACCGTAGAGGAGGTCAACCGCCTTATGAAGCAGTACGAACAGATGAACAAGATGATAAAGCAGTTTTCCGGCGGATTTATGAAGCGCGGAAAAAAAGGTCGCATGAAGATCCCATTCCAGTTCTAAAACGGAAACGGATTTTTATATAAAACAAAAACAAAAAATATTTATTTAATTTTAAGGAGATTTTACCATGGCAGTAAAAATCAGACTCAGAAGAATGGGCGCAAAGAAGGCTCCCTTCTACCGCATCGTTGTTGCAGATTCCAGATATCCCCGTGACGGTCGTTTCATCGAGGAAGTAGGTTACTACGATCCCATGACCGAGCCTGCAACAATCAAGCTCGACAACGAGAAGGTTGAGAAGTGGCTTGCAAACGGCGCTCAGCCCACCGAGACTGTAAGAAGCATCATCAACAAGAGCACAAACAAGTAATGATGATGGACGAAAACAAGGCTCTCGAGACCACAGAAATCGATTTCGTGGCTCTGCTTGCAGGTCTTGTACGCCCGATAGTTGACAATCCGGATGCAGTAAGCGTCTTAAGCGAGGAAAATGAATCCGGGCTTGTACTTACCCTCAAGGTAGCAGAGGACGACGTCGGAATGATCATCGGTAAGCACGGCAAGATCGCTCGCGCACTTCGCACAGTGATCAAGGCGGCTGCCAAGGTCTCCGGCAAAAAGGTTTCTGTTGAGATCAGATAAAATATCAAAGGAACGGCTCTCCCGTTCCTTTCTTTTTTCACTTTTTTCCACTCTTTTTCGCGCTTGATATTTTTCTGCACAGCCATTGACACGTGGGGAAAAATATGGTATAATCAAACTGTAAAAAGATTCACTGGTATATTTGGAGGTATATATGAAGATCCGTACGGTTTCATCTCCATGTATCACGAATAAAATCGTCTTCAATCTCATACGAAGACCGAGACCCGGTATTTTAGTGGGACACAAGTGATGCGTGGAAACACTTCACTTGTGTCCTTTTCTTTCTCGCTTCCGAAATTTATTCGGCTTTCGCCGAGAAAGGATATGAAATATGTCGAAACGACAAAAAATTCTGTCAATATTATTGGCAGTAGTTATGGTAATTCCGCTGTTTGTATTTCACATAGATGCCGCTGCCGGGACGTTAAACGAAAGTGAAAGTAATGACCTTTCTACAAAGGCAAATTTAACATATGACGATTACGACAACTTCGGTTCTGTTAATTCGTCCGACACCGTAGACTGGTGGAAGATCACTTTTACTTCGTCGGGTATGGCTAACTTCTGGTTAGGTAATATTACTGCTGACCACAATATTGATCTGTACCTTTATAAAAGTGACAGAACCACTCAAATAGTCCAATCAAAGCGCACATCAAATAGGGCTGAACAAATTCGTTGCCATGTTAATGCTGCAACATATTATATTAAAATCGAATATAATAGCGGATCAGCTACTGCAAGCTATAAGCTGAGAATCAAAAATTACGCAAATCGTAATTCCTCTTTCATTTCTTTTGATAACAGCATCCAGTCAGGTTCGGGCGAGCATACAACGATATACAACTTATGTGAGACGTATTACACTCAGTTGGGGTATAACTACTATCCTCAAGATATAGTAAACAATGTCATAGCCCATGTATATAACACTTTTCCTGATAAAGATATCATAGTCATTCTTAATGAAGGAAGCAATGATGGAGTGATGCCTTTCGCCAACGGCACTAATTTATATGCTCTTTCCAATTCAGCAATGACAAGTGCTGATCGTGCTTTGTCAGATTTCACAGGAAATGCGTTGTCAGAGACCGAACTCATAATATTTGCAGGTCCCAACACCGCTGGTAACAGCACCACTTACGGTTCGCTTGTCAACCAAGCTTGGACTGAAGGTGCATATGCAGCAATAGGCTGGATGACGGATGTGTCATTAAATGACTTACAAATATGGTTACCCTGTTTTTTCGACTACTGTAATAACAGAACAGTATACAGTGCCCTTGAAGCAACAAATGCATATATGGAAACCATAAATGTAGATAACTTATATTTTGTTACATATCAAGACTGGGGAAGCAGCCGTCTAACCTCGTTAGTTCTTGATCGATATTATTAACTCACGGAGGTTATCGCAATGAAAAAAAAGATCATAATTATCGCAAGTCTTATGCTTGCCTTAGTTCTCGCAACAGGAATCACCGTTGCCGCATTAGAAGCGACAAAAGCGTCATCAGATACTTCAGTTGATGGAGGACAATCCGGACTATTTTCCTTAAAAAACGATGCAACTGCAAAGAAAGTGTTCATCAAGCCCGACAAGTCATCTATTGAACTGTCCTACTCAAAAACAATGACTGCAAATGAAGTTTCTCACGACATTTACACAGATGAAAAGGGAGACAACTATCTTTTCGACGAGTCCGGAAGACTTATCAGCTACATTATGAGCGATGAGGCATTCACAAATCTTTCCTTTGAATACGACAGTAGATCAACTTATATAGGAGAAAAGCAAGCTGTAAGTATCGCGATCGATCACGCAAAGGAGCTTTTCGGATCGGATTTCGATTCTTTCGAGTATGTAGGTACTCAGCTCAGCTCTTCCGGAAATATATATTATGTTGAACACGCCATTAAGCTCGGAGAAAATGATTTTATCACCGCAGCCACCTGCAGATCTCAGATCGGAAAAGACGGAACTATCCTCACCACCGTTATGAAGAATTATGAAGAATATTTGGGATTTGATGCCGATCTGCTTGATGGTATAACAAAAAAAGAAGTCAAAGAAAGCATAGAAAAGCAGCTTGAAGAGCTCTACGGTGAAAAGCTTAAGAGTTTTTCAACGAATACATTCTCTCTCGAACTTAAGGACGGTGCCTACAGAATCAAAATCAATACAACTGCAAAATTACTGCAAGACGGAACAGGCACAAAAACCGTTAATGAGAATTATTACTTTGAACTTAGATAATTTCATCACTACTCCTCCCGAATCTTCGGGAGGAGTTTTATTGTCTATAAACGATGAATCACAACTTGATCCACTCAATTTTCATCACATTTAACAAAAGAAAATATTAGAAAACTCTTGCAAAAACAGATACTTTATGATATAATATCAAACGTATGTGAACACGAGTATGTGTACCCTCTCAGATACGTACTCTTTACCCAATCGGCAGACGCCGACATATACCGAACGGTTTGCTGCGGTCGTGCCGCAGGACCGTTAACCAAATTATTTTTATTTGTTTGACGCAAATCGTCAGGAAGGACAAGAAAATGCCGAATATCAAGTCTGCTAAGAAGCGCGTAAAGGTTATCGAGACCAAGACTCTCCAGAACAAGATGTTCAAGACCCAGCTCCGCACCGTTATCAAGAAGTTCAACGCTGCTGTTGAGTCCGGTAACAAGGAAGAGGCTGCTGCTGCATACAAGCTCGCAGTTAAGAAGATCGACCAGGCTGCTATGCGTGGTACCATCCACACCAACAAGGCTGCCCGTCACAAGAGCCAGTTCACACTTAAGCTCAACAATATGTAATCTTTAAAGGTTCTATAATAAAAGTTGGGGTAAGACCTGACAGATAGCAAAAAAAGATAGGCATATCTGCCGAAATCTGATAAAATAAAGTTGACTAGACAAAACTTTATCGGAGGAGCAGATATGCCTACAGTCAATTATATCGAAA
>JAFUPK010000043.1 GCA_017481265.1 Clostridia bacterium
CAGTAATCGTTCCTGTGGAAGTCAGGGCGTGTCCGAACTGTTCGTTCTTATCCCCGGCAGAATAGTCAACCCTGTACATTGGCTCTACGGGGTACACAGTCGTATTCTCAACGGTACCGACGTTTATTATATTGTCTGCCTTTACGGGCTCGCTCTCATTATCGAAGGCAGTAGATGCCGCAACCGATATTTCGTAGTCAGTGTCGTATTCAAGACCGAAGAGCTTGACCGTAAGCTTGTCTGTACTGATTACTGCAGGGTCATTATACACCTCGCGTGAGATCACATCTCCGCCGTTAACGGGAGTAGCGCGAACGGTGTAGTGTTCAACGTAATCGTAGTTCTTATCGCTTGCGGGAACAGCGTTTGCCGTAAAGGTGACCTCAACAGAGTCGTGGTCTCCCATATCGAGTGCGGTAACGCTTGATTCGCCGTAAGAGGGAGCACTGCTGTCCTTAGCGTAGTAATCGGGGTTTATCGCCTTGGAAGGGTCTGCAAAATAGATGAAATCCTCGGGCGTATCGGAGGAGTCAAGTATCCACTTCTCGTTTCCGTAGATAAGCTCTCCCGTCTGGAGGTCAACACGGTGAAGCTCGCACGTTCCGTCGTTCTTTACATCAAAAACCGTAAAGGATGAACCGTAAACATTGTCTGCGGACTGTCTGTACCACTTACCTACAGTACCCGTAACGATGCTTGTAAAGCCTGCGGACTGATCGATAACGCCGGGATTATAGGGGGTTGCGTGGGAGTGTCCGGAGATATGTACGATCTGGGGATAATCCTTGAGGAATTCAACGGTTTCGGGAGCATATCTGTCCTCGCCCTTGACCTCGGAGCCGAAAACGGTCTCGGCAAAGGCGATATGTGAGATAAGGAATATATGTCCCTTATATCCCGTATCAACGACCTCTTTAACCGCCGATACGATATAGTCATGCTTTGTTTCAAAGGAGGAGGGCCAATCTGTAGCACCCTCATTTGTCATGCTCACCTTGATCACGGGCACCTTGCCGCCGAGCCAGTATATTCCTTCCGTTTCCTGTCCTACAGCGGCACGGAAGTCTGTTTCTATGTCAGCATTATAATTCTCGTGGTTTCCGAGCATTGCGATAGTTGTGCCGACGGCGGCACCTTCACCTGCACCTGTGCCGCTGAAGCCGTCTATCTCAACAGTGAGCTTTTCGCTGTTTTCGGCAACTATGCTCTGGAAAAGCGCAAGCTCCTCGGGCAAACCGCCTTCGGTAAGGTCACCTGCGGCGATAAAAGCATCAACACCGCCAAGCTTTTTCATCGCGTCATATGCGTTTCTGAGTTTTGCTTCAGCTTCTGTGTATCCGAGGTGAAGGTCACTGCCGACAACAAATCTTACGATAACGTCATCTGTTCTGGGAAGCGAAGCAAGCTTGTCTGCAGTAGGCTCAAACGCTGAGGCTGTAGGCACAAGCACAGCGAAGATCATAATAACTGCAAGAACAAGCGATAAAAATTTCTTTTTCATAGCGTTCTCCTGCTTGATAATAAGTTATGTTTATATTATAGCATAAATTGAAACGTTTTTTTATTTTTTCGCGTACTCGCTTTGTTTTTCGGCAAACACTACAAATCCGAGGTGCTTATTTTGTTCAAAATAACGAACAGACCGAGCCGTTTCACAAAGCAGCTCGGTCTGTTTATCATTTGTTCTTCGTCATATACTCAAATGGGTCTGTTTATCCGGAGACAGTCGGGAACGTCACCTTCGGAGCAGGATCCGAATAAAGGGGGATCACGGGAGTGCTCGGCTGTACGGTGCTCGGCTTGTACATATACTGACTCAGATCCGCAGGAGTATCGTTGCCGTAGGGGTTGTCAAAACTGTTATATACCTCCACAGGATCTATAGGCTGTATTTCACCGTTATCTGTATCATTCACAATGTCTTCACCGAGCGTTGCTGCATCGTATTGACAAGCGAACTCTGTGACACCCGCAAGATTCGAGTGAGGAATATTATAGAAACGCAGATATTTTCTTCCGGTGCTTTGTCCCGTCAAGTCATGAACGTAAACAGTCATCTTGCCGTTCACGATCTCATAATAAAACTCAACATCCGTATCTTCGGTGATGTCCTTCTCTCTTTTTTCACTTCCGATGGCAAGAACAAGGACATTGTTCTCGAAATATCTATGATCGTAATGCTCTATAAGCTGATATAACGGATCCATATTGAGTTCATAAAAGCTTATGCCCGTTATAAAGTCGTAAAGCTCATTATAAGTCTCGAAAACTTTTATAGGGAACTGGTTTTCATAAGAACCTAATTTATCAATATTGTCCGCAGAAGCCTTCAGATTACTTTCAATGCTGCCGCAACGAATAATTGCCTTAAAAGGCTCATTTCTGTAAGACTCGGTCCATTGATACTCGCCGTTCTTATAGAGATATTCCATCGGTGTGATGCTCCGGTATTCATTTATACTTAAGGAATCCGCATATTCAAAGGCATCACGGTTCATGCTGACAAAGAACAGACTGTACGGATATTTAGAAGAATATCTGAAAGGCAGGGGATGCGGTGTAACGGGTCTGTATGATGACCAATCAGGCTCATAAAGCTCAATATACATCTGCAGGTTTCTCTGTATCTCAAACGATAAGTGTGTACCTGCAAGAACAGCTTGTTCAAGGGTGATATTATAGTCTATCCTATCATCAGGAAAAACAGCGATCACAACGACAGCAGAATCTGCAAAAAACGCTTCGCTGTACTTACTTGTATCAAAGGACTGCAGCAGATCAGGGGAAAAACTATTCACCGCACTGACAAATGAATCAAATTCTCCCTTTGAACCGATGCGTACAGCACGGTTTACTTCTCCCGCTGCATTATCCGAGCGGGATATAATATAATCACGCAGACGTTCACAAGCTTCGTTATACGATTCGATATCTCTGACGGAATCAGAGCTCGAGCCCAAATCAAGTGTATCTACAGAATAAGTAAGCGTTGGGGGGACGCCAATTGTCCCGGAGTTATAGTCGGCGACGAACTCGTCTACCGAATCATAGGCATACTTGTCTCTCTCAGCCGCCATCATAAAGGAATCCGACATAAAGTAATCCTGTACGGTCACGGAGGTTTTTGTGAAGCCAAGCTTGCCGTCGTCGGTCAAAACGATCCTGCCGTGATCCATATAAAAGCTGTCAGGCGAGCTGTAAGCCTTTGAAAAAGCATTCATATCAAGAGAAGCGTACTCAAAGGCGAGAGCCTGCTTCATATAGTACAGCTCATTGGAATCGCTCCACACATAATATCCCACAGAAGCATCCCGCGAAAGCTTGGTATATCCATCATTTGTAAAGATATAATACGTGCCGAGGCGTCCGCGAAGTCCAACGCTGACAGCAGATGAACCGATCACGATATCAAAGTTTGATGAAGCAGAGTATGCGCTAAGACTGTCGCCGAATTCAAGAGGATAAGCTTTTCCGCCGTATTCAACCCTGAGCGGAGCTTTGTTTGCATCAAAGAAAACATAAAGCTCCTCTGCATCAGTGATCTGAATACCTATCTCTCCCGAAGTATCAGCATCAAGCCCTTCAAGGCAGGCTCTCCACGAAGCCAAATCTGTTTTTACGATCTCAACCGGCTCCGCCTCGGGGACAACGGTCGTATCCGCTGTACTCTCAATTTCCTCGGGATTTGTCTCTGCAGGCTCACTTTCAGCTTTCTCTGCAGTATCTTCTTCGGTAACAGCTGCAGTGGGCTCTTCCTCAGAGCTTATCGCCTCTGTGTCTGTGCTGACCGTTTTTTCCATTTTATTCTCGCCTGTAGCAAAGACCACGATCACCACAGCCACCAACAACACAGACACAGCCGCCGCCACGATACCTGTCTTTTTATACTTCACAGCCGCTGTAACGCGCCTTTTGATGTATCGCTTACCAAAGCCCATGGCAGAAACCGAAAACACTGATGAATTACGCTGTGCAAATGAGACAAGCACCTCTGCAAATCTTATTTTTTCATCCTGTCCAAGCTCACGCAGTACCCTTGAATCGCAGGCGGTCTCCATATCGCACAAAAACAGCCTTCTCACTATGTACACCAAGGGATTGAACCAGTGTAGGCACACCGCAACGTGCATAAGTACATTCCAGACAAGATCAAGGTGGCGATAGTGCTGATACTCATGCATCAGCAGGTAGTAAAGCTCATTGTCGGTAAGCTCACTGTGATCCTCGGGAACTACAATAACCGGGCGGAAAATACCGAAGATCATGATGGATCTGTTGCCGCAGATCATCCTGACCCTAAGCTTTTCTCCCTTCGGTAGTCTGCTCAGTATGCCAAGGATACGTTCGTCCGTTACATCCTTTGCCTTGCTGACCCTATAGGCGGTCACGGCATAGGAAATCAATACCGCCGTAAGTCCTATGATAGCAACGGTGCAATACACTACTCCGATTATCTTTGCCACGTCCACAGACCTTGATGAGGACCCGGCATGTGTCTCAGGTGCAACTACTTCCTCATTATAAACTGAAGGCGGTACCTCTTCGGGTTCGGGCACTTGAAGTATCGGTGCTGTTGGCGATGGAGTTACCGTCTGAGACGGTGTCACCGGCAGGGCGGGAAGCTGAGGCTGAGCATCCGCCACAGGAGCTGTAGGCACGCTCTGAATGGGTATGCTCTGCTCTGCACTGTTTGTTATCTCAACGACGGGAAGCTGTGCAGACGTTTCGATCACAGACAGCTTGTCCACATCAACTACATTATATACACTGAGGGGAGATGGTATGTTTAACGGGATAAGCAGCTTCAGGATCACCACACTCCAAAGTACAAACATAAGACCCTTTGCCAAAAGCTTTCCCATTGACCGGCGAATCAGTATGACCACAAGCGCGATCACCGACGAAACGAAGGTCATTTCAAAAATCGCAGACAGTAAACCGTTATAGTTCACAAAACCACTCCTTTAAACTTTATTTGTTTTCTTCAATGATCTTTTTAAGCTCCTCTATATCCTCATTTGTAAGCTTGTTCTTATCCATAAACGCTCTTGCAAAGAGTCCGAAGGAACCACTGAAGAGCTTATTGACCACGTTCTTGCTCTCGCTCTTCCTGTATGTCTCCTCGTCAACGAGGGCATGGCAGACATAGCCCGGCTCAATCCTTTCAACGATGCCCTTCTTGATAAGGCGGGTGATCATGGTATAAACGGTATTCTTCTCCCAGCCGCGAAGCTCTCCGGCGATGCGGGCGATGTCCATAGCCTTAACATCTCCGTCCTTCCAAATGATCTTCATAATGACGAGTTCTGCATCTGTAATGTTGTAGTTCATAATTCTGATCCTTCCTTCTATTTTGTTTTTACCCGTATGTGTTCTACACGAGTAGTTCGTCAATTCAATTATACATTATATTTGTTTTCTTGTCAAGTAAAACTTCAAAAAAATCAGGTTCTATAATAAAAGTTGGGGTAAGACCTGACAGATAGCAAAAAAAGATAGGCATATCTGCCGAAATCTGATAAAATAAAGTTGACTAGACAAAACTTTATCGGAGGAGCAGATATGCCTACAGTCAATTATATCGAAA
>JAFUPK010000044.1 GCA_017481265.1 Clostridia bacterium
AAGCTGTTGGCAAATGCCAACAGCTTTTTATATTTTTCAGTTTCGAAAGATCTCACTCTTTAAGTCCGAGTCTCTCTGCGGCGTCTTCGCGCATCTTATATTTGAGGATCTTTCCCGCGGCGTTCATGGGGAAGGAATCCACAAATTCCACGTATCTCGGCACCTTGTGACGTGCCATATGAGCGCGGATGTAATCCTTCATCTCGTCGGCGGTCATCTCTTCGCCGTCCTTTAAGATAATGCACGCCATGATCTCCTCGCCGTACTGCTTATCGGGCACGCCGATGACCTGCACATCCTTGACCTTCGGACAGGTGTAGATGAATTCCTCGATCTCCTTGGGGTAAATATTCTCGCCTCCGCGGATGATCATATCCTTGAGACGTCCCGTGATACGGTAGTTTCCGTTTTCGTCACGCGCCGCAAGGTCTCCCGTATGGAGCCAGCCATCCTTATCTATTGCACCTGCGGTAGCACCGGGCATCTTATAGTATCCCTTCATTATATTGTAACCGCGGGCAACGAACTCGCCGTTTACGTTATCGGGACAATCCTCGCCTGTCTCGGGATCGACGATCTTGCACTCAACATTTGCAAAGGCAGATCCGACAGTCTCGGTGCGGACATCAATTCCGTCGTAGTAGCTGCTCATTGTACATCCGGGGCTTGCCTCGGTCTGTCCGTAAACGGAAACGATCTGCTTCATGTTCATGATCTCCGTCGCCTTCTTCATAAGGTCAGCAGGGCAGTTTGCTCCTGCCATGATTCCCGTACGGATGTATGAAAAATCGGTAGAATCGAAATCGGGATGCTGCATCATGGCGATGAACATGGTAGGAACGCCGTTGAAGCAGGTGATATGCTCCTGATTGATGCAGGCAAGCGCCGGCTTCGGAGAGAAGTACGGCAGGGGACACATGGTAGCGCCGTGAGTCATTGAAGCGGTCATGGAGAGCACCATACCGAAGCAGTGGAACATGGGGACCTGTATCATCATGCGATCCGCTGTGGACAGATCCATGTGGTCACCGATATACTTACCGTTGTTTACTACGTTGTAGTGAGTAAGCATTACACCCTTGGGGAAGCCTGTGGTACCCGAGGTGTACTGCATATTGCAGACATCGTTCTTGTTTACAGCCGCCGCCATTCTGTATACCTCGCTAACGGGAACATCCTCGCATCTGTCAAGTGCCTCGTTCCATGTAAGGCAACCCTTCTGACGGAAGCCCACCGTAATAACGTTGCGTAAGAAAGGAAGGCGTCTGCTGTGGAGGGGGCGTCCCGCCTTGGTGTGCTCAAGCTCGGGGCAAAGCTCTGCGACGATACTACCGTAGTCGGTCTCCTTTGTACCCTGAGTCATAACAAGGGTGTGTGAGTCGGACTGACGGAGCAGGTATTCAAGCTCGTGGATCTTATATGCCGTGTTTACAGTAACGAGAACTGCGCCGATCTTGACCGTTGCCCAGAAGGTGATGAACCACTGAGGAACGTTCGATGCCCAAACTGCAACGTGATCTCCCGCCTTGACGCCGAGGGAGATAAGGCTTCGTGCAAATGTATCAACATCGTCGCGGAACTCGCTGTATGTGCGCGTGTAATCGAGGGTCGTATACTTGAAGGCGTACTGATCGGGGAAATCCTCGACCATTCTGTCAAGCACCTCGGAGAAGGTAAGGTCGATAAGATCATCCTTCTTCCAAACGAAGCGTCCCGTACGGCTCTCGTTGTAGTAGAATGTCTTTTCGTTCTGAGAAGTGTCACCGAACTGTCTCATGTAGTTCTGGAACTGAGTGAAGATGATCTCCATATCATCAAGCTCCTCGCACCACATGGGATCCCATACGAGAGAGACGAATCCATCGTAGTTTACGCTTCGAAGGGCGTTCATTATCTCGCCGATGGGAAGCTCACCCTCGCCTGCAAGGCAGTATTCGGGAATTTCTCCGTTGAGCTTCACGTCATTGAAGTGAACGTGGCGGACATAGGCACCGAGATTTTTGATGATGACCTCGGGGTCATGCTCAGTAAAGTAAGCCTCGGAGATGTTCCAAAGCGCACCTACGCTGTCGCTTGCAAAGCGGTCAAGAGTGTCCCGCAGACGGGCGGTATCTCTGAAAACGCCGGACGTTTCAAGAAGGAGAGTTACACCGAGCTCCTCTGCACGGGGAAGTACCTTTTCGATAAATTCCTCAACGCACTTCACACCCTTTTCGCAGTCAGTCGAAAGGCGGCTCTTGAAGCGGATGTAGGGAATGTGCAAAAACTGTGCGATCTCAAAGCATCTCTCTGTCTCAGCCTCAGCCGCTTCAGCACCGCCTTCGATGGAAATATCGCAGATGGTGTCAATGCAGGGGATAGAAAGCTTCTTATCGAAGAGCAGACGCATTGTTGACGCGGCGGAATAATCGTGGAACGCACCGTCACGGTCGGTAAAGAGACGGTTATTTATATTATGAAGCTCAATACCCTCGAATTTCAGGTCCTCTGCTACAGCGCAGAAATCCTCGAAGGTACTGTTGTGCCAGCCCTTTGTGGAAAATGAAAGTTTCATTTATTTTACTCCTTTCAGACTTCAATCATTGTGTTCTTCGTAAACGATCTTGTTTACGGCATTGATATATGCACGGATAGAAGCTCCGATAATGTCAACGGAGATACCGTTTCCGGAGTAAAGCTTGCCCTCAAAGCGAAGCTTTACAACGGCGCTTCCCATAGCTTCCTTGCCCTCTGTTACGGACTGGATCTGGAAATCGTCAAGCTCATAACGGTGACCGATGATCTGCTCAATGGCAACGAAGGCAGCATCAATGGGACCGTCTCCGATCGCAACACCGAGGAGCTGCTTTCCGTCGCGCTCAAGAGTGACCTGTGCACTTGAATTTATGATGTTACCGTTATTGATAACGTAGCTTACAAGCTTATATGAATCGGGAACCTGAAGTGCAACGGAGGCAACGATAGCCTCAAGCTCCGCAGATCCTACTTTTCTCTTCTCGGCAACGCGGCAGACCTCCTCGTGTACCTTCTGTGCATCCTCGTCGGAAAGATCATACCCAAGCTTCGCCACAGCGGATGCAACAGCCTCAACTGTATCGGATGCGTCAAGGCGGATTCCGTTGTCCTCGCTCTGAACGGAAGCAACGCCGGTCTTGTCGTTCTTTGTAATACCTGCAATACGGCAGATCTGCTCGGTGATGCGCTTCAGCTCAGTGAGAGAAATGCTGCTCTCAAAGCCATAGGTATCACCGCAGTTTTTGATAAGGGTAGCAAAGGTCTCTGTGGGAACGCTGTCTCCGCCGACAGAGGTCTTTACGGTAGCTACACCGCGGCGTGTCGCCATGATAGCCTCTGCCGTTGCAAGTCCGTTGATATCGGAGCAGGCAACGCCCACGGGAACGCCTGCCTTCTCTACGATCTTTGCGGCAAACTCTGCAAAATCGTCGGGAAGCATACCTGCGGCACTGTCGCAGACAGAAACACCGGTAGCACCTGCGGAAACCGCTGTGCTTATAGCCTCAAGGAGAAATTCTTCATCACTTCTTGTAGCGTCGACCGCACAGAACTCAACGTCTGCGACATGAGTTTTGGCGAGGGACACGGCCTTGGCGATCCACTCAAGCATACCCGCCGCCTTCTTACGCATGAAGTATTCCATACCTACGGATGATGTAGGAACTGTTATGCGGATACGGGCTTTCTTTGCCGCGCTGAGAGCTGCGGCGGCGTTCTCTATGCTTTCCTCGGTGCTTCCTGCAGCTACCGAAAGTATACTTTTCTTAACAAAGGAAGATGCGGTGCGCACCATAAGGATGTCTGTTCTGGGATTTACGATCTCCGGAAGTTCAATAGCGTCGCAGTTCATGCGGTCAAGCTGGCGGATGATCTCAAGCTTTTCCTTGAAGCTGAAGCTTCTGTCCTCACGGCAAAGCGTGGTGTCGGCAATTTTGATCGTGTTCATTTTCTTAACCTTTCGATAATCAAAAATTCTGCCTGCGGCGTATACGAAAACAAAAAGCCCTGAGTTCAAGTGTGAACTCAGGGACGAAATAATTCGCGGTACCACCCTGTTTACCGTCCAAAAAACGGTCAACTCATCAGAGCTCAGGCAAGCTCCTTGTCATGATAACGGGACAAGCCGTAGCCGCTTACTTTTATAAAAAATATTTCAGCAGCTCTGCTCCGGAACGAGACTTCACACCATTGCTTATATCGGCTCACACCACCCGCCGACTCTCTGAAATAAAGCACAAGGAGGAATAATTCCATCAACGCATTTAAATAAGTTGGAGTTATTATATCACTTATACAAAATCTTGTCAAGAGGGATTTTTAAAATAATCAGCTGTTTGAGCCAAAGTGAATAAAGCTCTCTTCATGCCGAACAGGAAGAGAGCTTTATTATTATCAATATCTGCCCATCTTTTCGAAGGGAATCTTGAAGAAGTCGGCATCCTCACGGATACGGTAGTCGCCGATAGCAGGATTTACGAACAAAGGGTTCTCTTCTTCCGAATACTCGACGTTGTTTTCTCCGTATAAGTAGTCTACGTTTTCGTCAGACATACCGTATTCTACCATAGGACATCCGATGGCAACGTTATTCGATGCGTATGAAGCGGGGCTGAAGATACAAGCGGGATTTCTGTAATCAGCAGGATCTGTGCTGAAATCATAGAGTTCAGGCCATCTCTTGTACCATTCTTGATACATAGGATCACCCGGAAGGGGCTTGTTCTTATAGACGCCGTACTGAGTAACGTCCACCGTATCAGCCGTTCCGTCAAGGATATGGCCGTACATACCGTAGCCTCTGGTCATTCCCGCACTGCAGTAGATCGACACGTTATCATTATAATAGTTTGCACGACCTGCGTTCTGTACTACAGTATGGAGACAGCCATAGAACAGATTTCCGTAAACCTCCTGACCGGTCGTCTCAGCATCAAGATAGATCGCGTGAACAGGAATATGAATAAACAGATTGTATCTGATCTTATTATCACGGAAGGTATGCGCCGAACAGGTATAAACTGCTCCGAAATCATACGTCTTCGTCATGATCCTGTCAAAAACATTATATTCGATGGTAACTCCGACACTCTTATTATATCGGATAGCACCGTGCGCGCCCTCATAGAAGTGGTTATGAGCAATGTAGGTTCCGACGTCAGCCGTGACCTCGATAGCACTTGAGAAGTAGTTCGGAAGAGTGAAATGATGGAAATAGTTATTGACGATAACGTTATGACCTTCTTCAAGGTTTATAACGTTGGGAGTAATATCGTTAAAGCCGAGACCGTCTATAAGCCAGTCGCCGTCAGCCATAGAGAAGATGTATACACAGCTGTCAACGCAGTTATAGATCTCGCTGTTGGTAACGGTGAGACCCTTAACGTAGTAGGGAGCGTGAACGGCTGCTTTACCGCCTACGTTACCGATCTTACACTGATCCACGGTAAAGTTATTCGCATAGAGAGTTATCGCACTTCCGGAAGTCGTGTTGAACTCAAGTCCGATGAAGCTGATGTATTCGGCTCCCTTTTCGAGAGTCACAAACTCCTTGCCGCCGTCTATGGCATAATCGCCCTTTGCACCGTAAACGTATATAGTATCTGTAGAGTCATCAAACCAATATTCGCCGTCTGTATCAAGAAATTCGGGACGGTTGGAGAAGAATACCTTATCGTCGGTCCTGCCCTCATACATAAGCTCGTAATTCGGGTATTTGATCCAGTAGTCGTTCTTGGAGTTAAACAGGTCGAGGACCATGATCTTTGTTTCTTTATCATATGATACAACATCAAATGTATCATTCATCCAACCGGTACGAAGGTATCCGTTGATCTTCATGCCCTCTATACTGCTTAGCTTGTCGATCATTTTGGGGAGAGCAAGCTGAAGCTGAATGCTTGACCATGGGTCAACGGTGGTAGTCATATTCGAAAGGAAATCGTTGTTGGGTTGTCTTGCCTCAGTCGCGATACCGTTTTCTGTGAAGAGACGTGTGGTGAACTCGAATTTATCAACTCTGCCCTTGAGATCAACCTTATAGATATATCCCTTTGAAGTTTCAGGGAACATATTCATTTCAGCGCCCTCAACGAGAGTAAATTCCTTTTCATCGATGTAAACACCGTTACAGAACACAACATCACCGTCTCCGTACTTGCAGTAGGTGATGGGGCACTCAGCAGTACCTGCATCCTCGGGAGTGAAGGTGAGATTATCGAGAACACCGTACTCGCCCGCCTTGAATGCTACCTTTATGCCATTCTTTGCAGTCTTTTTAAGCTCGCGTACCATTTCCTTTGCACGCGCAAATGTAGCTACAGGCTTATCAAGTGTACCGGGGTTCGTGTCTTTACCGTCTACTGCTACGTAAATGTCTGCATCCGTTACGAGAGGGTACTCCTTCTCGGTATAGGTGCTCATTACCTTAGGCTGATTATACGCTACCCTATATTCAAAACCGTCGTATTCCTTGAAGCGTCTGAGGATAGCCGCAAACTGCTCTCTTGTCGCGCCTTCTCGGGGTGCAAGTGTAGTCTCAGTCTTACCTGTTATAATACCAACTGCATTTGCCCAAGCCATAGCCTCGCGTGCATAATCATGAACTCGCTTGTAATCAGCGTATCCTGTTATATCTTTTGTTTCGGTCGGGATAATATACGCCTCGCGTGCATATCGCATAATAATAGTCGCAAGTTGTTCACGGGTGATCGTCTCCATGGGAGCGAATTTGCCGTTACCAACTCCGTTAACGATATCGTTCTCTGCCGCCCAGATAACTGCATCCGTGAACCACTTGTCCTTCTTTACGTCGTTGAACTTGGTAGAAAAATCCACCAAGGGTTCTCCATGAAGCCTATATAGAACTGTTACGACCATTGCTCGTGTCATGGTCTCAGCAGGGGCAAATATACCCTCGCCTGTACCGTTCATAAGTCCCTTTTCGGTGACGTACATGATGTCAGCATAGCTCCAACGCTTGGTCTTGACATCTGTGTAAGGGGATTCCTCCGTAGCCGCCGCACCGACAAAGAGCACGCTCGTCAGCATGAGGACGCAAAGGATCATTGAAAATATCTTTTTCATGATCGTTCTCCTTCTTGTAAATTCTGAGCATTTAGCTCTGTACTTACAATTATTATACTATAGAACCTCACAAAAGTCTACGTATTTTTTCAACATTATACATCTTTTGTATACTTTGGTGCTGTTTTTACGGTTACAGATGCTGTTCGTCTGCGTGATAAAAACAATATCGGGAGCTTTAGCGTGTTATCCTTAACGGAGAACACGCAGTCAAATCCGTCTTCGACGGGTGAAATCCACCTCTGGTGGATGAAATCGCGTTTGCGATGAAATCCTGCTTCGCAGGGTTGTATTTAGACGGATTTGATTTCATCCGA
>JAFUPK010000005.1 GCA_017481265.1 Clostridia bacterium
GCACAGGGTTTGTCAAATTAAACAAAGACTAAATCAAAAGTAAAAGGAATGCGCGAGCTGCAGCACGTTCGCTTGCGCGAAGTGCGTCACCAAACTTCGTTTGGTGCGGGTCGCTTTTTGGACGAATAAGGGGGATTTCGCACTCTGCGGAGTGCGACTCGGGGCGCTGCCCCAAGACCCTGCGCCCTTTTAAAAAAGGTCGATCAAAACTTTTGTGCATTTTGTCAGCGCATGACCTTTGTCAGCGGCCTGAAATATCGGCAGAAAAAATTCTGCCGATATTTAAATATTACTTTGTAAAGAAGAGCACACCGAGGCACTCGGGTCCGCAGTGGCTTGATACTGTACATCCCGCTCTCGTCTCGATGACCTCCTCAAAGCCGTACTCATTTGCAACCGTAGCCTTGACTTCCTCAACGATCTCTGCGGGAACGCCCGAATGGGTGACGAAGATACGCTTTGTATCAAGATCGTCACGTCCTGCAAGTCTTCCCTTCACGTAATCGTTTATGGTCTTTTTCATCTTGCCGCGGTATTTTCTCTTTGCGCGCATCGTTCCCTCTGCCACCTCGATCTCAGGGCAAAGCTGTAAAATAGATGCACCGAGTGCCGCGATGCTTGAGCATCTGCCGCCCTTTTTTAGGTACTCAAGGGTCTGAAGAACGAAGCTTACGTCAAGCTTTTCCTTGATCTCGTTGAGCTTGTCTGCGATCTCGGGAGCCTCAAGTCCCGCTTCAGCCATCTCAGCCGCCGCAAGAACGAGATGACCCGATCCGCTTGAAAGATTGCGGCTGTCGATGACATACACGTTTTCAAACTCGCTTGCCGCTATCACCGCATTCTGATGGCAGGCAGAAAATTCCGATGAGATATTTATGTGTATCACGTCATAGCCAAGATTTGTGTATTTCGCAAAAAGCTTCTGATAGCTTGCCATTGATATAGCAGCGGTCTTGGGAAGCACGCCTGTTTCGGAAACGTACTCAAATACCTTCTCAGCAGTAATGTCAACACTGTCGCGGTAAAACTCACCTCCGAGGTTGATCTCAAGAGGCATTACGTCAGCCTTACAGCGCGCGTAAAGCTCAGGAGTAAGATCACAGGTAGAGTCACAGGTAATTTTTATCTTATTCATTAGTTCGCGCCTCCCTTTATATGATCTCACAAAGATACTTTTTCTCTGTGTCTACAGTTCCGATGGAAATGTACTTCTCCACATTACCGAGCATGATGTATTCTCCATTCTCGTCGGAAAGAACGGGATAGAAGTTGTAAAGCCCCGTTCCGTCGGGCACAAGAGTCTTGGTAAGCTTGTCCCCTGCCTTCACACGTGTGAATGTCTTATCAAAGTAGTCATATGCGACATATTCGCCGCTCATTCCCGGAACATCTGCAATGTCAAGCGTATCTGTGATATCGCGCTTAAGATCACCGATGCCGATATTGAAGAGAGCTACGGCAAAAGCTTCGCCGTTTCTGTTCCAGATCTTCTGGAGAGTACCTGAATGACGGCAGTCGGTATAGAAGCAATCGCGTGTCGGACGCGCCGCATCGTCACAGCGGATGATGGTACCGTCCTCTTCGATCGTAGGCATGATCGCATCGCGTACGGTACCTCCGATAGCGTCGCTCACGTAGATTGGAGATCCGCTTATGGCACGGAGCACACCGCTCTGCACAGCGGATTCGTGGCAGGACCACCACATATCATAGTCGCAATGGTACATCATGGAGTGCCATACAGCGTTATAGCAGTTCTGAATAACATGAGGGATAAAGTTGCGGTTTACACCCGGGAAGAAGTCATCGCTGTTTCTCGATACTCCCGTGGTGGGACGTGCAAGGACGTTTTCCATATCCATACCCATGCAGTTTATCATATCACCGCCGAAGTTCTTAATTACGGAACGTTCGATGGCATTATGCGAGATACGCGCCGCCTCGCTTGTCGCCATGATGCCCTGTGCACGGTGGGAAAGCGAGCTTTGGTTGTCGATCTTGAGGAAGTCGACACCAGCCGCCTTGAGGCTTGAGTGCCATGCATCCCAGAACTTAAATGCCTTTTCCTCATCGAATGCGGGAATGTAGAGCCCCTGCTCAGTACGGACGAGGTTGTCCTTCTGATCGCGGTAAAGCTCACTATCGGGATCAACTCCGTGCCAATATCCGAGATATGAGTGCCACACGCCAACCTTTTCCACACCGTAGTCATTCTTGATCCTCTTTATAAGAGTCTCAAGCCCCTCGGGAATCTTGGTGTAATCGCTTCCGAAAGAGGTAAGGTACATACCGTCGTAGACACTCCAGCCGTCGTCGATTATCATCCATTTGATAGGAACATTCTTTTCCTTGAACTCGTCAAGCTTTTCGTATATCTTGGCGCTTGAAAGATCGTGATAGAAAGCGTTCCATGTGCAGAACCCGAAGCCTTCAAAGAGCTCGGGATATTCTCTCTCCTCTCTCAGGGGAACGCGGATAGCTCCTGCGGCACGTGCGTTTTCATAGTTACACTTTACAGCCTCAAAGGGATCGTCAGCGACAGTTACAGCAAGGAAATCACCCTTTATGTTCGTGATACCCGAAGTACCCGTTGAAAGGTACGCCTTGCCCTCTCCGAATTCACAGCGGAAGTTATCTCCGCAGAGAGGCAGAAGGTGGCAGTGCTTATCCCCCAGCTTCATTACAAGTCCCTGAGTCATGGGCTTTAGTTCCTTCACGGAGCTGAGAAATTCGTGGAACATCCACCAAGCGCCTGCGTGTGTAGATGCAAGGATATCGTCTGTCTCAATGCCCTCGCAAAGAGGAAATTCCACGCATTTTTCGGGAAGAAGGGTATAAAGGCCGCAGATATCGTCATCTCTCTTCATGTCAATTGAGAAAATCACTGTATTACCCTGCACACGTGCGGTAACGTCAAGCTTTTCAAGGAATGAAGTGTCCTCACCCTTGAAATGATATGTAAATACACCGTTTTCCTCGTCTGTACTCTGCACGGTATAGCTTATTGTTCTGAATGAGGTTTGGTTTACCGTCATTTTAAGCGAGGAGAGAAGTGAATCCTTTGCAAATAAAATCAGATCGTTCATTATTAAGTGTCCTTTCACTACTGCATCAAAGCAGTTTTCTTAATAATAATTGTATCACATGATGTAGCAAGTGTCAACAGTTTTACCTTTTCAAGCAGGATTAACTGCACTTTTGGGAATACTATAATAATATATACGCCTCACCTTGAATTTTCACATCCTTTGTGGTATACTTCATATCGGCTTCCCTTGACAGCGGGAGAACGCGCCGCATATAATATTATCGGACGTAAAAATACAGTATATTAAAGGTAAAAGAATAATGAAAAAAAGCTACCGATCTACGCTTGCTGCCTGCTACCTCGGATACATCACACAGGCGATAACAATAAATCTCGCAACTCTGTTCTTCGTGATCTTCCAAAACAAGTACGGCATATCCTATGAGGCTATCGGAAGCCTCGTGCTCATCACGTTTCTCATTCAGCTCTTCGTTGATGCGGTAATGATAAAGTTCACCTACGTCATCGGATACCGTGCATCCGCTGTAGCGGCTCACGTGTTTTCCGCTGTGGGACTTGTACTCTTCGGTATATTACCGAACATTATGGATCCGTTCGCAGGTATACTTATCTCAGTTTTCTTCTACGCCCTCGGCGGAGGCATGACTGAGGTCATAATCAGCCCAATCGTCGATTCCCTTCCGGGAGATGCGAAGGCATCGGGAATGTGCCTCTTACACTCCTTCTATTCATGGGGACTTGTGGCGGTGGTGCTCTTCACCACTGTCCTTTTGAGGCTTGTGGGCGACAGCCTGTGGCACGTGATCCCATTCTTTTGGGCTCTCATCCCATTTTTTAATATATTTCTTTTTCTTCGCGTACCTATGGTGCCCATTACTCAAGAGGCAAAAAGCGCGGGACTTCTCGGATATTTCAAATCCCCGATCATGTACGTTGCCACCCTTCTCATGATCTGCGGAGGTGCATCGGAAATGGCGATGTCCCAGTGGGCTTCTCTCTTTGCGGAGAACGGTCTCGGCGTGACCAAGGTAGTCGGCGACCTGCTGGGTCCCTGCTTCTTTGCTGTGAACATGGGCATCGGAAGGACGGTCTACGGCATTTGGGGAGAACGGATCAACATCAAGAAAGCGCTTCTCGGCTGTAGTGTACTCACCACAGCTTGCTATCTTGTGACGGTATTCGTTGACTTACCGCTTATTGCACTACTTGGGTGCGCTGTATGCGGCTTCGGCGTCTCACTTATGTGGCCCGGTATTCTCAGCATGACCTCGGCTGAGTTCGGCAAGCTTTCAAGCCCTGCGCTCTTTGCGATCCTTGCCCTTGCGGGAGACGTGGGATGCTCTGTCGGTCCGTGGATCACAGGTCAGGTATCGGGAGCGTACCAGGCTGTCAACACAGCGGCAGGTTCATCCGATGCTTTGCGTGCGGGACTCCTTGCCACCACGGTATTCCCGGTTATTATGATCGTAGGGTGCCTGCTGATGTTTTTTATCGGCAAGAAAAAAGCGAAATAAATGTTTATGTAAGTGTGTGGAGAAACTTATAGGGACAAAATCAGAATAAAATAAATATCGGTGCCGATTCGGCACCGATTATTTATTTAGTTTTAAGCTTTCCGATAAGCTTCCCTGCGCTGTTCAGCACAAAATACCAAAGGAACGGCAAAGTATAGCACACTGCAAAACGTATTACAAGAAGCACGCCAATGTCAGTGATGCTGCGTCTGCTTACCCATTGCTCCGAAATAACGAGGAACAGGCAATGGCAGAGGTACACCGTAAAGGACGATGCGAATATCCACGACAACACCTTCTTTACCGTACCAAGCTTTGACTCCTTTATATAAAGGCAAACACCGAGGAAGAAGATTATTGAAAGAAGGTCGGAGATCATCTTCATGCAGTTGGCATCTGTCCCGTAGACGAAATGTCCGCTTCTGTACTGCCAAAGATTAAGCAGCGAGAACATTGCCGCGGGAACGATACAGAAAAGCACGCTCTTTTTGTACTTCAAAAGTGTTTCCGTCAGCTTTTCATAATACTTTCCGGCATAAAGTCCAACTACCCAGAAGAAAAGGTATGCGGGGAACACGCGGTCACTGTATCTGTAGGTAATACCGAACACACCAAGCAAAGGTGTAAGACGGAAAGCGACAAAGGTAAGAAGCGCCGATGACGGGATCGCCACAAGTGCGGGCACGTGCTTCACCATAAGCTTCCACAGTGGCATCAAAAGATAGAACTGCATGACCGTGATTATGTAGTAAAAGGGAGACGCGATATTTCCGTGGATCACGTAATCAAAAAGCTCGCCGATGTCAAGCTTCATCCAGCCGATGTGAATATAGTAAGCATAGAAAAGCAGTACGTATACAAGGTACGGCACGAAGATCTTCGTGATCCTGCGAAGCATATACCTGAAGTACGACACCTTCTTATCAGAACGAAAGCCCAGCGCCATCTTGACAGCGCCCGTAAAAAGAAATCCCGGAACCACATACGCCGCAAGCTTCCACGGAAAATATACAGCGGCAAGCTCAACACTTTTCGGATCAAGACGGGTAATACCGAGGGACAGCACGTGGATAAGAATTACTAAAAGGCAGGCTATGGCGTTAAAATAATTAAGCTCGTCAAAGCTCCCGTTCTTTTGTGTTTTAAGCTCTTTCATGATAACAGTCCTTTTAATGAAATATGGGGACCGCGCGCGGTCCCCATATTAGCTTTAATTTAAACTCAGCCGAGTCTTGCCTCAAGTGCTGCAAGCTCCTCGTGAAGCTCAGCGGGAACGTGGTCTCCGATGAGTGCATAGAACTCCTTGATGTTCTCAACGTCTTCCTTCCAGCTTTCAACGTCAACTGTGAGAAGATCGCGGATAGTGTCGATGGAGATATCGAGACCCTCGATATTGATGTCCTCAGCTACGGGAACGTAACCGATGGGTGTCTCAACAGCGTCAGCCTTACCGTCGCAACGGTCGATGATCCAGTTGAGGACTCTCATGTTGTCACCGAAGCCGGGCCAAATGAAGTGTCCCTCGTCATCGGTACGGAACCAGTTGACGTGGAAGATCTTGGGTGCATTGGGGATGACCTTGCCCATATCGAGCCAGTGCTTGAAGTAGTCGCCCATATTGTATCCAACGAAGGGACGCATAGCCATGGGGTCGCGGCGAACTACGCCGACAGCGCCTGCTGCAGCCGCAGTTGTCTCGGATGCCATAATGGAGCCAACGAAGGTACCGTGCTGCCAGTTGAAGGACTGGTATACCAGAGGAGCGGTCTTTGCACGGCGTCCGCCGAATACGATCGCGGAGATCGGTACACCTGTTACGCTGTCAAACTCAGAGGAGATGCAGGGACAGTTCTTTGCAAGAGCGGTAAAGCGGGAGTTGGGGTGTGCGCCTGCTGTAGCCGCCTTGTTGTTCTTGTCGTACTTGGTGTAATCCCAAGGATTGCCTCTCCAGTCGATAGCGTTAACGGGGGGATTGTCGTTGAGACCTTCCCACCAAACGGTGTTGTTATCGAGATCGTGAACAACGTTTGTGAAGATGGTGTCACGCATAGTTGTAGCGAGAGCGTTGGGGTTGGACTTTTCGTTTGTACCGGGAGCAACGCCGAAGAAGCCGTTCTCGGGGTTGACAGCCCAGAGTCTGCCGTCCTTGCCGACACGGAGCCAAGCGATGTCATCGCCTACGCACCATACCTTGTAGCCCTTCTTCTTGAAGATCTCCGGAGGAATGAGCATAGCGAGGTTGGTCTTACCGCAAGCGGAGGGGAATGCGGCGCTGATGTACTTGATCTCGCCTTCGGGATTCTCAAGACCGAGGATGAGCATATGCTCTGCCATCCAGCCTTCCTTGCGTCCGAGGTAGGATGCAATACGGAGCGCGAAGCACTTCTTTCCGAGAAGAACGTTTCCGCCGTAGCCGGAGTTTACGGACATGATGGTGTTGTCCTGAGGGAAGTGAACGATATAACGGTTCTCCTCGTCGATGTCAGCGCGAGCGTGCAGACCCTTGATGTAGTCGGGGCTGTCACCCAGAGCTTCCAGAACGTTTACGCCAACGCGGGTCATAATCAGCATATTCAGAACAACGTAGATAGAGTCGGTGAGCTCGATACCGTATTTCGCGAAGTCGGAGCCTACAACGCCCATGGAGTAGGGGATAACGTACATAGTACGACCCTTCATAGAGCCGGTGTAGAGTTTCTTCAGCTTAGCGTACATTTCGGTGGGATCCATCCAGTTGTTTACGTTACCTGCTTCTTCCTTGGTAGGAGTGCAGATGTAGGTTCTGCCTTCAACGCGTGCAACGTCGTTGACAGCGGTTCTGTGAAGGTAGCAGGTGGGAAGCAGCTCTTCGTTGAGCTTAATGATCTCACCGGTAGAGCAAGCCTCAGCGCGCAGAGCTTCCGCCTGAGCGTCGGTACCGTCGATCCAGACGATCTCGTCGGGCTGGGTCATAGCGGCCATCTCTTCGATCCAGGAAAGGACATACTTGTTATTGGTCATTGGTATCACTCCTATATTATAATAAGATTTTACTGTTTTACGAACACGATTTACAACGTATTCCAGTTTTTATTATAGCGTATTTTCCCCTTCTTTTCAATAGAACGGGGCACGATTTTTCAAAGTTAACAGTTTGTT
The DNA here is from genome assembly GCA_017481265.1 of Clostridia bacterium. Taxonomy (GTDB): domain Bacteria; phylum Bacillota; class Clostridia; order Oscillospirales; family CAG-272; genus RUG11130. The sequence goes on from JAFUPK010000005.1 coordinate 7,702, forward strand.
CATATACAGATAAACGGATAAGGAGACAGAAAAGCGTAGGGGCGGATTCCATATCCGCCCCTTCTGTTTTCCTGCACTCCTCTATTGCATCGGGCGCATATAGAATGCGCCCCTACAACTTTGTAACAATTAAAACTATAGATTTCCACTGTTCTAAAAGCCTCTCCCTCCGGGAGAGGTGGCACGCCGTTTGGCGTGCCGGAGAGGGTATTTAGTACGTTTGCCCTCTCAGTCACCTTACGGTGACAGCTCTCCCAGAGGGAGAGCCGAAGTACAGAGTCGGAACAAAATATCAAGTTTTAATTGTTGCAAGATACTACAACAGTAATTCCATCTTCCCATCGCCTTATTGACAAACAACCCAAACTATGGTATACTAAAGTAAATAATAGAAAATTTCCCAATCCACCGAGTAAATAGCGCTTGTCATTCGTTTAGATAGGTAGAGGTCA
>JAFUPK010000045.1 GCA_017481265.1 Clostridia bacterium
ACCTTTAGCTTTTACATAAGCCTTATCCGAGTCCGAAAGATGAAAACGTGAACGGAAGGCAGAGCTGTTCAGTCTTTTAAGAGTTTCGTTTACAGAACTCATTTTTACCTCCCATAGCTGCAACATATAATAATTATATCACATGAACATTTGTTTTGTCAAGTGTTCGAAAAAATGAAAGCGGTTCCGGACATTCCGAAAGCCGCTTTTTGTTATAGCTGAAGGGTTATCAGGTTGCTTCGATTGACTAAATCTTCTTTTTGAATTTGTTAAGAAGAATGTATACTGCCGCAAGGAGTACAGCAGATGCGGCAAGTATGATGAACATGGCAGAGATGCTTACAGACTTACCGAAGAAATACACATTACAGTCTAATGTGTCGCGGAAGGAGTCTATTGCATCTCTCGGAATGCCGATAGATTCCATCTCGTCAAGAACACCGCGAAGAGCGTGATTTCGTACAAGAGATGTACCGTAAGTTCCCGGCAAGAAGGAGACCAGCTTCTGCATTCCGTTACCGAAGGAGGAAACGGGCATATACGCGCCGCATATGAAGCCATAGCCTGCACTTACGATACTGCCCACGGCGGATATCTGTCCTTGAGTTGACAGAAAGAAGTTTATCACAGAGGAAAGCGCTGTTCCGAAAAGGACGAGCAGAGCTATATCGGCAAGGAGGAAAAGCACGTCTGCTGCCGACATATACCAAGCAGTAGTAAAGGCGTAAACAAGGCACAGAGCCATAGCTGCAAGAGAGATGATAAAGGTGGAGCTGAGCGTTGCGATGTAGTAGCTGACTGACAGCTTTGACGATGCAACGGGGGAGATCATCAGGTCCTTGATGCTTCCGTTTGCGCGATCCTGCACCATCAGAAAATTGGAGCAGAAAGCTACAGTTATACAGGAAACTGCAAGAAGTGACGAGATGAGCTGTCCTGCAACAAGGCCTTCGATCACGTCACCCGGTACTGACATCCCCTCGGGAAGCCCGGACACAAAGCTGTCCCAGTACACGTTGCCGAGGAAGGTTGCATACAGCACGAGCAGGATCATCGGTGTAATTAGAGACGTGAAAAACATCCCGCGATCCTTGAAATACAGCTTGATGTTACGTTTTATGAGTATTCCGACTGTTTTCATTATTGTGACCATATCTTTCTTTGATTTTACTTATTATCTTCGGTTAAGGTCTTTCCCGTTACAGCGAGAAAAACATCGTCCATTTTTCCCTTGGTGATCTCGTAATCGCGGAAAAGAGCAGGATATTTTGTAATAAGCTGTGTTGCCGCCGCTGTGTTCGGTACAGACAGACGGAAAGCACCGCGCATGGGGGTATATTCGCAGCCGAGGACTTGGAGCTCTTCCTCTTCTACTCCGTAAAGAGTAATATGATCTCCCGTATAGGTGTTCTTGAGCTCAAGAGGGGTACCCGCTGCTGCAACAGCGCCGTTGTCGATTATTACAACGTAATCAGCCTCAGCCGCTTCCTCCATGTAATGTGTTGTGAGAAGCACTGTCATGCCCGTGTCATGCCGCAGAGATTCTATTACATTCCATATGGTGCGCCTCGTTTGAGGATCGAGTCCTGTTGTCGGTTCATCAAGAATAAGTATCTTCGGTTTGTGAAGAAGCGCTCTTGCTATATCTATGCGCCTGCGCTGACCGCCTGAAAGCTTGCCTACGGTGCGCTTTAAAAGCTCCTTCAGATCAAGAAGCTCGGCAAGCTCAGCCAGCCTTTTCTTAAATGCTTCGCCTGTGATGCCGTAAAGTGCGGCGCGGCTCTGCAGATTGTCATAAACCGTAAGCGGCAAGTCGAGAACCGAGCTTTGGAACACTACCCCAAGCTTTCCCTTAGTCAGTGCGCTGTCGCGGTCAATGGATACATTGTCGATCATGACCTCTCCCGCATCCTTTGATAGCTGAGCGCAGATAATATTGATAGTTGTGGATTTTCCGGCACCGTTTACACCGAGAAATGCAAACAGCTCTCCTTCCTTAACGCGGAAGCTGAGATCGCGCAGCGCCTTAACGTCACCGAAGCTTTTGCAGAGACCTTTTATTTCGATAATATTTCCTGTACTGTTCACATCGTGACCCCCTTTGTTCTTTCGGTATTATTTTATCACAAAAGCTTCATGTCTTCAAGTCATTTGCGTTGTTCGGTCACTTTTTCAAGCTTTTCGGCAGGCAGATGAGAAAATTATGCTTTTGTGAATGTTGTAGCAAAAAAAAGAATACAATTATTTATGTGGTAACAAGCTTGTTGGAGCGATATGCTCTTATTCCGGATATGAAAGGATATTGACAAATGAGGACAGCGGAGCTTTTTGATCTTACAAAAACCGCAGCACAACCGCTTTTAAGCTGTTATGACCATGCTGAAAAGTCGCTGACCCATCTTCATCGTTTTATAGAGAAGCTGGGAGGTGTGCTTGATACAGAGCTGTATACGGAGATATCTCCCGGCGTTTGGGCGGCAAAAAACGCTGTGATATGCGAAAGCGCACAGATACTCGCGCCATGTATAATAGGAGAAGGTGCTGTCATAAGGCAATGCGCATATATAAGAGGATCTGTGCTCGTTGGCAGGGAATGCGTTATCGGTAATTCCACAGAGGTGAAAAACAGCATACTTTTTGACCGCGTTCAAATTCCTCATTTCAATTATGTGGGAGATTCTGTTCTCGGATACGCTGTTCACCTCGGTGCAGGGGCGGTCACGTCTAATGTGAAGAGCGATAAGTCTGAGGTCTACATTACGCATGACGGAGTCAGAGAAAGCAGCGGCAGACGGAAGCTTGGGGCAGTTATCGGAGATATGTCGGAGATAGGCTGCGGCGCTGTACTCTGCCCGGGAACTGTGATAGGAAAAAACACCACGGTATATCCACTGACTCTTGTGAGAGGGACGGTGCCGAGTGGATCTATATTAAAAAACGACGGCACCATAGTTGGAAAATACTGAGTCAAAGGAGAACGGTGTGAAAATTCAAACAGCTTTAGCTATGAGTAGAATAACTATTTTAGATAAAAGAAAAAATAATGAAAGAGAGTAACGAAAGTTTTCTCCGTTTATCTTTTGTTGCCGAAGGCAACAAAAGATAAACATAAGCCAAGGAGGTGAGCGAAGCGAGGATACTTCGGCGCCCCCGATGGTTCTTGCGAAGGATATTAACCATATTTATGGTGGTAGGGCAAATAGTGCATTGGAAATAAATCCGGTGAGCCTATAGGCTCGGCTGGGAATATGCCCTGGAGGGGCTAACGGGGCCACCGGCACGGCCGGTGGTCATGACTCATTAAAATAAGTGTAGCCGTAGGCTGAATGGAGATTATTATGTGTGGAATTATCGGTTTTACAGGCGGTGGCAACGCAATTCACAAGCTGCTCGACGGTCTTGAGGCACTTGAATACCGCGGGTATGATTCGTCAGGGGTAGCTTATTTTGCAGACGGTGCTCTGAAATGTGTAAAGACAAAGGGCAGACTTTCTTCGCTGAGGGAACGCTTTGCAGAAACAGACGACAGCGCTGTTCTTTCGGGGATCGGGCATACGAGATGGGCGACCCACGGAGAAGTGTCTGACAGAAACTCGCATCCCCACGGCAATTCGCGTGTATACGGTGTCCACAACGGAATAGTGGAAAACTACACGGAGCTTTCTGCTTATTTGAGCCGGCGCGGCTACAGCTTTGAATCCGATACGGATACGGAAAGAGCGATATTGCTGATCGACTGTCTGTATCAAAGCTTGAAGGATCCCGTTAAGGCAATGATGCAGGCAAGCTCGATGATAAAGGGATCCTTTGCGCTGGGAGTTGTATTTGCTGATATACCGAACACGGTCTTTGCCATGCGCCGAGACAGCCCGCTTCTCGCCTGTCCGTCGGATGAGGGGATGTTCATTGCATCTGACATTTCAGCTGTACTAAGATACACACGCCGATTTGCAATTATCGAGGAAGGCGAGCTTGCAGTGCTTACGCATAACAGTATAAGATTTATTTTGCCTGACGGAAGTGCAAGGGAAAAAGAGTATGAAAGTGTTACTTGGGACACATCGGCGGCTGAACGGGGCGGCTTTCCGCACTTCATGCTGAAGGAGATATTCGAGGAAGCGGAGGCTGTTTCAAGGACAATAAGCGGACGTATTCGTGAGATGCACCCGAGCTTTGAGATACCGCTGTTTGAGATGGAAATTCCAAAGAGAATACACATCATAGCCTGCGGAACAGCAATGCACGCGGGACTTATGGGTAAGTATGCGATCGAAAAGCTTGCCCGTATTCCGGTAAATGTGGAAATAGCATCAGAATTCAGGTACAGAGATCCCATACTTGAAAAGGGGGATGTTGTGCTGATAATCTCACAATCGGGTGAGACGGCTGACACGCTTGCGGCACTCAGACTTGCTAAAGAACGGTCAGTGCATACCTTGGCTATCGTAAATGTAGTGGGATCGACTATTGCTCGTGAGGCGGACTCTGTGCTGTACACACGTGCAGGACCTGAGATCGCAGTTGCAAGTACAAAGGCATATTCTGTGCAGGTGGCGCTGTTGTACCTTATCGCTATACGGCTCGGAGAAGCTTCGGGTAAGCTGAGTCCGTGCAAGACAGAACAGCTTTGCCGTGAACTTGAGAATATGCCGGAATATATTGAAGAAACTCTTAATATACGGGAAAGATGCAAAGCTGTTGCCGAAAGGTGCTCTGCTCATCACAGCATTTTCTTTATCGGACGCGGACAGGATCACGCACTCTGCATGGAGGCGGCGCTGAAGCTGAAGGAGATATCCTATATTCACTGTGAGGCTTATGCCGCAGGCGAGATGAAGCATGGTACCATTTCGCTTATTGAGAACGGGACTCCCGTTTTTGCTTTCGCCACCGAAGAGGCTCTTCTTGATAAGACCGTGAACAATATAAGGGAGGTGACCTCCCGCGGAGCGAGCGTTACATTGTTTGTAAGGGCGGGCTTAAAGCTTCCGCAGGGAATTGCGGATGAGGTCATTGAGCTTCCGTGTGTTCGGGAGCTTTTCATGCCCCTTTGCGCAGTGCTTCCTGCTCAGCTTATTGCATACTATACGGCACTTACTCTTGGCTGTGATGTGGATAAACCGCGAAATCTTGCAAAATCCGTGACTGTTGAATGATGGAAGAACGGGAGGACGATTACTGTGGGGAAATACTTCGGAACAGATGGCTTTCGCGGTGAGGCAAATAAGGACCTTACGGCAGAGCAGGCATTCAAGGTGGGCAGATATCTTGGCTGGCATTACGGCAAGGAGCACAAATGCCGTGTTGTCATAGGCAAGGATACAAGAAGATCGAGCTATATGTTTGAGTATGCCTTAGCGGCAGGACTGACGTCAAGCGGTGCCGATGCTTACCTGTTGCACGTTACAACAACTCCGTCTGTGTCATATATTGCGAGGACAGAGGATTTTGACTGCGGTATTATGATATCTGCAAGTCACAATCCTTATTACGATAACGGCATCAAGCTTATAAACAGCCGCGGCGAAAAGATGTCGGAGTCCATAACTGCAGATATCGAGGCATACCTTGACGGAAAGCTCGGGGAGATACCACTTGCATCAAGAGAAAATATAGGCAGGACCGTAGACTATGCCGCAGGGCGGAACAGATATACAGGGTATATTATTTCTCTTGCCAAGAACTCATACAGGGGGGTAAAGGTAGGGATCGACAGTGCAAACGGAGCGACATGGATGCTTGCAAAGAATATCTTTGATACGCTTGGCGCAGAGACCTACGTAATCGGAAACACTCCGAACGGAGTCAACATTAACGACAACTGCGGCTCTACACATCTTGAGGGACTTCGGGCGCTTGTAAAGGAGCAACGCCTTGATATAGGTCTTGCCTTTGATGGGGATGCGGACAGATGCCTTGCTGTATGCGAGAACGGAGAGATCTTGACCGGAGATCATATACTATGGATATGCGCAAAGCACATGAAGGCGGAAGGAAAGCTTGCAAAAAATACGGTAGTATCAACGGTCATGTCAAATATGGGGCTTTATAAGGCCCTTGAATCCGAAAAGATCGCGTCGGTTATAACCGATGTGGGGGACAGATTTGTGTATGAAGAAATGAAAAAAGGCGCCTATAGCCTTGGAGGTGAGGAATCAGGACACGTGATATTCTCCAAGTTTGCGTCTACCGGGGACGGTCTCATCACCGCGATCAAGATAATGGAAGCATACATGGAGAGCGGAGGTGTACTGTCAAAGCTTACGGAGGGATTTGTAAGGTATCCGCAGATCACGGTAAACATACCTGTGATGTTAAAGGACGAGGCTGTGACCGATGAGGAAGTATTGATTGAAAAGTCGGCGGCAGAGGAGCTTTTAGGAGTAGAGGGAAGAGTTCTTTTGAGAAAAAGCGGTACCGAGCAGGTCGTCAGAGTCATGGTTGAATGTAAAAGTGAGCAGCTCTGCAAAAATACTGCTGAAAGCATAGCTGATGTAATACGCAGAAAATACGGTATATAGAAAACAACGCCAATGAATCATTTCATTGGCGTTCAGCTTGCTGACAAACCCTGTGCCAAAGCACAGGGTTTGTCAAATTAAACAAAGGCTAAATCAAAAGTAAAAGGAATGCGCGACCTGCGGGTCGCTTTTTGGACGAATAAGGGGAATTTCGCCCTCTGTCCTACTTCGTTTAGCGAAGTAGCGGCGACTCGGGACTCTGTCCCAAGACCCTGCGCCCTTTTAAAAAAGGTCGATCAAAACTTTTGTGATTTTTGTCAGCGCAAGACCTTTGTTTGTGTTCAGTTATTGTACGAGTAGAGCTTTGACATCTCTCTGTTTCTCATTTCATGCTTTTCGTAGTAACCGATGAGCTTTCCGTCACCGTCGCGGAGAGCCACCATGTAGACATCTTTGTTCTCTTTGTCATTTCGCGAGGTGTATACCATATTATGCTCGCTGCTTTCGGTAAACCGGGAGATAACCTCGTTGATCTTGCGGCATGAGTCCTCATTGTGGCAGAGCATTATGCTTTTTCCGGTCAGATCCGTTTTATATCTGCTCACTGAAGCCGGATTCATATAGACCACGGTATGCTCTGTGTCGCAGATGACAACAGGAGCAGAGTCGCTGTCTATGATACTCTTGAACAGGGAAAACAGCTTATTGTCCATGTGTCCTCCTTAGAAGCTACATAAGCTTCTTGCCATCGGAGAAAGCCTTGCCGACAGTTTCGCCGAGGCTGATGTAGCTGTAGCGCACGGGGTCTAAGATGATAGCACCGAGCTTCTCCGGATCTATAAGACCGTCGTCTGCAAGAACGGTCTCATCTGCCGAAACATTTACGATCTCACCGATGCATATTCCATCCTCGTTGAATTTTTTTAGCTTGCACTCTATACACATTGGAAGCTCATTTATGACAGGTGCATTGACAAATTCGGAAGGGGTAACGGTGAAGCCGGCTCTTTCCATTTTGTCAGGGACATTGTTCCCGGAAGCCAACCCGACGTAATCTGCCTCGGTAACGTGCGCCTTGTCTGCGAAGCTTACGGTAAACGCACCGCTTTCAAGTATATTTTTTGTGGTCTTGTGATCGTCCGCGAGAGAGATCATTATTTGATTTGCGTCATAGATACCGCCCCAGGCAGCATTCATACAACAGGCTTTGCCATGCTTATCGTAGGCGGCAACTATAAATACCGGCATAGGATATACCCATGTCTTTGCTCCGAAATTCTTTCTCATTTTAATTTCTCCTTGCATTAAATATATTGGTTTTATTATATTATATACTAAGGACGTTGTCAATGAAAATATTGTAAAAGGTCATACTTGAGTGATGCACAAAAAAATAAGCTTTTGCACTATGCCTAAAAAGCAAATGCATATGCCTAAAAAGTTTTATGCAGATGCATAAAATAATATAGCTGCCATATTTGTTGATAATCACAATGAATATCGCTGACAGAGGCGCTTTATTGTTACGCAGAAGGTTGATTTTTTCATCATGATGATGTATAATATTAAGGATGAGATCATGTTGATCTGTCAAACAAGAATGCCGAGGCGTTTCTTTGTGTATTCTCTGTAGGTGCGCCTGATATCCATACTTATCATTCTGGGGAAGAGCAGCTGCCATTTGCGGCATTGAATGTGCCTGCTCGTTATATATATGTACCGTCATGTAGTAAAACGCTTAATAGATATTCTTGTCTCCGGGGTGGCGATCCTTGTATTGTCTCCCGTATTTATCGTGCTGACTGTTCTCGGTGCTGCTTTGATGAAGGGAAATCCCTTTTTCACCCAGAGACGTCCGGGTAAGAACGAACGGATATTTAAGATGCTGAAGTTTCGTACGATGACCTGCGAAAAGGACGAAAACGGAGTTCTTCTTCCCGACGAAAAGCGTCTTACCTCCTATGGTAAGTGGCTCCGCAGTACATCGCTTGATGAGATACCCGAGCTTGTTAATATCTTTATCGGCAATATGTCCCTTGTGGGACCGCGTCCCCTTCTTCCCGAATATCTCCCGCTTTACAATTCGCATCAGAAGCGCCGTCATGAACTTCGTCCCGGTCTTACCGGGCTTGCTCAGATAAACGGCAGAAATGCTATTAGCTGGGAGGATAAGTTTCGTCTTGACGTTGAGTACGTAGATTCCGTTTCATTCGTAGTTGACCTTAAGATATTCGTGGGAACATTCGCCGCAGTGCTCAAGCGCGACGGCATCTCTGCTGAAAATTCAGCTACCGCAGAGCCTTTCCGCGGAACTGTCGAAAATAATGAAACGGAGAAGCTTGAGGTATTATGAACGGCAATAGTAAGCTTATGATAATCGGTGCCGGAGGTCACGGCAGAGTTGTAAGGGATACTGCATCTCTCTGCGGATACAGTGAGATATCCTTTCTCGATGACCGCCTTGTCGATGAGACCTGCAAGGTCAACATCTGCGGAGGTATCTCCGATTATGCGCAGTATCTTTCGGATCACGATTTCTTTGTAGCAATCGGCGACGGTACTGCCAGAAGGAAAATCTTCACAATGCTTTCGCAGGCAGGAGCATCTATTGCTGTGCTCATCCATCCTTCTGCAAGCATAGGCGGAGATGTGACCGTAGGACGCGGAAGCGTCGTGATGGCCGGAGCAGTTATAACAAACTCTGCTGTTATCGGGGAAGGCGTTATCGTAAACACCTGTGCTTCTGTAGATCACGATTGTACTTTGGGCGATTTCGTCCACATTTCTGTCGGCGCACATCTTTGCGGAAGTGTGACTGTTGGGCAGGATGTGTTTATCGGAGCCGGCTCCACGGTGATAAATAATATTGACATATGCCCTTCTGCCGTCCTCGGTGCAGGCAGTGTGGTCGTAAAGAGTATAACTGAGGCAGGAACATACATCGGGGTGCCTGCGCGAAAAGTAAAATCGGAGTGAACATATGAATCTTGTTTTGACCCTTGTATTTTCGCTTTCATTGCTGACAGCGTTTTTTGCAATGGTTGGTTATCCACTTCTTCTGAAGCTTCTTGATTGGCTGATAAAGCCTGATCCCATTGCTAAGGATACGTCATATGAGCCGACGGTCACTTATATGATCGTTGCACACAATGAGGAGAAGGTGATAAAGGACAAGCTTTTAAACTCTCTTCAGATCGAGTATCCGTCTGATAAGCTTGAGGTGCTTGTGGCGGCTGACAATTGTACAGATGCTACCTGTGAGATCGTCAAGGAATTTTCAAGGGAGCATCCGGAAATGAAGCTCACCCTTTATCAGACGAAGGAACGAAAGGGTAAGACCAACGCGCAAAACGAAGCGCAAAAGCTTGTGACATCGGAGCTTCTTGTTATGACAGATGCAAACAGCATGGTTAAGGCAGATGCGGTGCGCGAGCTTGTGACCTCGTTTTCAAGCGATGATATAGTGTATGTGTGCGGAAAGCTCGTTTACAGCAATTCCGACAATCTGACGGCAGACTCTGAGTCCTCTTATTGGGATATTGATCTTGCAATGCGTGATATCGAATCCCGCTTCAAGACGATAACTGCGGGAAACGGAGCTCTTTACGCCTGCCGAAACGATTCTTATATTGATTTTCCCCCTGCACATTGCCACGACAGCTCAATGCCATATGAATATGCGATACGGGGCAAAAGATGCCTCTTTGAGCCAAAGGCTGTAGCTGTAGAGAAGGCAGGCGAGAATGATTCCGATGAGTTCGGACGTAAGGTGAGAATGAACCGGATAATTCCGCGAACCCTTGCAAACGGCTTCAAGATATTAAACGTGTTCAAATACGGATATTTCAGCCTGTTCTTTTTCGGACACCGTATATGCAGATATTCTCTGTGGATCGCTCATTTGGCTGCGTTTATCGCTCCTATGATCGGCGGGATACTTGGGAATGTATTTTGGCTTTCGGTTCTTACAGCAGAGATTGTAGCTTATGCTTTGGCTGTTGTTGCTCGTGTGATGAAGCCTAAGAGCAAGCTGTTACGCCTTTGGGGTTATTATGTTATGACCGTTGCCGCACAGCTTGTGGGTGTTTGCCGTGTTATTGTCGGTAAATCCAACGGAACATGGGAAAAGGCTGAAAGCACCCGATAATATGGATTGCTGAGGGATCTGTTTGAGAGCAGGTATCTTGATATTGGCAGAATTTTTATCGCTTTATCAGCTTTAAGCTTAAGAAGACCTGCATGAAAGATCAAGCGCTCCTCATATTAAAATACATATTATATGGTCATTATTTGAATCGACGGCTGAAAGGAGATCAGTATGACGCTGCAAGTGTTGGTGGCAACGATGGATCAGTCAGACCATAGCTTGCTTGATAAAATGAATATAAATTCGGATGTAATAGTCGGCAACCAGTGTTCTGTTGACTCTGTGGAAAGATTTGATTATAAGGGACATTCCGCTGTATACCTGAACTTTGCGGAACGTGGAGTAGGTCTCAACAGGAATAATGCTTTGATGCGGGCTGAAGCAGATGTTTGCATTTTTGCTGACGATGATGTGGTGTATTACGACGGATACTCCGAAACAGTAATTAATGCCTTTCACGAGAATCCCGAAGCGGACGTTATACTGTTCAATATTGACGAAGAAGATTCCAAACGGTACCGTATACAAAAAAAACACAGGGTCGGACGCTTTAATTATCTCCGTTACGGAACTGTCAGAATAGCTGTCAGGCTGAAAAGCATCAAGGAAAACGGTATTTATTTCAATCAGACATTCGGAGGCGGGACAGAGCATTGCCATGGAGAAGACAACCTCTTTTTGAATGCTTGCCTTAATAAAGGTCTAAAAATTATTGCACTTCCGATATCTGTTTTACAGTTGAAAAATGAAAGAATGTCCAGCTGGAATCGAGGCTATGACAAAAAATATCTTGAGGATCAAGGGCATCTGTACCATGCGCTTTCACCTCGCTTTTGGAGATTGCTGTGCTTGCAAGACTCTTTCCGCAGACGTCATAGCTACAGGGATGTTGCCACAGTACTTGAGGCATATAGAATTATGGTTTCATCCGTGCGAAGCGGCGGATAATACTTCTTTTTGAAAAACGGATATATAACATGAAATTTTTGCTTATAACCAAGGACTATCCCCCGATCCCCGATGCTTCCGGCAGGATCGTTTCAAATATTGCACAGTGCCTTGTAAGGTGCGGTCATAAGGTTGACGTTCTGGCGCGGTTTCCTGAGCAAACGGAGCCTATTGAGTATGACAGCGGAGAGATAGTCATAAGCTTTCCTTACTCATATTGGGAAAAAAAGCTCCGCCATTTCAAAAGCGGTAAGGCAAGCTTTGCCGATAAGCTCTCCTTTAAGGCGCTCTCTATGCTGCGCAAGGTACTTCTCGCCTTAAGGATCAAAAGCTTTCCCGATTCCGAGCCGATTGTTACAAAGCGAATGACAGCTTTGGCAAAAAAGCTTGCGGAAAGGGAAGGGTATGATTGTGCTGTCGCGTTCTTCCGCCCGTTTTCCAATCTTGCCGTTCTCGGAAAACTAAGTGATAGCTTTCCAACCATGACAGCAGTAGCATACATCTTTGATCTCGTTGAGCAGAGCTCAAGACCCGGATATATGCCCGTCGGACTTTACAATCGGCTTATCGAACGCGGAGACCGAAGAGTGTTTGAATCTGCCGATGCTGTGGTCCTTCCTACGGCGGCACGTAATACAAAAAGAGCTCTGTACCGTGAGTTTGCCCATAAAATACTGTATCTTGAGTTTCCGACTTTTTTACCGAGCAATGATTCAGCGGTGTCCGCTGTTGATGACGGAAAGCTGAGATTTCTCTATGCGGGGACTCTTAATACCTCATACAGAAATCCTGTAAGGCTTCTCGAACTTCTCGATAAGCTTGCAAGACTAAACGACGATCGCAGGATCGTGCTTGATGTATATGGCGGCGGTGACTGCTTTGATCTTATGAACTCATTTGAACACGCGGACAATCTTGAGATCATATGCCACGGACCCGTAGATGCCGATACAGTGGGAGAGGCGATGAAAAGCGCCCATGTCCTTGTAAATATCGCAAATTCCTATAAGTCTCTTGTGCCCAGTAAGATATTTGAGCTGTTTTCAAAAGGAAAGCCTGTGCTAAATGTGTCAACAAACGGTGATGACGGCTCATTCCCGTATTTTGAAAGATACCCCCTTGCATGGACGTTCCATTCAGAGCGTGAGATCAATACCAAGGCAGCTTCAGAGCTTGAAGCATTTGTTGCTGAGAGCATAGGAAAAGCTGTGCCGAAAGAGCTTCTCTTTGAGGAGTTCGGCGAGCATACTCCCGAAAGAGTCGTAAGCACTCTTTTAAAAAGGATCGAGGTTTTGCATGACCCTTGCACGAAATAAAAGTATACTCTATATTTCCACATTCCTTATACTATATGCTTCAACGAGCTTTTTTTGCAAGAATCTTTTAAGCGAATCGGTTAATATCTGCATTTGTCTTGTTGCAGTAGCAGCTGTGATCGCCACAAACCTTCCTGTGCGTGTTAACAGAAATGCCGCTCTCGTATTCGTGATGCTCAGTATAATAGGTGTGGTATCATCGTTGCTTGCATCCGACAGTACGATCTTTTTGGCATATCCCATAATATCAATGGGGATCGCACTTATGTATGTATCATGCGTAAGCTTCGATGAATTCAGAAACGTATATGTCACCATAATGGTGTTTTTGTGCGCCTTTGCTGTTGCTGTGTATATTATAACTCTTTTTTTTCCGTTTATCATAAGGCTTATGCCCGTTATGGTGAACAAGTCTCAAAGCAGAGCGTACAATTTTTTGTTTGCCATTGTCCGCGATACATCCTTCGTTCGTGTAGAAGGCATCTTCTGGGAACCGGGAGCCTTCCAGACCTTTATTTGCCTTGCGCTTTTGATGCTTGCAAATGGGCGCAGCAGGTATAAGCGAGTAAAGATACTGATCTTATATACTGCTCTGCTTTTTACCTTCTCAATTACCGGGTACATCGCAGGATATATTGCGCTCATTCTGCTCCTTTTCAAAAGTGAGAGTAAGAGCAGATTTAAAATGATCAAGATACTCCTTACTCTTGGAGCTTTTGTCATCGTCGGTGTGATCGTGCTGAATATGCTTCCCGATACTCTCGGCGGTGTGAGATTCGGACTTGATAAGATCACCGAATTTTTAAGCGGTACCTCTGATGAGCGAGTAACCTCAGCAAGTGTCCGATTTGATGCTATCTATTATCCCCTCAATTTGTTTGCGGATAATCCTGTTATCGGTGCGGGCAGATCGGGTCTTGAGGGACTTTCGGAGAATATGCTCCACGGTATGTTTACCTGTACTCCCATCAATTACTTTGCAATGTATGGCATTTTTTACGGTGCTGTTGCAATGTACTGCTATTATAAGGCTGTATCTGTGTCAAGCTACACGTTTTATAACGCTATAGCCTTTTCTGTATTCCTTGTTACAGTATTGTCCGAGCAATATGTCAGTTATCCGATAATCAATTTGTTTCTCATGTACGGTGCCTGCAAGGTTCGCTTTCGCAGAAAACGAAGTCTTATGGGCATTAAAGAAAGGTACGGTGACAGCTTATGAAGATACTTTGGGCGGTAAATACCCTTTCTCCATATGCTGCAGAGGCTTTGGACATAAGCTCATCTCATGCGATCTCTTGGGTCGAGGCAATGAGCTGTGAGCTTAAAGGGCGCGAGGGGGTATCTCTTGCCATCGCTGTATGCGGCGGCAAAAAGGTCACTTCGATGATAAAAAAAGAGATAGACTCCGTAACTTACTATGTCCTGCCGTATGATGTATTGAGGAACGATCGCTGGGGCGAGGTGATCTCGGATTTTTGTCCGGATATCATTCATGTTTACGGCTGTGAAAACGCAAAGAATCTTCCGCTTATTGAGTCTTACGCAAAAAAGTACCCGATGATAATATCTCTTCAGGGAATAATCCACGCATATCACAGATATTATTACGCAGGAATGACAAGGGGAGAGATACTGACAAGTATTACAGCCGGGGATCTGCTCCTGAAGCGAAGTATTTTTCACGGAAAGCGCAGGTTCAAAAAACAGGCAGAGCTTGAGAGACGTATGCTGTGCGGTGTTTCCTATGTGGAAGGCAGATCCGATTGGGACAGAGTCTTTTCGGAGTGCGTAAACCGCCGACTCAAGTATTATCATTGTCCGAGAATGATCCGCCGTCCGTTTTATGAAAAAAGCTGGAATGCTGAGGGCATTGAAAAGCATACCATCCTCGTTCACCAGGCATCCTATCCCATAAAGGGGCTTCATGTGATGCTGGAGGCTCTTGATATTATAAGAAGCTATTATCCCGATGTGAAAATGTATATTGCGGGAAACATTGACTTTAACCCAAAAACCTTAAAGAAAAAGCTTCTCTATACCGGATATACAAGATTCATAAAAAAGAAGATAAAGAAGCTGGGACTTGAAAATAATATAGAATTTACGGGTTATCTTGATGCTGAAGCGATGGCACAAAAGCTTTCACGGGTCAATGTTTGTGTTGTTCCGTCGGCAATTGAAAATGCGCCCAATGCACTTGCGGAAGCAATGCTTGTGGGTACACCTTGCGTTTCAAGCTACGCAGGTGGCTCTCCGGATATGCTCATGGACGGGAAATGCGGTCTGCTATACCGTTTTGAAGAGCCTGAGATGCTGGCGTACAGAGTAAGGTGCTATTTTGATGCTCCAAAGCTTGCGGCTGATAAGTCACAGTGTGCTAAGGAAATAGCTCGCAGCCGTCATGAACCAAATAAGCTTTGCGAGATACTTTCGGGAATATATACTCAGGTTATCTCTGATTATAATGGCAAATGACAGGGTTTGCGGGGGAGAAAACGGTTAAGCTATGATAAGTAATAAAAAATCCATACTGTTTATCGGCGGTCAGATAAATCCGATTCCTGCTGTCAGAGGAGGTGCTGTGCAGACCCTTGTTACTGCGCTGATTGATGAAAATGAAAAAGCAGGGCTCTTTGATTTTACCGTTTGTACCGGTGAGAATCCGCAGCTTGACCTCCTTCGTGACAAGTATAAGCTGTGTGAGATCATTACAGTTCGAAAGAACCGTTTGCGCCGAGCATTTTTGTTTGTATACAGAGTTATCCGTAAGCTGCTTTTGGACAAGCTTCCCAGAAAGACGGATTTCATGATTTCCGTAAACCGTAAGATCAGGGGAAGACATTTTGATGCCGTCATCTTCGAGACTTCGCTTCTTGAGCTTGAACAGGTGAAGTGTAATAATGATGCAAAGGTGTTCTTCCATGTCCATGCGGATTTTATGACCGCATCCACAAGGCGAATAGATATTGCCGCTGAAAAGTGTGATTATGTTATAGCAGTCAGTGATTTCATCAAGTCACGTGTCTTGACCTACACTCCCTTTGATAATAGAGTAGTTACGCTTAAGAATGCCATTGATCTTGAGCTTTCGCGCCATCTTTCCGGGGAAGAGATAAGACGTGAGATGCGTGGAAAGTTGGGGTACACAGATGATGATGTGGTTGTGCTTTATTGCAGCAGACTTAGTCCTGAGAAAGGCTGTCTTGAGCTGATTCGTGCTGTAAAAAAAGTACCGCAATGTAAGCTTCTTATTGTGGGGGGAGAGAATTTTTCCTCAGACAGAGAAACAGAGTACGTAAAGATGCTCCGTGAAGAAGCAGCTTCCTTCAGTGATAGAGTGGTCTTTACGGGATACGTGCCTCATTCCGATGTGTTTACGTATATGTGTGCATCGGATATAGGTGTCGTGCCTTCAGTATGTAATGAGGCGGCATCACTTACGGTCCTGGAGATGCGTAGTGCGTCGCTTGCTACAGTAGCAGTACACAGAGGCGGCATACCCGAGTATACGGATGAAGAAAAAAGTGTATTCGTTGAACCGGGAGAAAACTTTACCGATGAACTTGCCGCGGCTATCAATAGGCTTGTTTGTGATCCTGAACTGAGACAGAGATTGGCACAAAATGCAACCGTAGGGTTGGACAGCTTCGGCTACATGGCATACTACCGTGCCTTTGCCGAATTGATGAACGAATACCTTTGAAGCTAATTATAGGTGATAGCATGAAGATAAGTATAAAGAGCAAGGATATAATATGGAGCTATCTTGGTTCGATATTTCAGTATTGTACGAGTCTTTTGATCCTGCCTATGATACTTGGGGAGCTTACAAAGAGCGAGCTTGGTATTTGGTACAGCTTTGCAAGCGTTAGTACCCTTGCGACGTATCTTGATTTTGGGTTTAGTACGACCATGGTGAGAAATATCACTTATGCTTGGAGCGGCGCAAAGAAAATACGTGCTGAGGGCTTCGATGATGAGGCGGTCAATGATGAAGTTGACCTTGCGTTTATAAAAAAGGTGCTTTTCGCTTGCAGAATCGTTTGTCTTGCAATAGCTCTTGCAGCTCTTGTAATACTTTTTTTCGGTGGAAGTGCTTACATACGTTATATCTCACGAGATGTTGACAATACACGCAGTATAATGATCGCGTGGTTTATATACATGACAGGTGTGTTTTTCAATATTTATTATAATTATTGCGGACATACTCTGAGAGGCATCGGAAAGATAAGCTCTTATCAAAAAATCGTTGTATTTTCGAGAATTGCCCAGATAGTAGTAAGCTTTGTGGGAATAAGGCTCGGGTTTGGACTTATAGGGCTCAGTGCGGCCTATCTCATAGCAGGATTTTTGATCAGGTTTTCATCAAAAATATTCATTGATCGAGCTATAGATGCTGAGGCAAAAAGACAGAATTTTAATTTTGAAAGCCGAGATACTTTCGGAAAACGTCTTTCTGAGGTATGGGATATCTTCAAAACAGTATGGCATAATGCCAAAAAAAGTGGGATAGTATCCTTGTGCTCATATGGTATAAATCAGTCATTGACTCTTATATGTGCTGCCTACCTTGGAGTCGAGGAAACTGCAGGTTACGGACTCTGTCATCAGATCATTACAGCTATCATGAGTGTAGCAGGTATAATGTTTGCAGCTCATCAGCCTAAGATGATAAACTGTCTTGTGCTAAAGGAAAATGATCGCTACCGTCGTACGTTTTCCATGTGTATGGTTGTGTTTGGTATCATTTCTATAGGTGGTATACTGTGCTTTGCTGCTTTGTCAAAACCGCTGCTTGCACTGATTGGTTCCAAGACGGAGATACCCTTAGGAATGTTCCTCTTTATGGGGCTTTATATGTTTCTTGAGCATAACCATGGTGAGTATACAGCGAATTTTACTATGAGAAACAGTATAGAATATCTGCCGTCTTATATTGTGTCCAGTGTTCTTATAGTAGCATTGTCATGGATGATGGCAGTACTCGGAGCCAATATATACATTCTTATGACTGTTCATTTTGCAGTACAGATATGCTTCAACAATTGGTATTGGCCCTATAAAGCAATGAAAATGATGAAAACAAATATAAAATGTACCGTGGTCGAGGGCTCATCTGAGCTTAAGAGCTTGGTATTCAAAATGATCCGTAAAAAATAAAAAAGTGTCTTGGGAGGTGTAGAGCCATGGTTAAGAAATGCTTAAAGATTTTGTGTGAGCCTTGGCGACTTGCAGCGTCAGCAAAGCTGCACTTTGTTTCAAAGCTCCTTCCCGACAAGCTGTATCTTTATTGTATGTACAGGACTTACGTCGGTGGGAAACCGAATTTTGACTCGCCGGTTACATATAACGAAAAACTTCAATGGCTGAAGCTACATGACAGGGATACGCGCTATATCGGTATGGTTGATAAGTATGAAGCAAAGCGCTTCGCGGCAGAACGTATCGGTGAAGGTCATATCGTAAAAACCTACGGTGTGTGGAACAGCTTCGATGAGATAGATTTCGATTCACTTCCAAACAGCTTCGTT
The DNA here is from genome assembly GCA_017481265.1 of Clostridia bacterium. GTDB lineage: Bacteria > Bacillota > Clostridia > Oscillospirales > CAG-272 > RUG11130. The sequence continues at coordinate 18,410 of JAFUPK010000045.1, forward strand.
TTGAAGTGTACTCACGATTCTGCCGGAAATGTGATCTGCCGTGATAAAAGCACCTTTGACAGGCGCGCTGCGGAAAAAAAGATAAAATTCTGCCTCTCGCGTAACTATTTCTATATGGGAAGAGAATGGGTGTATAAAAATATACCCCCTCGCATAATAGCGGAGGAATATATGGAGGACAGCACTCTCGGAGAGCTTCGTGATTATAAATTCTTCACCTTTGGCGGCAAGGCACGCTTTATGCACCTTGTTTCAAACCGACAAAATAAGGATGAGGCGACTTATGGTGATTTCTTCGATATGGAGTACAATCATATGGAGCTGACCATGGGTCACGATAATGCTCCTATTATGCCGGAAAAGCCGAAAAACTTTGAGCTGATGAAAAAGTACGCCGAGATACTGTCTGAGGGTACTGTACACCTCAGAGTGGATTTCTATGAGGTGAACGGCAGGCTCTACTTCGGCGAGCTGACATTCTTTCAGGATTCCGGATTTGCCGATATTCAACCGAAAAGTCTCGACACTGAGCTTGGCGGACTTATCGACCTGTCTCTTTGCAAGACTGAAAACTAATGTTATAAACTGCTCATGCAGATTATATAATCAATTTTATTATTTTAAGGAGAAGACCCCATGAAAACAAGAAGTATTCTGTTTTCGGCAGTTGTTGTCATGCTTCTTTTATGCATGATGCCTCTGTCAACCTTTGCGGCATCCGTAGATACCACTGTATCAAACGGATACTACACAGTGATCTCCAATGATCAGTATGCGCTGGCTCCCGGTGCTACCGAATCAGAGATCATCGTAAACAACTCTGCAGGAACCGACCGTAAGGTGGTTCACGTATTCGAGGTTGATCCCACAAATGAAAATGTTGAGATACTTCCCGGATACTATGGAATCGATAAGCTCAATCCCGATGATCTCGCAGGCGACAGCGCGATCTGGAAGGCTAAGGAGCTTACACAGACAGTAAAGTATTACGAAGAGGTTCTCGGCTACAATGTAGTCGGTGCCATGAATACTGCACTTGCTTATGACAGCGACGCTCCTTACGGCTATATGGTATGGGATGGCGTTGTTCTCGGTACTCCCGAGGTACACAAGGGTGCACAGACTTACCTTGCCATCAACTATGACGGTACAAGTGAGCTCCGCAGCATGAGCACTCCTCTTACAGGTAATGAGAAGACCGCCATATCCGCAAACTTCGGTTGGCTCGTTAAGGACGGCGTGCTTTCATCAAAGACTGTAGAGCGTACATCCTCCGACGCTTCACGTTCAATGATCGGTATCAAAGCTGACGGTACCATCGTATTCTGCCAGGTAGACGGACGTAATGCTCCCGTTTCTACAGGCCTTTCCAACTATGAGATGGGTGAGATGATGCTCTCACTCGGATGCGTAAATGCTGTAAACTGCGACGGCGGCGGATCCTCCACATTCGTTTCCAAGCGCGAGGGTACAACAGAGAACGTAATGCGTTCTATCCCCTCCGACGGTTCTGAGCGTCCCACCATCAATAGCGTTATCATCGTATCCAAGGCTCAGCCTACCGGTATCTTCCACCATGCTACCGTGGATTCTGAGTTCGATTATTTTGCGCCTTATTCAAGCGGCTCCTTCGTTATTGCAGGCGTTGATACAAACGGTTACCCCGTTGATGTTCCCGCAAATGTAACATGGAAGCTCAGCGATGCATCCTTCGGTACAGTTGACAACGGCATCTTTACCTCTAACGGAAAAAAAGGAGATGTAACTGTTCAGCTTGTATACAATGATACTGTTGTCGGCGAAAAGCAGATCATCATCGTTGATCCCGATGTATTTGCATTCTCCGTAAGCGAAACAGTTCTCCCCTTTGGCAAGGATATGACCATCAGCTTTGCCTGCACCTACGGAGCAGATGACTGGGCTGTATGTGTTGACGGTTCGTACAATCTTGCACTCTCCGATAACAATGCGGCTACTCTCAACGGACTTAAGCTTACAGCTACAACAGATGAAAGTGTTGAAGGCGTTGTAGTTACCGCAACATACAAGGCAGATACCTCCGTTACAGCAACTATGGATGTTGCCTTCGGCAAGGGCTCTGAGATCCTCTTTGATTTCGAGAACGGCGAAGACAAGGACTTCCTCGGTGTTGACGAGATGTTTGACTGGGCTGAGGCGAACGGCGCTGCGGCTCCCATTCAGACAAACGGAAACTTCTCCGATGATGCTGATTCCTTTGCATTCCTTTCCACAAAGGATAACGGCGGTCAGGTCAAGAACGGCGATAAGGCTCTCGGTGTAACTCTTGATTATACCAATGCACAGTATGCAAGCTGGTCATACAATATGTTCTTCTATACCGGTATTCCCCATGTTCTCAGAGACGTAGCCAACGGAAACAATGCTACGACCTTCGGTATGTGGGTATACATCCCCGAGGGTGCTCCCGGTATGGCAATGCAGCTTACTGTTTACCACGGTACCTCTGCTGATGATTGTACCGGTACACAGATCCACTTCTATTTCAACACCGTTTCCGGTGCTAAGAAGAATCTGAACAGCTGCACAGAAGCTGATATTCCCGAATCCCGTTGGGTCTATGCTACAGCAGATATTTCCGCATATAATTATGTTTCTCTCGTAGATCCCTACGGAACAAAGTACGGCAGAGAGCCCAGCTTTATGCGTTTCTACGTAAAGCCCACAGTTCCTGCTGACCTTACATTCTACTTTGATGACTTTACTCTTGACTACAGCTCCGCTGTAGATGACAGAGTTCTTCCCACAATTTCAAACATTTCTTATGCAAGCGCTGATACCTCCGTTGAGCTTACAAACGGACTTACCCTTGCAAGCGGCAATATTGCTCTCTCCGCAAATGTTGCCGATAACATTGCTCTTGACACAGCAACAGGAAAGATCTATGTTGACGGCGTAGCAGTTAAGGATGCGGCTGTAACAGGTAAGCTCCTCTCCTGCGGAAATGTAAATCTTCTCCCCGGCACACACACCATTACCTTTGAGATCAGCGATACTCTCGGAAATAAAGCTAAGGTTACAAGAACTGTTTCCGTTGAAGGCGATGCTGTTATCACTCTCGGCGGTCACAATGACCTTGGAAATGTACCCGAGTACGGCTCCATCTATTATATCGATGTAAACACGACTGATGTTGAAGCTATCACAAGCCTCACTCTCACACTCAAGCTCCAGAATGCAAACACATGGGAAACAGAGGGCGCTATCGTTGCTGACGGCTATGATGCAACCTTTGATTACAACGAGATCTCCGGCCTTCTGAATGTCACTCTCACTGCTAACGGTGAAGCACGTGACACAGACAATGCTACTCTCGTAAGCATTCCTGTACGTGTTTGGACTTGGGATGCAGTAAATCACGTAACCGATGCTGTTATTGCTCCTGAGACTCAGTTTGCTACAGGATATTGTCCTATAGTTTCTATCAATTGCGAGATCGTTTACTGTGACATCTGCTTTGCCGGCGCAGATTACAAAAATTATTTCGCATCTGTTGTTGGAAGCATTACAGTTGAGACTATGCTCAACGATAATGTAAATCCTTGGCACTATCACACAGCAGAAGAAGTAGAGTCTACAGACGCAACCTGTACTGAGACAGGCCTCAGCGGCAGAACTTATTGTAAGGTATGCGGTTCTGTTGTCGAGTGGGGAACTGTAATTCCCGCGACAGGTCACAGCTACAGCTTTGTTGACGACGTTCTCAAGTGCGCTTGCGGAGACCTCTTCAACGGTGAGTACACAGACGGATATACATACGTAAACGGCGTTAAGTTTATAAACGGATGGAACAACGGAAGCTACTTCGTTGACGGCGTAAAGCTTACAGGAATTCAGCAGATCGACGGTCTCTTCTACAACTTCGGTGAAGAGGGATATGCTGACGGTCCTTACACAGGTCTCTTCGAGCTTGACGGCAGAACATATTATGCTATCGCAGGTAACCGCGTAACCAAGTGGCAGCTCATCGACGGTGAGTGGTACTTCTTTAACCCCTCTACCTACAATGGCTATAACGGATCTTACGGCACAGCTTATTTCGGCTACCCCGTAACCTACACATTCACAGACGGTAAGCTTGATTCCGGTGTTTGGTATCAGTCCGAGTCAGGCGGATACCGTTACTACTACGGTCCCGGCTGCTACAGAAATTCCTGGGCAACGATCGACGGAAACACCTACTACTTCGATAACAACAGCGAGAGAGTAACAGGTCTTTACAGCATTTGCCCCAACCTCAACGATAAGACTCCCATCTATGAGCTTCATCACTTTGATGAGAACGGCGTACTTATTGAAAAGGTAACTACAGACGGTCTCTATGAGTACAAGGGCGAATATTACTACGTTCTCGACAGCCAGCTTGCCAAGGTAGGTCTCTTCAAGCTCGGTGACGATTATTACTACGCAAGTACCTCCACAGGTAAGATCTACACAGGCGGCACACGTTATGTTGCAGGCAACTGTATTTCCGAGTCTGCTTCCGATATTCCCGAGGGATATTACACATTTGGTGCTGACGGTAAGATGGTTATTGAATCTACCGAGGAACCCGATACTCCCGCAGAACCCGAAAAGAAGAACGGAATCATTGACGGCTATTATTACATCGACGATGTAATGCAGAAGTGCGGTCTCTTTGAGCTTGACGGAGCTTACTACTACGCAAGCACAACAAACGGTAAGATCTATACAGGCGGCAGACGCTATGTTGCAGGTAACTGCATCTCTGAGTCTGCATCCGAGATCCCCGAGGGCTACTATACCTTCGGTGCTGACGGTAAGATGGTCGATGCTCCCGTGGCAGAGCCCGATGTTCCCGCAGAACCCGAAAAGAAGAACGGAATCATTGACGGCTACTATTACATCGACGATGTAATGCAGAAGTGCGGTCTCTTCGAGCTTGACGGAGCTTACTACTACGCAAGCACAACAAACGGTAAGATCTACACAAGCGGCACACGCTATGTTGCAGGTAACTGCATCTCTGCGTCCGCATCCGAGATCCCCGAGGGATATTACACCTTCGGTGCTGACGGTAAGATGTACATTGAGGCAGACGAAGAAGAGAAGCTTAACGGAGTTGTTAATGGCTTCTACTACATTGACGGTGTAATGCAGAAGTGCGGTCTCTTCGAGCTTGACGGAGCTTACTACTACGCAAGCACAACAAACGGTAAGATCTACACAAGCGGCACACGCTATGTTGCAGGCGACTGCATCTCCGAATCTGCATCCGAGTTTTCCGCAGGATATTATTCCTTCGGTACTGACGGTAAGATGATTCTCAGCTGATATTAAGTCTATTCCATATCCATCTCCCTTAATGGGAGATGGATATGGAAATAATAAAAATGTATTTATCCAAAGGCTGAATTGAGCTTAGCGTGAAAGGTCAAACAAACACTAAAAAGCAAAAGTCTGATATATGTCTGTTTCGCAGACATATATTTGTTTCATTTAAAATTGTTCAGCCAAAGGCTGAATGGAGGTAAGTTTGAAAATAAAGTACGCTTAAAGCGTACGTCAGCTTTTTCAAACCCATTTGTGCCTTGCCGACAAAAGTCGGTCGGCATTTTTCACAGCCTCAAGGCTGTGAAAAAGCGTCACAAATCAAAGAAAGGCATGGTCATAATTATGTCACAGTATAAAGGAAAAACTTTTCTTATTACAGGTGGAACCGGCTCCTTCGGTAATGCTGTGCTTAATCGTTTTTTGAGCACTGACATCGGCGAGATCAGGATTTTTTCCCGTGATGAAAAAAAACAGGACGATATGAGACATGAGTTTCAGGCGAAGATGCCCGAGTGTGCCGAAAAGCTGAAATTCTATCTTGGAGATGTACGAGATATAACATCTGTAAAAAATGCCATGCATGGTGTAGACTTTATCTTCCATGCTGCGGCGCTTAAGCAAGTTCCCTCATGTGAGTTTTTTCCAATAGAAGCGGTAAAGACCAATGTTCTCGGTACAGATAATGTGCTAACTGCCGCTATTGAAGAGGGCGTAAAATGCGTAATTTGCCTTTCAACCGATAAGGCGGCTTACCCCGTCAATGCCATGGGAACCTCCAAGGCGATGATGGAGAAGGTCGTCGTTGCAAAATCAAGGACGGTCTCTCCGGAAAAGACCGTTATCTGTGCTACCCGTTACGGAAACGTAATGTGCAGCCGCGGATCGGTAATTCCTCTTTGGATCGAACAGATCAAGGAAGGACTGCCGATAACTATAACAGACCCCGATATGACAAGATTCATTATGTCCCTTGAGGAGGCTGTGGATCTCGTTCTCTTTGCCTTTGAGAACGGTGTTTCGGGCGATATACTTGTTCAAAAGGCTCCCGCTTGTACCATCGGTACTCTTGCAAATGCAGTTCGTGAGCTGTTTGCACCGGAAAGCGAGATTCGCATTATCGGCATTCGTCATGGCGAAAAACTATATGAGACTCTGCTTACCAATGAAGAGTGTGCAGGTGCTGTGGACCTCGGAGACTTTTACCGCGTTCCTTGCGATAAAAGAGATCTTAACTACGAAAAGTATTTCAGTTGCGGAGACACCGAAAGGAATCCGCTTACTGAGTTTAATTCTAATAATACAAGACTTCTCACCGTTGCAGAGGTCAAGGAAAAGCTTCTTTCGCTTGACTACATAAAGGATGAGCTAAAGAAGATAAACGGAGAAGAAGTCTGAGATCTGCATGAGTATTTCAGATCTGCTTGTGATCCCGTGACAAGAGTCGGTCGGCTTTTTTCTGATCCTTAAGTGGGAGAAAAGCATCATAGATCAAAGAAAGGAATAGTCGTAAAAGTGAAGATACTAATAACGGGAGCTGCGGGTTTTGTGGGACGAAACCTAAGTGCCTCCTTAGAGGCAGTAAGAGACGGTAAGGACAGGACTTTGCCGCAGCTTAAAATTGACAAGCTATATCTTTATGATCTTGATTCCTCCGAAGCTCTTCTTGATGAGGCGTGCGCAGAGTGTGACTTTGTATTTAATCTTGCAGGTGTAAACAGACCAACAGATCCTGCGGATTTTATAGCCGGAAACCTTGACTTTGCTGAAAAGCTTCTTTCGTCACTTGAAAGACACGGTAATACTTGCCCTGTAATGCTTGCTTCTTCCATACAAGCAACTCTTGAGGGCAGATATAACGGAGATTACGGCAGAAGCAAAAGGAAAGGCGAGGATCTGTTCTTTGCATATGCCGAAAGGACGGGTGCCAAGGTGCTTGTCTATCGTTTCCCAAATCTTTTCGGCAAGTGGTGCAGACCCAACTACAATTCCGCAGTTGCAACCTTCTGCTACAATATCGCAAATGATCTTCCGATCACTGTCACTGATCCTGGGATACGTCTCCGTCTGCTCTATATCGACGATCTTGTCTGTGAGATGAAAGCGGCACTTCTCGGATGCGAGAGCAGGTGCAGCTTTGATGGCGTATCGGAGACCTTGGACCATGAGGGACTCTTTTGCACAGTTCCTGTAACACACGAGGTGACCCTTGGCGAGATAACTGAGCTCCTTTATTCCTTTGCCGCTCAGCCGAGAACTCTTGAGCTCCCGCACATACCTGAAGGCTCATTTGCAAAAAAGCTTTATTCCACCTATCTTTCCTATCTCCCGTACGAAAAGGTAGCCTTCCCGTTAAAGATGAACTGTGACTCCCGAGGAAGCTTTACGGAGATTTTGAAATGCGCAGGCGGTGGTCAGTTCAGCGTAAATGTGTCAAAGCCCGGAGTAACAAAGGGAATGCATTGGCACAATACAAAATGGGAATTTTTTGTGGTAGTATCGGGAAAAGCGTTGATCCGCCAGCGGCGCCTGGGAAGTGACGAGGTCATCTCCTTCGAGGTCACAGGTGACGAGATCAAGGCGGTACATATGCTTCCCGGATACACTCATGACATAACCAATCTCAGTGACAGAGATGACCTTGTGACCCTTATGTGGGCAAATGAATCCTTTGACAGCGCAAGACCCGATACTTTCTTTGAGGAGGTAGTAAAGTGAGCTTTAAGAAAGATTATTCCGATATAAGCTTTAAGAATGACGGCAGACTGAAGCTTCTTATTATTGTCGGCACCCGTCCGGAGATCATCCGCTTGTCTGCAGTAATAACCAAGTGCAGAAAATATTTCGATTGTATCCTTGCCCATACGGGACAGAATTACGATTATAACTTGAATGGAGTATTCTTCAAGGATCTTTGCCTTGATGCTCCTGAGGTCTACATGGATGCCGTGGGCGAGGATCTCGGAGAGACTGTCGGTAACATTATCGCATCTTCGTATAAGCTGATGTCGCAGATAAAGCCGGATGCCATGCTTATACTCGGAGATACAAACTCATGCCTTTCGGCAATATCCGCAAAGCGTCTCCATATTCCCATATTCCATATGGAAGCAGGCAACCGCTGTAAGGATGAATGTCTTCCCGAAGAGACAAACCGCCGTATAGTGGATATAATTTCGGATGTCAATATGGCGTATTCAGAGCACGCAAGACGTTATCTTGCGGATTGCGGACTGCCGAAGGAGAGAACCTACGTTACAGGCTCGCCCATGGCAGAGGTGCTGGCAAACAATATTGAAAAGATAGAAAACAGCGATATTCTTGATCGGTTGGGACTTGAAAGAAAGGGTTATATCCTTCTTTCGGCACACAGAGAAGAGAATATTGATACGGAGAAAAACTTCCTTTCGCTTTTCGGTGCACTCAATTCCATCGCGGAAAAATATAATATGCCTATACTGTATTCCTGCCACCCGAGAAGCAAAAAACGTCTCGAACAGTCGAGCTTCAAGCTTGACAGCCGCATAAAGTGTCACGAGCCCCTCGGCTTCCACGATTATAACAACCTGCAGATGAATGCTTTCGCTGTAATATCAGACAGCGGCACGCTTCCCGAGGAATCAAGCTTCTATACCTCTGTCGGTAAGCCCTTTCCGGCTGTTTGCATAAGAACGTCTACGGAGCGTCCCGAAGCACTTGACAAGGCTTGCTTTGTGCTTGCCGGTATTGATGAGCGAAATCTCCTTCGCGCAGTAGATACAGCGGTGGCAATGAACGAGGAAGGAGATCATGGGATTCCCGTTCCCGATTATATTGAGGAGAACGTGTCTACCAAGGTCGTCAAAATTATTGAAAGCTATACAGGTATCGTAGACCGTATGGTATGGCGCAAATATTAAATACAAAAAAACCATCGAAAGATGGTTTTTTGTATTGACTTTGCGGAAACTGTATGATATACTATAAATGTAGAAACACGTGAAAGGAATAATGGTTATGAAAAGGCTGTTTTTAATATCGTTTGCTGTTTTTTTAGTTTTGATAGCTGTGGTATCTCTCGTGCTGTGGGGATTGGATAAGGAAGATGATAAAATAACATCGGATGGAGAGACATCGGGCTTTGATGAGTCGTTTTCCGTCAGCGATACATCTGCTCCCGAGCCGCCGAGGGACAGTATATATGAGAAAGGCGAAAACCATACCGTTGAGCTTCGTTATAACGAAGAAGGTTTGATGTGTGGATTTATCGCCAAGGTGTATTCCGATGCCGGAGAGCTCCTTGGAGAAGACTCTTCGCGCACAGGCTGCCATGTTGAATATCAAAATATTGACGGAGAAAAGGTTGTCTGTGTTTGGTGGGGAACCGGAACAGGTGTTTCAGCTCGTTGGGTCAGATTTTACAGGCCGTCGGACGGTAAAGTGTCTGAGAAAATTCAGTGGTATCTTGATTCCGGAAACGGGCTTGTTGCTTTTGGGAAACTTGACGGCGTTTGGGTGCGTGACATATTTGATGATGACGTATATTCAGAAAAGATCGACACATTTTCTATTCCTCACGCTACCGATTTTTTAGAGCCATTTACAAATGCTGTTTTAAGCGATGACGGGAAGTCCATTGAGATAACGTACCGTATAAAACACGAAGACGGTACCTATGGAACAAACACGGAGACATTTGAATTAAACAGATAAATAGTTCTATATATATAAATAACGGCTGTTTTTAGACAGCCGTTGTTTTGCTTTTGTTTCAAGGATATACCTCTTCCACGAAAACGTAATATTTCTTTTTGAATATACCTATATATTCACGTATTTTGACCGTATCTCCCACATCCACGAATTCTTCATCATCAAGTATCATTATTCTGTGATCATTCAGATCGGCACTTCCATAATTTCCGTCGGGAGTATAGAATGAGACAGAGCCGTCTCCGCGACCCGAGATTCGTTCTACAGTGACCGTGTATTCAGCTACAAGCTTACCGTCAATTTGGTTGACTTCTGTGCAGAAGATAAAGGGGATAATTCCGATAATCAGGGAGAATACCGTGACATCCACGATGATCTCTGAAATACGGTGCTTCTTGAGGGCACAGAATAAAAGAACACCAAATGCAATTACTGCTCCTACGGCAAAAGAGACTAAGGTAGATGATCTGTTCTGCGGAGATAGTCCGTAGACTATGCAGATGAGAACTTCGGCGAGGATCAAGGAAAACAGAATAATAAACTTTTTCATAAATATTTATCGCTTTTCCCTCATCATGATCTTGATTATCTCACGGTCGGTTTCAGCCATGCCGCTTCGCGCAAGCTGACCAATGTTTTTGATGGTCGCCTCAACATTTTCCGCAACAATTCCGTCTCCGCTGTAGAATTCCTTTCCATGCATATACATCTGCATTGCAAGGAGTCCTGATTCAACAGCCGATGCTATCTTAGCGGCACAGCTTGCCTTGGCTCCGTCGCAGACTACACCGGAGTTTATGGCAAGAGCGTTGACAATTGTGTGCTCGATCTCTGTAAGTCCTCCTCCGTATAGGTACATTACGCCTGCGCCTGCACCGCATCCGGCGCTTATTGCTCCGCAATATGCCGAAAGAGCACCGATACCTGTTTTCAGGTGGATAGTGGTAAGATTTGAAACAAGCAAAGCTCTGTACAGCATTTCACGCGATACACCAAGCTCTTCGGCATAGGCTATGACGGGAAGAGAAGCGGTAAGCCCTTGATTTCCGCTGCCCGAATTTATAACAACGGGAAGCTCACAGCCGTTCATCCTTGCGTCCGATCCCGCGGCGGCAAGAGCTCGTGCTCTGTTATGTACAGTGTTCCCATAGGACATAAGAAGCGTTCTTCCGATGGCAGCACCGTATTTGCCCGTGAGACCTTCCTTGGCAATGGCGCTGTTATATTCGATCTGGCGGTCAAGAGTTTCCCGCACATCGTTTATATCAGCAGAGCTTGCAAAATCTATGATGCCCTCCACCGTGAGCACGGAATGATCAGCCGAGTCGGAAAGCTTGTCCGGTTCCTTATAGAATAATGTCTCACCATCGACTTCAATGAGACAAAGCCCTGTATGGTGCTGTGCCGTACGTGTCCTTACTGTGTGATCTTGGCTTTTTAAGGTTATGGAAATGTCCAGCACGCAGTTTGTGACAGCTTCCTTTACTGTGATCTCGGTGTCTTTTATAAACTGCGATATTCCGGCAATGTCCTCACTTCTTATTTCCGAAAGTACCTCAAGCTCACGTGATGCATCACCTGCCACCACACCTGCCGCAAGAGCAGCCTCGATACCGCGAAGACCTCCTGTGTTCGGTACCTTGACGCTTTTGACGTTTTTTATAATATTTCCGCTGACCGCCGCTTCTGCTGAAACAACAGGTACGACAAGATGCTTTTTTGCTATTGCGGCGGCAAGTGCTATCGCTATAGGCTCTGTACAACCCATAGCCGGAATGAGCTCACTTTTTAATATGCTGAGGTAAGCGCGATACAAGGATCGTTCCATGATAATCCTCCTTTTAGTCTATGACTGTACAAATTCTAACGAAACAAACACGTGTCTGCGAAGCAGACAAAAATCGGACTTTTGATTTTTAGTGTTTGTTTGCGCGTGAAACAGCAAGATATTATGTGAAAGTATTTTCCCCTTTCACGCAAAGGCTCCTTTGTCATTTGATCGTCTAAGATAATTATAACAGACATTTCTATGTTTTGCAACAATTTATATATTATGAAATATTACTGAAATATCCCCTCACGCCTTCTTGACACACCATTTAAACTGTGATATACTTTTTATATACTCAGGTATTATACCTAAATAATTATGTAGCCGTAGGTTGAAGGGAGACTATTATGAGTGAAATAAGAGATGTTCTTATTGTATCCTGCCCCGATGGGTCAGATTTTGCAGAGCGTATTGCCGCTGTGCTGGCGGAGGGAGGGATCACGTATTCAGTATCTCCCTCCGATGATGATTACAAGGCTGTTTTGGCTGTTCTCGATTCAAAGGGACACATGAGTGCCGCTGTTGCCGCAAAGGTTTTAGAGTCAGTTGGCTACGGTGTGCCTGTATTTTCAATTTGTCCGGAGCATGAGTGCTGTGCTTGCGGTGAGACTGTATCTATGTTCAAGAAGCTGTTTGCAGCCGAGCTTCCCGAGATTGAAGATCCCGGAGTCGAGCTTCCCGAGATCGAAGAGCCTGCAGTAGAGCTTCCCGAGATCGAAGAGCCTGCAGTAGAGCTTCCCGAGGTTGAAGAGCCTGCAGTAGAGCTTCCTGAGATTGAAGAGCCTGTAGCCGAGCTTATCTCATTCAATTGCTCTTGTGGAGCACTTGTAAATTCCGATATGATGTTCTGCTGGGGATGCGGTAAAAAGGTCGAACTTCCTGTTGCAGAGCCTGAGCCCGTCGCAGAACCCGAGCCCGTCGCAGACCCCGAGCCCGTCGCAGAGCCCGAGCCCGTCGCAAAGCCTGAGCCTGTTGAAGAACCCGCAAAATGTACCTGCGGTGCTGAGATCCTTCCCGATACAGCTTTCTGCTGGAACTGCGGTAAGCGCTTCGAGGCTAAAAAGGCTGAAGAGACACCTGCTGCTGAGCCTGCAAAATGTGTGTGCGGTGCTGAGATCATTCCCGATACTGTATTCTGCTGGAACTGCGGAATCCGTATAGGTACCGCTGCTCCTGCTGTTGCACCTGCTCCCGTTCAGACGACCCCCAAGTGCCCCAAGTGCGGAACAGAAGCCTCTCCCGGCGACAGATTCTGCTTCTCCTGCGGAAGTGCTCTTTGATGAGTGATATGTACGATATAGTAGTAGTAGGCGCAGGCCCTGCAGGACTTTGCTCCGCAGTATATGCACGGCGCGCCGGTAAAACAGTTTTGATCCTTGACCGCGCCGCTTTCGGCGGTCAGATCACATATTCTCCCAAGATCGAGAATTATCCCGGATTCGAAAGCATCAGCGGAACTGAGCTTGCTGATAAGATGGTAGAGCAGGTACTTGCTCAAGGTGCCGATGTTGAGCTCGAATGTGTTACCGAGGTACGTGATAACGGAGATACCAAGACCGTGATCACCGAGGACGGCAACGAATACGAGTGCCGTGCGGTGATACTCGCCTGCGGAGCACGTCACAGACATCTCGGCATCGAAAACGAGGAACGCTTCATCGGCGAGGGTATATCCTTCTGTGCCGTTTGCGACGGAGCATTCTATGAAGGACGCGACGTTATCCTCATCGGTGGCGGAAATTCAGCTCTGCAGGAGGCTATCCTCCTTGCTGAAACGAGTCGTAAGGTATATGTAGTGCAGAATCTCGATTTTCTTACCGGAGAACAGAAGCTACAGGAGATTCTCAGCTCAAGAGAAAACGTTGAGATCATTACAGGCTCTGTTGTTGATTCCATCAACGATACTCCGGAATTTACGGGAATCACTGTAAAGCGTGTGTCAGACGGAGAAAAGCGCGAGCTTTCTGCTGACGGAATGTTTGTTGCTATCGGGCTTGTTCCGGAAAACGGTCCTTTTGCAAACGTATGTGAGCTTGACAGCGCGGGATACATTGATGCTGACGAAAGCTGTATGACGAAAACTCCAGGTGTGTTTGTTGCCGGGGACTGTAGAAAGAAGGCGATCCGTCAGGTATCTACAGCTATTGCAGACGGCTCTGTTGCCGCTATTTCCGCTTGCAGATATATTGATTCACTTTAAAGTCCAAAACCCGCGCCAAAAAACGCGGGTTTTTCATTGCACAAAACAGGAGAAGTCTTTTGACTTCTCCTGAAATTGTTTTTTAAAGGGTCTGAAGGAACTTCTTGATGTTTGCTACAGAGGGGAACTTTTCGATCTCGCCATTCTTGACAGCTACGAGAGTGGGAGCCTGTTTGATTCCGAGGGATTCGGTAAGCTATGCGTTCTCCTGAGCCATGATCTTTGTATAAGCAACGCCTGCCTTTGTGAGAAGTGCCTCAGCAATCTTGCAGTTGGGGCAGGTGGGAGAT
>JAFUPK010000046.1 GCA_017481265.1 Clostridia bacterium
AAGGCAGGAACGGAGAGGATGCGGCTGGAATACACCGCGGAAGTGCTGCCAGTTATTAGTAGCGTTGCAGGATGAGTATGTCAGGTACTCAAGCTGCTCTATGAAGGCACGCTCAAAGCGCTCATAGGTCTCAAATGTGGTAGGATCACCTGTCTCAACAGAGATCTTCTCGCCGTTCATAGCGTTAACTCCGTTATGGAGTGCAAACTCAAGAGCCTTTGCGAACATAACCTCACCGTCCTCGAGACCCATGTGGCTCTTTCCGAGGATATCGATCCGGTTACAGCCGTTCATGCAGTAATCGTGGCTGTCGCAAGGGGGAATACCGATCTTCTCAAGAGCGGGACAAACGGAATCGTCGTTATAAAGAGAAGGAAGGCCCGTTCCCACAGCAAGTGTGTCGGCAATAGCATTCCAAAGTCGGTCGGGAGTGTTTCTGTGAACACGGCAGGTGAGGTTCGGTGTCTGGTAACGCTTCTTTCTCACCATTGCGAGAATATCGTATGTAAGCTCGTTTGTCTCATCGTTCCAGTTCTCGTCACTTCCGGAGATGCAGAGGTTCCAGGAACGGTGATCGTGGAAGTAATCCCACAGTCTGTCGAGAAGGTCGATGATCTCTTCCTTGTTCTCGGTCTTTTCGTATGCTGGATACATATACTGGTCGAAGCGTCCGGGAGAATCGCTGCAATCAAGTGCAAAGATAAGCATAAATGCCGCCATTGCAGAGGTGAAATCATAAGCGGGCTTCTTCGGAACGGTCTCGAACGCCTTAGCAAAGCGGAGAAGGAGCGCCTTATCAGTTTCATTTTCGCAGGCATCTGCTTTCTCAAGAGCAAGCTTTCCGTATCTCTCACCGATAATGTCAAGTGCATCAAGGAGGTAGGAGCAGGAACGGTAGAACCAAGCCTCATCGGGGTGCTTGTCGCGGTTTTCAGCAATAATACCGCGGATGCGGTCAGTACCGAGATTGACTATTCTTCCGTAGTCGGGGTTGGAGTGACCACCCCAGCCGCCGCCCCAAACGGCACCTGCCTCGGCAAGCTTGCCGTAATCCATGGGAATGTGTCTTTTTTGGACGCGGTGAATACCGACCGTCTCGGAAAGATAGTGGTTTAATGTTTCCGCGTGCTCGGGAAATTTCTCTGCAAGCTCACTTATTTTATCCTCGCGGAGCCAAAATCCATCGGAAGAGGAATAGCCTGCACATTCGTATTCCGTTCCAAATCCCGTTTCGGGAAGCATCTGACGGGAAAAGTCAAGTTCCATATTCTTTGCGGCATAAAGAAGGGCAAGACCTACTCTTTCGCCGTATTCAAGAGTCTCATCGGAGAAAAATCCGCAGAGAAAGGGTTCGATCTTAATAAGTTCTGTCATATTAACACCTCTCTATTAGAAAAATTTTTAATTACTTTGATACTCTCACGTCGGTTCCGTGAGATTTGAACAGCTCGCACCAGCGGGAGATCTCCGCATCGCTTGCGCTGTCGTGGACGTACTGTGCCGTGGTACCTATCTTCTCGGCTTTGCCGATACCGAGTGTGTGATAGGGCATTATCTCAGCGTATCTGTATCGACCCTTATTCTCATTCAGAAAAGCACAGAGCTTTTCTATATCCTCATCCCTGTCATTGCAATCGGGGATCATAGGCAGACGAATTATAATATCCGCACCTCTGTCCATAAGATAACTGAGATTTGACATAATGTGAGCATTATCAACTCCCGTCAGCTCGCGGTGGCGTGCGGGATCAATACATTTGATGTCAAAGAGGAAGGTGGCACCGAGATCAGCGGCTTTTTCATAGAAATCGCGTTTACCGATTCCGCAGGTCTCAATGGCAAGTGTGATGCCCGCATCCTTTGAAAGACGAAGAAGCTCTAAGGTAAACTCCGGCTGATAGGACGGCTCGCCGCCAGTAACTGTGATACCGCCGCCCGAGGTATCGTAGAAAATCTTGTCTTTTATGACCTCGGCAAAGACCTCGTCGGCAGTTACTTCCCTACCCATCATCTCATTGGCATCATTAAGGCAGGCTTCAATACACTTGCCGCAGCGGGTACACTTTTCTCGCTCTATCTTGAGCTCTCCGTCAACGATACTGCGTCCCGGACACACGGCAAGGCATCTGCCGCAGGCGGAGCATTTCAGCTTGTTGAAGGAAAGGTTCGGTGTCCTCTCAAGGCTTTCGGGGTTGTGGCACCAAAGGCATCTTAAGGGACAACCCTTTAAAAACACGCAGGTGCGTATTCCGTCACCGTCGTGGATACAAAATTTTTGAATATTGAATATGATTCCCATTATATTAAAAACTCAGCATTTCTGGAATGCAACTCTCTCGTCTCCGTTTGCAAGATAGATAATGCCGCATCTGACAAAGCCGTTCTTTATGAGTGCCTTCTGCATCGGCAGGTTGTCGCGGTGAGTTTCGATACGGACGTTTTTGCTGTTATTGTAAGCAAAGTTGAAGCAGGCGGCGGCAACTCCGCGTCCGTGGGCATTTTCAGCCACTGCGATTCTGTGGATCACCGAATAAGGCTCGTCGTTTTGCCACTTTCCGTCGTAGATCCTCCGGTAGGTGGGGTCAACGCCCTCGAAGCAGCAGAAAACGCCGAGGATCTCGCTATCCTCCGTACAAACGTAAAGGCGCGAAAGCTCAATATCGCTCTTCACGTCCTCGGGTGCGGGATATACGCCTGCCCATTGATTCGGGTTTCCCGTTTCACGCATAAAGCGTCTTGCAGAAGCGTATATGTCAAGAACGCAAGGCACATCAAGCTCAGTTGCTTTTCTGATTTCCAAGGCAGACCCTCCGTAGCCACACTTACACATTATATTACATCTTAATTATATCACAGGAAAAACACCGTGTAAAGGGGGAATATGAGATTTTTTCTTCTTCCCGGTTATCAGTTCATACAGCTTCAGATCCCCACTGGCAAAAGTCATGACCACCGGCCGTGCCGGTGGCTTGCACTGCCCCTCCAGGGCATATTCCCAGCCGAGCCTATAGGCTCACCGGATTTATTTCCAATGCACTATTTGCCCTGCCACCATAAATATGGTTAATATCCTTCGAAGGA
>JAFUPK010000047.1 GCA_017481265.1 Clostridia bacterium
CACCTTGCGAGTATTACCTCGCCACCGCCGCGTGACGAAAAATCTCCCCCTGCTGCGCAGCAGGGGGAGATGAAAGAATTTATTCAATTAACATATTCTTTTTGTTTTTTAGCCTGTCTACTTGACAGGGGGCACATTAAAGTCAGTTGTGCGTTTTTTATTTATTTTTTATATGCCTGAAGCTTTTCCTCTACCCATGAGATGGCTTCGTCATTATGCTCGCGGAAGTTTTCCACCGCTTCACCCATGGGGTGTGCATCGCCTCTGAAAAATTCAAAGCCGAATTTTCTGTAGATGCCGATGGCGGGATAGTACCAAGTAGCTGTGAGCAGGAATATGAGTCCCTCATAGCCAAGCTCCTTGAACATATCGAGCACGTGGGTAAGCATTGCTCCCGCAATTCCCTTTCCTGCGCACTTGTCCTTTACAGCTACCCAGTGGACACGCTGCTCGGTCTTGCCGAGGAACGTGCCGTGCCAAAGCGCCGCTGTGGCTACGTACTCTCCATTATCGTCTACAACGAAGAATACTCTTTCACGTGCATCAAGAGTCTGTCCCTTGAGGAACTCGTTTCTGAAGCAGTCAACGCCCTCCTCAATGGACTCAAACTGACCTACTGCACACTCGATCTCAGCCCATTTTACTTCGTCTCCGTCACGGTACAGCTCAAATCTGTAACCCTCGGGGAGCGATTTTTTCGGGTATTCGGAGGTGTTCTCTTTATAAAGTGTTAATCCGCGGAACGGCAGGCTTCTGTCGATCATTATTTATTCTTCCTTTCGCTTTTTTAAAATTATATCATAAAACGCGTATTATATCAATGCCTTTAGCGAAGATAGGGCGCACATTCTCCGTATGCGAAGCCTACGCGGTCTGCTGTGTGGGCATCGGAGCCGTAGACTATTGGGAATCGGAAGTCCTCCGCTATGCGGAGAATTGTTCTTTCCGGGTACGCTCCGAGAGAGTCGAATTTTTTGTAAAGGGGTGCGGCATTGATCTCAAGGGCGGTGCCTGTGCTTTCGAGAGATGCAAAAAGCTGTCGGATCAGCTTTTCGTGGATCCTTGGTGTATATTCATCATCGGTCAGGGGGAAAGCAGGGTCGGCGAATATCCAGCGGTACACGTCAAGATGGGTGAGAACGTGGAACAGTCCCGATTCAGCAGCATGAAGGTAGTTTTCAAGGACGATGGCGGCAAACTCCGTACGTGTAAGTCGGTCAAAGGGGATGCCGAAGCCCTTGATATTCAGGTGAGATGAGCCAAGCACGGTATCAAAGCATCCCTCGGCAAGCACGTGGGAGATCTCGTCAATGCAGGAGGGATGGAAGTCGATCTCGATACCGGTTTTGATTCTGATGCGGTCGCTATAGCGCTTTTGATGCTCCGATACGAAGTCGCAGTATTCCTTGACCGCACCGAAGGGGATACGGTCATGCTCGTCTCCCGTGACGGTGAAGGGCATATGATCTGTGAAGGTTATCTCATCAAACCGAAGTTCCAGAGCACGTGTGACAAATTCATCTCCCTGAGTCGGTTTTTTCATAATGTTCGGGTGCATATGCCCGTCTCGTTTCAGCATGAGAACGAACTCCTTTCTGTATTGACTTCAGGCTGTCAGCCTCGTACGCTGCGGCTTTTTACTGTCGAGCGAAGCTTTGATGCGGCAGCGATTATTATGAACGCTGCAAGGTCGGCAGTTACAACAGCGGCACCTGTCTGGAGTGAAAACAGACAAGCGCATATAAAGCCCGCGGCAAAGCAGATCACGGAAACTGCCGCCGAGCAGATCACAACTCCCTTGAAGCTCTTACAGACGAGCTTTGCGCTGAGAGCAGGGAACACAATAAGTGCTGAGATCATGATGGCGCCCATCATTTTCATGCCAACGACGATGGTCACGGCGGTGAGCACTGCAAGTGCGGTACGGACAGCTCCCCCACGGACTCCGGAGGCGGTGGCAAAGGATTCGTCGAAGGAGACCGCAAATATTTGACGGTAGAAAAGCACGAACCATGTTATGACGGCAAGTGAGAGCACGAGACTGAACACAACGTCCTTGTTCGTTACGGTTATGACCGATGCCGAGCCGAAGAGACTTCCGCATATATCTGCGCTTGCAGTTCCCGTTGCGCTGAAGATAAGCGTTCCTACGGCGACAGCTCCTGTGGAGACTATGGCGCAAGCGGCATCTCCGCTGATCTTTCCGCCTCCGTCAAGCTTTAAAATGAGGATGGCGGCAATGATGACCACGGGCATGGCGGCTTCTGTGGAGAAGCTTCCGCCGACCCCTGCAACGGCGCCGAGGGCAAGCGCGAAATATCCAACGTGGGACAGACCGTCGCCGATCATGGAGTATCTTTTCATTACAAGGCAGACGCCCAGCAGTGAGGCGCACACGGACACAAGGACACCTACGACCGTTGCACGGAGCACGATCTCGCGGAGAAATGGTGAAGAGAGGATCTCGTTTACTGTCATTTTGTATCCTCCTTTGAATGGTGGTGATGATCGTGGCCGCAGCTGCACACGCCGATGCGACCCTCGTGGGCGGCGGCAAGGTTCTTTTCGTAATCACAGGCATCGCACAGGAACGCTCCGTCACAGCAAAGATGGAGCACGCGGTCTGCCATGGTAGCAGAGCTTTCAAGATCATGGCTGACCATAATGACGGTCATGCCGTGGTGATGTCTGAGGGATGTGATGATGGAGTACATTTCCGCACTTGAGGCGGGGTCGAGGGCGTTTGTGGGCTCATCAAGGATGAGAAGCTCATCGGCGGCGCAAAGGGCGCGTACAAGGAGCGTTCTTTGCTGTTGACCGCCTGACAGCTCGTTAAAGCTTCTGTGGGCGATATCCTCAACTCTTGCAAGGGACAAAGCACGGCTTATTCTTTCGTCCGCATCCTTTGGCTTAAAAATACCAAAACGCAGCTTGCCAACGATGCCTGCGGAGACTACTTCGCGGACGGTTGCGGGGAAGTCTCGCTCTGCCATGCTCTTTTGCGGCAGATAGCCGATGCCGCTGTGTATACTGTCGGCAAATTCGATCCTTCCGCCTGCAGGACGGATGAGCCCGAGCAAGGCTTTTATAAGTGTCGACTTACCCGAGCCGTTTTCGCCGGAAATGAGAAGTATCTCACCGTGCCTCACGCCGAAGGTGAGTCCTCGGACAACAACTGCTCCGTCATAGGCAAGGGTGATATCGGTGCAATCTATAATATTATTCATATTTGTGACAATGCCTTTCTCGTCTGAAAAAGCTTATGCGCGTATTCGACAAGCGATATTTTCAGACTTATTCCTTTTTATGAAAGTGCCCGTGTGAGGGCGGAAAGATTTTGCTCCATTAGTTCGGCATATGTGATGCCGCACTCGAAGTCTGTCTTTGACACGTTGTGACAGGAGTGGAGCAAAAGCAGCTCAAGAGAACATTCCTCTGCAAGAAGCTCGGCACAGCCGCTCTTTGAAAACTCGGTGGTGAAGATGACCTTGGCATCGGATGCCTCCAGCTTTTCCTTCATTCTGTATATGGTGGACAGAGCCGGCTCCGTATCGGAGGAGCAACCGGAGAAGGATGCGCAAAAATCAAGCCCCATATGATCTGTAAGGTACAGGAATGGGAAGCGGTCGGCAAAGAAAACGGTGTCTCTTACAGCATTTTCTGCAAGTGTAGAAAATGCTTTGCCGAGAGAGTCAAGCCTTGCGGTATACTCTGCGGCGCTCTTGCGGAAGCTGTCGGAAAGGCTCGGCTCGGCTTTGCACATTGCTTCGCAGATTGCGTTGGTGAGTATAAGTGCATTCTTGGGGGAAGTCCACACGTGCTCGTCGAAGGCAGCCGGCTCATCGTGAACGTGGTCTTCGGTGCATTCTTCGTCGGAAGTGTGTTCGTGGTGCTCGTGAGAGTCCTCCAGGATGCCGCTTTCGGCTTCGGGTAAGAGCTCGACGTAGTCAACAAGGCGCATTACGTTTACTTTGCCGCCTACGGCTTCGATTGCGGAGTCAACCCATGCATCGGTCTCGCCGCCGACGCAGATGAACAGGTCACAGCTTTCGATGAGTGCAAGATCGGCGAGGCTCGGCTCGTAGTCGTGGCTCTCGCTGCCGGGAGGAAGGAGCATGGTCAGCTCAACTTTGTCCTGTACCTCGATTGAAACAGCTCGGGCAAAGTCATACTGCGGGAAAATGGTGGTGACGATGACGAGCTTGTCATTCTGCTTGCGGGCAGGAGCGCAGGAAGGAAGAATGATAATTAAGGCAAACGCCAAAAACAACGTGATGATTCTTTTCAAGGCGTTACCTCACTGTTCGGAGCACTTGGCGCAGGTGCCGTAGATGACGGTGCTTCCCGTGTCAAGGGTGAAGCCGTGGCTTGCAAGCAGGTGGTCTGCCATTTTGCCGATAAATTCGCAGTCCGAGTGGATCATTTCGCCGCATCGGTTGCAGACGAAGTGGATGTGGTCGTCATGGCGGCAGGCGAGCTTGTAGCAGTCTCCGCCGATGGAAGATTTAAAGCGCCTGATGGTACCTTCGTCGGCAAGCATGGAAAGCGTGCGGTAGATGGTGGCTTGGGCTGCGGAAAGCCCCCCTTCGGTTATGAGCTCACGGGCAGAGAAGCATCTGTCGGGCTCGCGCTCGAAAATGGACAGTATTTCCTCGCGCTGACGTGTTTTATATGTCTTTTGTGCCATCAGAGCACCTCCGAGATAACTTCCATTATGTCGGTATGGATGTCCTCACGGCTTCGCATGGTGCCGTTTTCGCCTGTACAGCAGATACGCTTCCAGCCCTGCATATCGCAGACAAGCTGTGCACTCTGCCACACGCGGCGCATGAAGCTGTCATCGCGCTCGTGGACGTCGTTTGCCACACCGTCGTTGTCCTTTCGTGCGCTCCTTAAAGCGGCGGCGCTTTCATAGGGCGCGTCGAGGAAGATCACTGCATCGGGGGAGGGGATGCGAAGCTTATTGTACTCGTAGTCAGCGACGTATTCGATAAAGTGTGCTTTTTCGGCAGGGTCTTCGATGGACGCGGACTGATAAATGAGGCTTGAGGTGGTGTAGCGGTCTAACAGGATGATGTCGCCGCTTGCGTATTTGCCGAGCAGATTATCTTTCCAAGTTACCGCGCGGTCAAGTGCGTAGACGGAATTGACGAAGTAGGGTGAGAGGGACTCGGGAGAGCCATAGTCGCCGCGGAGATAGGCTTCGACCATAGCGCCTTGGGTTGTGCCGTAGGAGGGGAAGTGATGTCCTGAGACGGAGTGACCGAGACAGGCAAGCTTTTCCCGAAGCATGGCGAACTGTGTGGACTTGCCGATTCCGTCAACAGCGCCTTCGATGACGATAAGTTTTCCTTTATTCATATATACCTCTGCACGCAGTATTTGAGAGTGATTATCATTATCAAATTGTGTGTATATTATATCATAGGCTGTGCCGTGGCGCAAGGGGAAACGGGGTTAAAATAATAAAAAATATTTTGCAAAAAGTTGAAAAAAGGTGTTGACAAAGGAGTATGTTTGTGATATAATATCCGCGTCGCTGAAAAGCGAAGAAAAAAATAAGCTGGTGTGGCTCAATGGCAGAGCAGCTGATTTGTAATCAGCAGGTTGTTGGTTCGACTCCGATCACCAGCTCCAGGGGGAATTCCCGAGCGGCCAAAGGGGGCAGACTGTAAATCTGTTGTCACTGACTTCGGTGGTTCGAATCCACCTTCCCCCATTGAAAAAACCACTTCGTAAGAAGTGGTTTTTTCAATGGGGGAAGGTGGATTCGAAAGGCGGCAGTCTCGCGAAGCGAGACCGAACACACTGTGTTCGCGCCGTGGATATAGTCCTCGGTTGGGGTTAAAGCTGCAGAATTGAGCGAGAGCATTCTTCGTGAGAAGTGGTTTTTTCAATGAAAAAGGAACTTTTGTCTACCAAAAGTTCCTTTTTTTTGTTTATCCAAGCCGCAGGCTTGGCATATCATCACGACGCAGTCGTGGATATCATCAGCCCCTTTTGGGCTGTATCTCATCACGCGCCAGCGTGTATTTTCCTGCGGCTTGATGATATACAACACTTCGTGTTGATGATATGCAATTCCTACGGAATTGATGGTATACAAGGCTACGCCTTGATTTATTTGCAAAAATGTGGTATAATGAAATTAAGAAAGGCGGCGAAACAATGAAAGCGTCATTTTATAAAAAATTGCAAGATGATTTTGTAATGATTCGATTCCTGCAATATCAAGATTCATGGGATAAAGAAAAATACGATTCAACAGTTTTATCCATTAGGCAATCAAGAAAAAAGGTCGATATGCACTCCTCTCCTTCGGAAAAAGAGATTTTGCTTTATTGTATTGATACCTTATTTGAAATCTTGAATGAGGGAGATAAACAAAAAATTTTTGATTTTGCTGATGCTATACATAATATTCCCGAAATATATATGCAGAAACGGAATTTATATTCGTTTCGCGAAGAATTGAAAGTATTTCAAAAGAAATACGGCAAGCATTATTTTGCATTCATAAACGAGGTAAAACCTCATTTCACAAAAAAAGCACCAAAGAACAAATGGGAATATTTTTATGCTGCTTCTGATGAAGATTTCAAAATACTGCACCCCGTTGGATATAAGTGGCTTTGCGGTATATGGATCACTGCGTTAATGCTACCACAAATTATTTATTTGATATATGTTATAGCCATAAACCCTGCGCCAAATGAATGGACACTTATGCTGGGATATGTCGGTACATTCATTGTCGGCATAGGTCTGTTTAATATTGTTGCCGCTTGGATACATCAATATCTCGGTCATTTATTAACAGCAGTATGCTTATTGGGGGGCACGGCACTCACATTGTTTTCAATGTATTTGCTCTATACATAAACGTCTATGATGAGAGTTCACATAGAAATTAGGTATTAGTTGACCTTTTCTTCGCTTTTACCTCAATTTTTGACCTTTTTACTCGTTTAAGGCAATGGGGGAAGGTGGATTCGAAAGGATCACTTGCGAGCAAGTGGGTAGTCTCGCGAAGCGAGACCGAACACACTGTGTTCGCGCCGTGGATATAGTCCTCGGCTGGGGTTAAAGCTGCAGAATTGAGCGAGAGCATTCTTCGAAAGAAATGCTTTTTTCAGCTAAATTGGGGAAAACCAGCTAAATTTGCTCCGCAAGCTAAATTCGGCTACGCCGAGATACAGGGCGAATTTAATTTAGCTTCACGGAGTGAAATTTAGCTATACACATAGTAACAGGGGGGACGAGTTATGGATTTTCATTTCACATACGCAGACAAAAACTCTCTTGACGAAATACTGCCAAGCTTGTTTGAAATACTGCATAATAACATGAGCGTTATCGCGCCAACCGGTAACTCTTACGAAGATGACTTTTCACTTTGGTTTTCAAATGTTCGTCCGGCTATGGAGAAAGAAGCGCGGCAGATAGTGCTTATGTATGCCGATGGTGCTTTGACGGGGTATTTTCAGTATTACGTGAACAGCGCTGCCTTTATGATGGAAGAGATACAGATCAAAAGGGAATTCCACGGAACGGGGATATTTTCAGCCTTTTATTCGTGGCTTGTGGGGCAACTGCCCGTCGGTATTGAGTACGTGGAAGCTTACGCTCACAAAAACAACCGTAAATCGCAGGGGATACTTGAGCATCTCGGCCTTGACCGTACCGAAAACTGCGGAAACGGCAACAGTTATCACTACAAGGGGAGCTATAAGTCTCTTTATGACAAATATTCAACCTAACAAAAACCTCGTCTTTGACGAGGTTCAGACCGCTGACAAAGGTCTTGCGCTGACCAAATGCACAAAAGTTTTGATCGACCTTTTTTAAAAGGGCGCGGGGTCTTGGGGCAGCGCCCTGAGTCGCGGCTCCTTCGCTAAACGAAGTAGGGCAGAGTGCGAAATTCCCCTTATTCGTCCAAAAAGCGACCCGCAGGTCGCGCATCCCCTTTTACTTTTGATTTAGCCTTTGTTTAAGATGACAAACCCTGTGCTTTCGCACAGGGTTTGTCATCAAGCTGAACCTCGTCTTTGACGAGGTTTTTTCAGCTAAATCTGCCTACGGCGAGCTGAATATACAGCTCCTATTTTTTCTCTTTCAGTCTTGCTTTTGCTTCTTCTACCGTTTCGCCGTCTTTAGTGAGGTAAGCATCAACAAACTTATCTTCGAGCTTGGTGTAGCCGGCAACTACACCTTTTTCAATTTTCTTGTAAGTGCCGGTTACTGCTTCGGCGATTTTTTCGTTTGCTTTTACAATTTTTGATTTAGCCATATCTGTATATTTCCCTCCGATCAGATTGATACCGAGAAGCAGTACTACGATCCAGACTGCTGTTCCCGTAAATATGTTTAGTAATAAGATTTCCGCAGCTTCCATTCCCGGAAAAGTCACAAGCATTGATCGCTGCATTGTGTAAATGGAAGCACACGCATCAGCGAGGGATATATTACGGAGTGTTTTTAATACCGGAGAAGCGGAACGCTTTGCTTTCACCATACCGATAATTGAAATCGTGATTTTAGTAAATGTGTATGTGGCAATGGTAATCATTACAATTATGTGAAAGGCGGAGCCCCTATCTTTGACAGCGGACATTATGTTCACGCCTACTATGCATAACGAAAGCACCACCAACAGGATTCCCGTAATGCGCCGTGCAAAAAGCTCGGTATCATAATTTCCATTTGCCTTTTGTTTAACCTGCAACACAGAAAATCTTGTGGTCGCAAGTACTGCATAATACGCGCCTACCGTAATAAACCACCACGAATGTGCAAGAAAACCTATAATACAGTTGCCGAGCGCATAAGCAGTGTTAAACGCAAGGCTTGTATAAGGACTTCTTACAAGATTTAATACTTTCATTTGATGCCTTTGATCATCGGAACGAGAGCGATCAGCATAATGATACCAAGCAAACCGACGAGTGTGCCCCAAATGATCTGCCGCCATACAAGGCACATACACATACCTGTGCCAAGCACCAAAACAGCAACAATGGCATAAATGGTACGAAGCACATTTTTTCCATTCATTTTCGGCAGTTTTTTGTTTTCCATTTTGCACCAGATGAGTGCCGTGATAATACTGAGCGCAATACCGACAGCACCAAAAATGATACCTTCAGTGAAGGCGTCCCATTCCGGCAGAAGCGCCATACACATACCCAGCGCAAAAAGTACCCCGCTTACAGTTCCCATAATGAGTGCAACAAAACTACTCTTTTTCATTTTCAGATCTCCTTTCATTAAACCAACACTTGTATTTTTATTGCATTTATAGTATAATATTTTTGCTGAGGCAAAACAATCAACAATTAAATGCAAAGTGTTTGAATAAAAGAAAATGCGACCATCAGTTTGCTCATAAGTGTTGGAATAATGGAGATTTGTTATGAATGTAAAAAACAACAAGCGGCGCAGAGAGTCACAAGAGAAGATCGAAAGGGCGTTTATAGAATTACTGCAGACCCGTGAGATCAAGGAAATTACCGTCTCAGACCTAATAAAAATGACTGAACTTAACCGCAGCACGTTCTATGCAAACTACATTGACATATTTGATCTTGCCGATAAAACGAGAGAAAAACTTGAAAATGAGTTCAGCAATCTATTTGCCGATTATGATTATTTCAATGAGCGTACCGGTGCGCTAAAGATGTTCAAACATATCAAAGAAAACCAAATTTTCTATAAGACATATTTCAAGCTGTGCTATGACGAAAAGCATCTTATTTCCGTTTATGATACGAGGCGGGCTCAGATGGAACATATTGATAGCAATATAAAATATCATATTGAATTTTTTAGAAACGGTTTAAATGCCATTATTAAATTGTGGATTGCGGGCGGTTGCGAAGAATCACCGGAGGAAATGGCGGAAGTCCTGAAGGCAGAATATCGTGGCAGATAGGAAATTTTTTTCAAAAAAGCTTGGACTGCCGAGGAAAATGCAAATATTTACTGAAAGGAATGTCCAGAAAAAATGAGCAGTGTAGTAATTCATGAGTACCGTATTCCCATTAAAGGAGTCGGTCGGAAGATCATATATCATTTCAGCGACACTCATATTACGGAGTATGATGCGCTTTCCGATGAGAACGAGAGACTTTGCGCTATCGAGGACACCCGTGAGTGGGAAGGTTTACGCCTCGGCTTTGCAAGGGATCACGGCGCCTCTTGG
The DNA here is from genome assembly GCA_017481265.1 of Clostridia bacterium. Lineage (GTDB taxonomy): Bacteria > Bacillota > Clostridia > Oscillospirales > CAG-272 > RUG11130. Next base: position 10,202 of record JAFUPK010000047.1, read on the forward strand.
GACGAGCGTCAGCTTGTGAGTGCGGGGGAGCATCTCAAAAATCTCCTCTCTGCTGCAGGAGACGGTGATGCTGTGGTCTTGGCGGGGGATATCTGCGACAATATGAGCGGTGCAAATCTGCGCTTTTTGAACTCTGCTTTAGGGGAGCTTTCCGTACCGTTTGTGGCGGTCTGCGGGAATCACGAAAGGGCTGAGGAATTTCCGGACGGTATGCACTTTTCGGGGATGAAGAAGCCTGTGCAGGTGGCAGACCTCGGAGATGTTATACTTTTCGGTATCGACAACGCGAGAAGGCAGATAAGCGCCGAGCAGAACAGGGCGCTTTTGGAGGTTTTGGCTTACGGCAAGCCTGTGATCGTGGTGATGCACGTTCCCGTGAGGACAGAGGGAAATGCCGAAAAGTTCGAAATATGCGGTGAGTATTTTCAGCTCAACCACAGCAAGGCATCGGCAGAGGTGTATGAATTTATCGACATCATAAAGGAGAACTCCGGTAAGATAGCCGCTGTTCTCGCAGGTCACCTTCACTTTGCGGACAACAGCGAGATCGCGCCCGGTGTTATGCAGTACGTATCCGATCAGGGTATCCTCGGGAATCTCAACCGCTATGTGATCGGGGAATGAGACAAATAGGGAGCTTTTTGTCAGCTCAAAGAAAGGCATATAATTATGATAATCAAAATATCGCAAACGGCATCAAATATTAAGCAGTCGTATGATGTTGATATCGGGGATGCTTATTATCGCGGAGAAGCGGGAAACATCAGTCGTTATCAGCCGGTGACACTTGTCGGAAAAGAAGGCGAGCTTAAAGGTGTTTTGAATACTCTAAGGGCGTGGGAAAGACTTTTTGACGTGACTAAAAACGGTAGTAGTCACGGAAGCTTTGCGCGTGTAAAGGACGGTCTGTTTTCGAAGTATTACAGCATTAGCCTTGTAGAGGGTGAAAGCTTCAAATGTTACTGTATTTCAAAGGGAAGGTTTGAGTATATTCCTATTTACCGCGGAGATGTACAGATAGCTTTGGTTGAGACCTTTTTGTCTGTGGAAGATTATAAATATGTTCATAAGTTATATCTTTTGGATGAGTACGCCTGCTTTGCCGAGATGTTGGCTCTGTTTGTAATATATTACGCCGGGTTTGTCTATGCACAGAGATACCACATGAGCTCGGGATCATACTATGGCTATTCATGGAGCTTTTCAAGGCACAATAAAAAGTATGACCCTTCTTGGAGGGAGACGCATTTTCCAGACGAAAACTTTTTCGGGAAGCTGAATATTTTCAAATAAAAAAGGCTCCATGTCAATAGTTGGGGTAGATAAAAAATCAAATAAAATAAAGAAAGATAGAAAGCGATAGTAAAAAGGGGTATGAAGCGAAGCGGAATACCCCTTTTTACTATCGCGGC
>JAFUPK010000048.1 GCA_017481265.1 Clostridia bacterium
AATCTCATTAAATCCGCTTCTTCTGTAGAAGAAGGACGGAACCAAGAAGACCTTCATAGGCACTCAACACGCCGTGCCTAAAGAAGCTTTACCGGGCTTCGCGGCGCAAAAATCTCCCGTGGTCATCTACAATGACCACTCCGTCAGCTTCTTGAAATGCGGTGTAGACGGTACAAGATGCACGTGCATCTCTCAAAATGAAGCAATCCCGCCGCGGGGCGTTCGTGCGGTGTGTTGACATACATGGTTCTAATGGCGTTAGGTTGAAATTACGGCTGCCCGCGATATTATATTCCCCAACCTCACATTTTCATTTTCTTCTGAAAATGAAAATATTTCACATTCGGCAAAGCCGAATATTTCATACGCGAAGCGTATTTCACATTTTCGCAGAAGCGAAAATATATCACATTCGGCGTAGCCGAATATATAGGCGCCCTTGGCTGTAACCCTCACGTAACTGTAGGGGAGAGGTCTCCCCTACAACATTACGGCGGACGTACACGCCGCATACCAATAATATTTTAACTTATCCATTTTCGTCTCCGACGAAAATGTGCCGACATTATTCACTATTCACTTCACATAGCATCCTCTTTTACTACAGACCGAAGCTGATGGATATTGCCTGATCCACCTCTCCCATAAGGTCATCATCAAGATGTCCCATCTTTTCGCCGAGTCTCTGCTTGTCTATAGTCCGTATCTGTTCAAGCAAAATAACGGAATCCTTCGCAAGCCCCACCCTGTCTGCATACAGGTCAATATGGGTCGGAAGCTCCCGCTTCCCCATCTTGCTGGTTATGGCCGCCGCAATGACCGTAGGGCTGTAGCGGTTTCCTACGTCATTCTGCACGATCAGCACAGGCCGCATACCTCCCTGCTCACTTCCCACAACGGGACTCAAGTCAGCGTAGTATATATCTCCCCGTTTGATGTTCAAAGCTTATACCGTACCTTTCCTCGGGAAATCCCGATTATCCGTTTTGTTATACTTCTGCGGATGTGTCCGCACTTTCAGTATATTCAGCGCCGTGTGTCTTTGCTGTTGCGAAAACGGTGCTCTTTCATTTTCGGATGCCTAAGGGCACCGCCGTTACTATGTTCTGCCTCCGTATAAGGAGGCAATCTGCGGGAGCATTACGCTCTCGTGTGATTATTTGATCTGCTTGATGCTATCGCCTGTTGCCCTTAGGCATGAACACCACTACAAGGATGACTACCACAGCCGCCGCGATAAGCGCAACTATCACCCATGTGACAGCACTGCTTCCGCCGTTGCTGTTGTCCGTCATTGCACCTCCCGCAGAAGGCGCCGCCGTGGTTTCGGGGTCTGTCACCGCAGTGCTGCTGCCCGGGCGGGCATCATCAGTGCCCGTCGCCGTATCTCGGGATGTGTCACTGCCGCCGAGCATATCGTCAACTGCGTTTCCCGCGTCGCTTGCGGCATCGCTGAGCCCCTCGGAGGCATCGTCAACAAGGCTTTCCGCACCGCTTACGGCGTCGCCTAAAAGTCCGTCCTCCGTATGGCGCGGACCTTCGACTACGCCGTCTCCGTCGCGGTCACCGTCTCCTTCTGCGATCATTCCCGCACCGTTATTCGCCATGACGGTGATACAGCACAGGGCAGTCAGCACAAAAGCGAGAACGAGCGCCCATATAGTTTTATTTTTCTTCATACTGCGAAACCTTTCAAATGTGCACTTGAGCTTTCGCCCGATAATATTTTGTACCGCCTAAAGAAAAATATTCACACTGCACCTCAAGGACGTGCCGTTTTTCTCTGAAGCCAAAAAAATTGCCGGGTACAGCATTTATATTCCCATTTCCTCTTGAAATAAGGGAAAAATAATGCTACAATATATTTGTATAACCATTTTATGAAATTTCATCGGTTTTTGATTTTTCAAAGCTGAATAGATGTTTGTTTCATTATAATTTTGCACAGCCACAAGCTGTAATGGAGGTTTTTATGTCACAGAAGAAGATCACGGTAGCCGTCGTAGGTTGCGGCTCCAGAGGTAACGCATATGCGTCCAGCATCAAGCTCATGCCCGAGAAGTTCGAGATCGTAGCCTGCTCCGATATCATCCCCGATAAGATGGAGCGCTTTGCCGCTGAATACGGTGTTCCCGCAGAGGGCTGCTATCCTTCCGCTGAGGTACTTCTTGAGCAGGAGAAGCTTGCAGACGTTCTCTTTATCTGCACCATGGACCGTCAGCACTACGGACACGCTATTCCTGCGCTGAAAAAGGGATACCATCTTGTTCTTGAGAAGCCCGCGTCCACCGATCCGAAGGAATGCATGGAGATCGCCCGCGTTGCCAACGAGAACGACCGCCACGTTGTTGTATGTCACGTGCTCCGCTACACACCTTACTTCCGTAAGGTAAAGGAGATCGTTGACTCCGGCGTTCTCGGTAAGGTATACAACATCATGGCAAACGAGGGTGTTACATACTGGCACCAGGCTCACTCCTTTGTCCGCGGAAACTGGAGAAACAGCGACGAGACCTGCCCTATGATCATGCAGAAGTGCTGCCACGATATGGACATCTTCCTCTGGATCACCGGCAAGCACTGCAAGGCTATCTCCTCCTTCGGCGCTCTGTCTCACTTCAAGCGCGAGTGTGCTCCCGAGGGATCTCCCGAGAGATGCACCGAGGAATGCCCCGCATACGCTACCTGTCCCTACAGCATCGAGAGATATCTCCACCACGCAAAGAACGGCTGCTTCGGCTGGCCTCTTGACGTAGTATCTCCCGCTACCAACTACGAGGATTTCAGACGTGATCTTCTTGCAGGTCCCTATGGCCGCTGTGCATACAAGTGCGACAACAACGTAGTTGACCACCAGGTAGTAAACGTCCTCTTCGAGGATGATCTTACACTCACCTTCAATATGTGTGCATTCACCAACGAGCACACCGGCAGAGGACTCCACATCATGGGTACCATGGGTGACCTTGTATCAAATCTTGACGATAACAAGATCAAGCTCACACACTTCCGCCAGGGAATCGAAGAGGTCGAGTACATTGATTACTCTGCGGAGACTGACCAGTTCGGTCACGGCGGCGGAGACTATGTTCTCGTATCCGACCTTTACGACCTTCTCACAGGCAATATGCCGAACTCTGTAACAAGTATCAACGATTCCGTTGAGAGCCACATTATGTGTCTTGCAGCTGAAAAGAGCCGTGTAGCAGGCGGTGAGCTCGTCCGCATCGAGGATTATGTAAAGACACTTTAATATTATTAAGTGAACAAAACCGACACTGTAAAAGCAGTGTCGGTTTTGAAGATTTTAAAGATACGGAAGGATCTGAAAATGTTCTGTATAAAAAGAGCTGCCGTCATTCTTTTTTGCCTTTTTTTCCTTTCGGGATGCTTCAGAGGTGCGTCTGAGGTGACCGTGGGGACAGAGTCGGCGGCGGAAAGCACGACAGCTTTAAAGCAGCCCGTGAGCACCGAAGACGGAGAGACCACCGAGTCCGAAGCCGAAACAGCGGCAGATGTCACCGAAGAGATCACGGAAGCCGAAGAGATGACGGAAGCCGAAGAGATGACGGAAGCTGAAGAGATGACGGAGGCCGAAGAGATCACGGAAGCCGAAGAGATCACGGAGACCGAAGAGATGACGGAAGCAGAGACTGTACCCGAATCGGCAACGGAAGCTGCGCCCGTACCTCCCGCCCATAACGGAAGCGCGCCTGTTCCCGTGCCGGGCGAGATAACGTACATTGACGGAATACTTGTGGTAAACAAGACATATCCCTTGCCCGCCGACTACAATCCGGGGGTTGACCGGACGGCACAGGACGCCCTTTGGGATATGATCTCGGCAGCGAAACAGGACGGGCTGAGCCTTTGGGCGAGATCCGGCTTCCGCAGCTACAACGACCAGCTCTGGCAGTATAACGTCTACGTAGAGCGTGACGGTGCGGCTGTTGCGGACACCTATTCCGCAAGGCCGGGACATTCGGAGCACCAAAGCGGACTTGCTTTCGATATGAATTCCCTTGACCGTGCCTTTGCGGACACGGCGGAGGGACGCTGGCTTGCGGAAAACTCTTATAAGTACGGATTTATAATCAGATATCCCGCAGGCAAGGAGCACGTGACCGGGTATATGTACGAGCCGTGGCACGTCAGATACGTGGGTATCGACGTGGCAAAGGAGGTGTTCGAGGCGGGAGTGTGCCTCGAGGAATATCTCGGGATCACGTCGGAGTACGCTGACGCAACCGCCTTGGAACCGTAAATTTGATGCACGGTACGCCGTCCCGCGGCGCGAATGCAGATTTGATGCACAGCCATACAGTACGGCTGTGGTAATGCCGAAAAGTCATCGGATGGCACAACTGCAGTGCGACGCCGCTCTTTTTCGTACTTTCTTTCTGCAGGGCTGAAACTATGTGTAGCGTAGGCGTATGTCAGCTTTTTCAGCCCCAATTTGTGCCTTGCCGCCAAAATTCGGGCGGCATTTCGCCAAAAGCGAAAGCGGCACAAATCAAAGTAAATTTAAAGTACCAAAGAAAGTGCCCTTAACACATCTGCGGTGACAAAAACCTCCCGTGGGATTTCTGCAAATCCCACTCCGTTAGCTTCTTGAAATGCGGTGTAGACTTACAAGATGCCCCTGCATCCCTCAAAATGAAGCGATCCCGCCGCGGGTCGTTCGTGCGGTGTGTTGACATACACGGTTCCAATGGCGTTGGGATAACACTACGGCTACCCGCGATATTTTATTTACCATTGTAGGGGCGACCATTGGTCGTCCGAAAACGTACACCTCACGCCGTACGGTATGGCTACACGCGAATCGTCTAATCCACGGTAGGGGGCGGCGCCGCTGTCCGTCGTACACCTCTCGCCATACGGTATGGCTATAACCTTGCGTACAAATCTATGGTAGGGGAGTAGCTTGCTGCTCCCGTTCAACCGCCTCACGCCGTACGGTATGGCTGTAACTTAGGAACCATCTCAAACGCCGAAGTTTCCTCGTCGCAAGCTCCTCACCTCCTTGGCTGAATCTTTATTTTTGTTGCTACGCAACAAAAATAAAGGAAAAAGACCACGTGCATCCGCAGCCATACACGGTTCCAATGGCATTGGTTTACGCTACGGCTACGCGCGAATCTTCATCCCCAACCACATATTTTCATTTTCTAAAGAAAATGAAAATATTTCACATTCGGCAAAGCCGAATAATTCATACGCGAAGCGTATTTCACATTTTCGCAGAAGCGAAAATATATCGCGTTCGGCGAAGCCGAACTCCCCTCTCCTCTCCGCCTTTCGTCAAAATGCACAAAAACGGGGGGGTAATTTGTTATATTTGTCAATTGACTCGGCGTTTTTACCATGATAAAATACATTTGATATTTTTTCTATTATAAGAGGAAGATTTTGTCGCAAATCAAGAAAGGTCTGGTAAAAAGAATGACTATCAAGCGAATAACATCAATGGTGCTTCTGCTGTCAATGCTCACTGCCCTTCTCCTTACGGGCGGTGTTATATCAGCGGAGGACACAGCCAAACTGCCCTTCACGGACGTCCGCGAGGGCAAATGGTACTATAACAGCATCAAAACCGTGTACAACGCGGGACTTATGACAGGTAAGTCCGACACTCAGTTTGCACCCGGAGAGGCTATGACACGTGCTCAGTTCGTGACTATCCTCTCACGTATGGCAGGTGCGGACACTGCCGGCATGAAGGAAAGCCTCAGCTTCAAGGATACCCCCAAGAAGGCTTGGTATGCCGATGCTGTGGGCTGGGCTGTAAGCGTTGGGCTCACAAACGGCTATGAGGACAACACCTTCCGTCCCAACGCATCCATCCTCCGTCAGGAGCTTGCGGTACTGTTTATCCGTTTCTTTGATCATATGGACGTTACGGTAACGGGAGAAGCTCTCGTTGAAGTGTTCACAGACAAAGCGAAGCTTCCGAAGTGGGCATCAAAGGAGATAGAGGCTCTCCGCGAGACGGGACTTATCGGCGGCGACACGGAAGGAAACTTCAATCCGAAGAAGAACGCCACCCGTGCCGAGCTTGCCACCATCCTTGAGCGCTATCTCGGTCTCACCGAGGGTGACAGAATGGAGGGCTATCTTGAGAAGATCAGAGCTCTCAAGTGTGAAAACCACAGCAATTACCTCCACTACATCATGTGCAGCAAGGCGGTAAACCTCTCCCTTGAGACCTTCGGATATATGCTTGAGCGTGTGGCAGGCATCAACAACAACGAGTATTACATCACCGTAAGCACTCCCCTGCCCGGCATGATAAGCTCCGTATATCAGTGGAGCAATTTCTCAGCCTACGAGGAAGCTTCCATGACCATCTTCGTGGTCATCACCAGCCGTGCTACGGGAAAATCCACGCAAAGAGAAGCCTTCAATATAAAATTCAACCGTGATTACTCCTTTACTGAGGATATGTTCATCTCCTGTACAGATCATCTCACCGACGAGTTTATGCGTTCTGCATGGGATGACCTTGAGACAAGAAACGTCTTCGACGAAAACGGTTCTGTGATCGTTCCCTATTACGCCTGCAAGGACGAGGCTACCCTCGAGGAATACTTCATCGACAGCGTGTTCTCTCTCGGAAGCGATCCCATGGCAGGTAACGAGAACGAGGTCTACGTGGCTGAGTTTGCTGACGGAGATATGGCGAAGATCATCGCCGCGGCTGCGGAAGGCGGAACTGTCAAGGCTGACATCAGCGTGAGAAACACCTACCTTGATATCTCCACCGACAAAAAGACCTTTACCGTCCGCGTGCTGACACATGAGCAGTGCGTAGACGAAATGAACGCCCTTATCGCAAAGAGCAGAGAGTACGTCAACACCCTCTCCGCACTTATGACGAAGTGCGAGTATGTAAACATCCCAACGGACTACGAAAACGTAGCTCTCACAGTGATCGAGCGCTTTGCCGACGAGTGCTTCCCCCGCGACATCGAGCGAAGCTCCTTCAGCAAGATCCCCTATCTGAACGATTCCATCGACGGCATCTTCGAGACGGCAAAGTCCGATCTTGAAGCTTACCTTTCCGGCGAAAAAGAGCCTCTTAACGTGCCGAGATACGTAACAGGCGACATTGCCCTTGACGGAATGGCGTACATAGCCGACACCATCGACAGCTATGGAAATACCGAACGCCGTCCCGTATACTTCTACGGCTCAGGTCTCGGCTACTACTATTCCGTAGACGATATTGAAAACTACTACGATTTCGGTCTCAACGTCATGGGAACTATGGACTGTGACCTTTACGACGTTATAAGAAAGCCTATCGAGGGAGACGACCCGTCCATCCTCAGCGATGACGGAGTCTACGCTATAGACACCTCTTCTCTCAGAGAGGACCTTAACGCATACCATCTTGCCGAGAGAAACGACATCGCCATGACCTTCCTTATTGAGGACGGTATAGGCAACAATGGCTCAGGCAAGAGAGGTCTTGAGTACCTCTACAACGCATATCCCGACCTTTACGGAAACGCAGTATCAGTCGGAGGCATCAACGAGACGTGCGAGGCAGGCAGACAAATCCTCCACGACTTCTACTCTGCCGTTGCAAAGGAGCTTGCCTCCTTCGACTGCATACTCAACGTAGTCCTCGTTAACGAGCCCGGCTTCAACGCGGCAAGCTTCCCCGAGAGATACGCCGCGGCTTGGGAGGAGTTCCTCCGCGACCGCTACGACGGCGATCTTGCAAGGCTCAATGAAGTCCACGGTGCTTCCTACAAAAGCTTCGCCGACGTACCCATGGTCGGCACCACCGCAAAATTAAGTGTTCCCACTCCCTTAAACTACGACAACTATCAGTTTAACAACAAGGTCATCACTGAGTACCACGCTTGGGTCGCGAGCATCGTGAGAGAAGAGTACCCCGATGCTATTATAACCACAAAGCTGAAGGACTCCGACGATGATGATATGTTCCTCGGCCTTTCCACAACTCCCGAGACCATGTACGGTATTCTCGACGTTGGCGGAGTAGACTCCGTGCAGGACAAGGTATTCATGTACGATCACCTAGGTGACGTATTCGACGCTCCCGCAAGCGACCCCGAGGTGCACTGCACCATTCAGGAGTACCACCACTTCACCACAGATTTCGACAAGAGCAACGGACTTACCGTATGGCGTGACTTTATGCATCACCTTGCCGTTGCAAACATCTGGGCCTGGGACTGGGACGAACAGCCCTACAACTGGATGCACCGCCCCTATGCCCTTTACGACATGGGTGTTGCCGCTCTCGACTCCAACAGACTTTCCTATGAGCTTCAGGCTATGAACAGCGTAGATCCCGACGTAGCTGTGCTCTCGTCCTACATTTCCCGCTTCTACACAGGCGGTGCGGCGACGAACATCATGTACGACACCTACAACGCCGCACTTTATAACGGTGAGCAGGTGCGCATCGTCTCCGAGGAGCAGATCGAAAAGCTTGAGACTGTAAAGCTTCTCATTATCCCCGGATGCTCTAATCTCCTTCCTGAGACCGTAGCGGCTATCCACAAATATGTGGAAAACGGCGGACGTGTGCTCATGGTAGGTAACGACTGCCTCACAGCCGACGATTTCAACGTACCCTACACAGGTGAGACTGCCGAAATGGCTGAGGCTATCTACGCCGCATCCGATGTTATCATGCCCGGAAGCGGGTACAGCAGCTATTCCGCCACCATCAAGGCGCTCCTTGACGAGATGGGACTCCAGAGAGTATGGATCCTCGACAAATCCACAGGCAAGCCCGTTGAGGGCAAGGTTGAATGGACCGTATGCGAGTATAACGGACGTGTTCTTGTCAGCGTAGTACCCATGGGACTTACAAGAGACACCGAGGTTGAAGTCTACCTTGACGGAAATCTCGTTTCCGAGTCAAAGGATCTCCGCCGTGGAGACGTATTCGGAAGCACTGTAACACTTGAAAACAACAAAGCGCTCTTCCTTGAGCTTGGTAAGGCAAGCTCTGCCGACAGCATGGTCATTACCCGTGAGGTCTACACCTCGGGAGATTACAGCTACATTTTAAAGGCTGACGGAACGGCTGAGATCTGCGCTTACAGCGGAAATGGCGGCATAGTCACAGTTCCCGCAACTCTTGACGGTATCAGAGTAACGGGTATTGCAGGCGCGGTGTTCGCTGAAAACAGCAGTATCAAGAAGATCACCGTATCCGAAGGTATCACCTCTGTGGGAGACGCCGCATTCGCAGGATGCGAAAATCTCACGGCGGTAGTTCTGCCTTCAAGCGTGACTTCTCTCGGCGAGAGAGCCTTCGCAAACTGCACATCCCTCAAGTCCGTGAATCTCGGAAGCATTACCGAGATCGGCGAGCGCACCTTTATGTCCTGCACGTCCCTCGTGAGCATAACGATCCCCGAAACCGCGAAGTCCATCGGAAACCACGCATTCATCATGTGTGAGAGCCTTGAGTCCTTAACCGTGCCCGAATCGGTACACGAGATCGGCAACTACGCCTTTGCGTGGTGCTACGGACTTGTTTCATTCGACTTCCCCGAAAAGCTCGATCACCTGGGATACGGCGCGTTCCGCGGTTGCAGAAGCCTTGCAGGTGAGCTGAAGCTTCCCTTCGGGCTTACCGAGATCGGCTCCTTTACCTTTTACGGATGCACGTCCATCACCTCTGCGGTCATCCCCGACAGCGTTATGTGGATACGCGAGAAGGCATTCTACGGATGCGGATCACTAAGTGACGTCACACTCTCAAAGGGACTTCTCAATATGTGGAGACACGCATTTGCAGGCTGTCCCATTGATGAGCTCGTTCTCCCATACGGCATGATGGTCGTAGGTGCGGGAAGCGTTCCGAGCGGCGTACTTACTGTGCCTGAGACGGTAAGATTCCTTCGCTCAGCGGGAGGCTCAAACCTTGTAGAAGAAGGCTCCTGTGCACATGACACGTGCATCGCCTTTAACTTAGGGTATGACTTTATCGAATACGAAAAGCACACTCACACCACCACGGGCGAGGTGACCTGCACGGATCACGTATACTGCACGAACTGCGGTGCGGCAGTCTTGGAAAGCCACGGTCACGTCTACAGCCGTAAGGTGACACTTCCCACTTGCACTGCAGACGGATATATCACGTACACCTGCCGCGACTGCGGACACAGCTACACCGAAGCTACGATCCCCGCGGGACACGTTCTCGCTTCTGACGGCAAGTGCACAGGCTGTAACTATAATAAATAAAAATGAATTAAGTCCCCCTGCACTATTATCAAAAAGTGCAGGGGGATCTTATATGTTCGGAACGCAACTCATGTGCAATGCACACCTTGCGCTCTGAGCAGCTCCCTTCGCTTCGTTTATGCACCGTCCAAGGAGCATTATCCCAAGTACATATTGTCATAAACAAAAAAATCTCCGTAAAGGTTTCTGTTAGTGTTCATAGGGACATTTTCTGACAGTGTGTAGGTGTGGTAACGGCGGATGGCGGTTAGTCATCCGCCGTTACTGCGTTTATCCCGCATTGTGCGGTGTTTATGCGGGGAGCAGTTCCGGTTGTGCTACGGTCACTGCTACGATCTGCGGTTGTTGCTGTTCGGCTTCTGCCGCATCGTCGTAATCCCATTCACCGATGTCACGGTAAATGATTCGGATTTTTTG
>JAFUPK010000006.1 GCA_017481265.1 Clostridia bacterium
ATTATATGATAAAATATTGCAAATGAAGCTTTAAGGAGCAGTTATGCGAACAATTGAAACTGAAAGACTGATATTGCGTGATTGGCGTGAAACAGATCTTGATGATATGTTTATTTGCCTTTCCAATCCTAATGTTTCGTTACCGCAAGGCTCGTCTCCATGCAAAACATTAGAAGAGTGTAAACAGGTACTGGATTATGTGATTCTGAAGAAAAACAACTATGCGATCGTCTTGAAAGAAAGCGGTGCTGTAATTGGCGGTATTGGTTTGAATGAAGATGCCAAGGGTAATGCCCGTGCCCGTAATTTAGGATATTATTTAGCGGAACAGTATTGGAATCGTGGGATAATGACCGAAGCACTTACAGCGGTGATCGCTTCGGCACATGAAATAGCTGATATGTTGAGTGCCACACATAATCATAATGTGAAATCAGAGCATCTTTTGCTTAAATTTGGTTTTGAGCAGGTTGACGTAATCAAAAATATAAAACGCAAATCGGATTTGGAAGTTCATGATGAAGGGTATTATATATTAAAATTGCGATAAAAGAGTTTGTATTTAGGTAAAGCTCGACTTGCAAAGAAAAAGCACCTACCGTTAAAGATAGATGCTAAACTTGTTAAGTTGCGTAATTATAGAAACTTTTTCATTACTTTCATGTAATCGCGACGAGAGTTGAAGACCGCCATGATGTAGACGGTGTTTTCCGCTTTCTCATAAAGATAGAAAATGAGATAGTCTTTTTGTACCAAAAAACGATAACCTGAGCTCATCAGAACTCGGTCATTCGGAACAGAGCCGCTTTCGGGAAATTCTTCGAGAATCCGGCATCTCTCCTGAAGCTCACCGACAAAGCGGATTGCACTTTCGCGATCCTTCGATTGCTCGGTAATGTAAAATGCTATATCACGAAGATCGTTTTTTGCCGTAGATGTGAATTTGATTTTACATCTCATATTTATGACCATGACTTTCTTTGATTTGTGATGTTTTTTTCTCAGCCTTGAGGCTCGGAAAAAATGCCGCCCGCATTTTGGCGGCAAGGCACAAATTAGGTCTGAAAAAGTTGCCGTGCGACTTCGGCACACTTTATTTTCAGACCTCAAGACTCCGAAGTTCTTCGATAATATCGGAAAATACAGAATCGGCATCTTCTGTACGACCAAGCTTAATGTCATCCATGGACTGTGCAAGATGAGCGTACACGGCAAGCTTTGCTTCAAGCTCCGAGATATAGAGCTGCTGATCCCTGAAATCCTCATGGCTGAGAAGTACGGTATCTTCTTTTCCGTTTACGGTAATAGCGACGGGATTTTCCCTTGTCAAAGCGGAGATCTGAGCATAATTTGTGCGAATGTCCTTTGATGGACGAATGGAAATAAAACGATCCATAGACAAAACCTCCTGTATCTTGGTAGTCATATTATATCACAACTTGACAACCTTGTCAATATAATACCCGATATCGGAGAATATAATTCATATAGATTTACAACTGAATATCATTTGTTACAGTTTGTAGAAATACAAGCTGTTTTTTTACGGCGTACTTACTTTGTGAGCTTCTGTAGCACAAAATACAGCAAATTATATTGACATTGAAGCAAAAATATATTAAAATAAAAATAAGTCTATATTTCACACCCCGAAAAATGTCGGGGAACGTCCGATTTCCTTTTCGGACGAAGAAAGGATTACATAAATGGATACTAAAAGAATCAGCGAACTGCAGGAGATCGCGCGTCAGATCCGTGTTGGGATCATTGATGCGGTCTATTCTGCGGCTTCCGGACATCCCGGCGGATCCCTCTCCATCGCAGATCTCCTCGCATACCTCTACTTCGAGAAGTTGAACGTGGATCCTGCAGATCCCTGCAAGGCTGACCGCGACAGACTCGTTCTTTCCAAGGGTCACTGCGCTCCCGGTCTCTACGCGGCTCTCGCTCTTCGCGGCTTCTTCCCCGTAGAGGATCTCAAGACTCTCAGAAAGACTACAAGCTATCTTCAGGGTCACCCCGATATGAAGCACACCCCCGGTGTTGATATGTCCTCCGGCTCACTCGGACAGGGCACATCCGTTTCCGTCGGTATGGCGCTTTCCGCTAAGCTTGACGGCAAGACAAACAAGGTATACGCTATTCTCGGCGACGGTGAGACTGAGGAAGGTCAGGTTTGGGAGGCTGCTATGTCCGCTGCTCATTTCGGACTTTCTAACCTTACATGGATCGTTGACCTCAACGGTCTCCAGATCGACGGTAAGATCGCGGATGTTATGAACCCCATGCCTCACGGTGAGAAATTTGCCGCTTTCGGTTGGAACGTAGTTGAGGCTGATGCTCACGATTTCGCTTCTCTTGAGGCTGCATTCAACGCGGCTGACGCTTGTACCGACCGTCCCACAGTCATCATCAACCACAGCGTTAAGGGTAAGGGCGTTTCCTTCATGGAGAACAACGTAGCTTGGCACGGTGCCGCTCCCAACGCAGAGCAGTATGAGATCGCAATGAAGGATCTCGGTGAGAGATAAGAGAAAGGAATTGAATAGATATGGCAGATAAAATCGCTACCCGTGAAGCCTACGGTAAGGCTCTTGCCGAATTCGGCGCGGAGTATGAAAACCTTGTAGTTCTCGATGCTGACCTTGCCGCCGCTACAAAGACAGGCGTGTTCAAGAAGGCGTTCCCCGAGAGATTCTTTGACTGCGGTATCGCAGAAAACAATATGATCGGCGTTGCTGTCGGTCTCTCCCTTACAGGTAAGATCCCCTTCGCTTCCTCCTTCGCTATGTTTGCCGCAGGCAGATCCTTCGAGCAGGTGAGAAACTCTATCGGTTATCCCCATTGCAACGTAAAGATCGGTGCAACTCACGCAGGCGTAACAGTAGGCGAGGACGGAGCTACCCACCAGTGCTGTGAGGATATCGCTCTTATGCGTACTATTCCCGGTATGGTCATCCTCAATCCCGCTGACGCTGTTGAGGCAAGACTTGCAGTTAAGGCTGCAATCGAATATAACGGTCCCGTTTACCTCCGCTTCGGCAGAATGGCTGTTCCCGTGATCTACGGCGACGATTACAAGTTCGAGATCGGCCGCGGCGTAAAGCTTGCAGAGGGTACTGATGTTTCTCTCGTTGCTACAGGTATCGAGGTTGAGCAGGCGCTTTTAGCACGTGAGCTTCTTGCCGCTGAGGGAATCTCCGCTTCCGTTGTAAACATCCACACCATCAAGCCCCTTGATGAGGAGCTTATCATCTCCGAGGCTAACACCTGCGGTGCTATCGTAACCTGCGAGGAGCACACGGTTATCGGCGGTCTCGGCTCTGCTGTTGCAGAGTGCCTCTCCGAAAAGCGTCCCACACCCGTACTTAAGGTGGGTGTAAACGACGTATTCGGCAGAAGCGGCCCCGCAAAGGAGCTCGTTTCCTACTTCGGTCTTGACGCTGCCGCTATCGCCGCTAAGGCAAAGGCTGCTATCGCACTGAAGTAAGATCATGGCAGCTGTTACTCTCATTATCGTTGCGTTCCTTTTCACTTTCGGTCTTTCGGGAATTATTGATATCCGATGCCGTGATAAGTGGCCAAACGCAGGGATAATCTTTGCGATCTCCTTTTCGTTTGCGATCTTATTTGCGCTTGTATTCCTTACTTCTTGACGGATCTGCGTAACGGATTTCAGTTGCCTATCAGCCTAAACTCGGTCACCGGAAATATGCCTCGGCATAAATTCAGATTCCGCGTGTCCACGTCAGATACCGATACTCACTGACATTTTGAATCTTATCCCGATTTTTGAGCCTCTCGGTGCTGTCGAAAGCTTTTTAAAGTAAGAATGGACGAAGTTCCCCGATATTGCCGCATGACGGTATACACCGCGGATAACGCGGAGGTGGTCTGTCATGCCGACACGCCATCATTTTATGAGTCCTTCCGTGAAGCCGGGGACGTTTATATGTGGCTTCTGATGTGAGCCATATGTCCGGCTTCGATTTGTGTAAAGAATATTTATTTATCAATAAAGGAAGGAATTTAATTTAAAATGACACAAGGCGATATATCGACCCTTATACTTATGGCGGTGCTCGTAATAATGTCTGCGTATTTTTCCGCGACAGAGACCGCGTTTTCCACCGTCAATACAACAAGACTCAAAACCCTTGCCGACAAGGGAAGCAAGAAGGCTGAGCGCGTTCTCAATATGGCTGAGAACTACGACAAGCTTCTTTCCACTATCCTTGTAGGTAACAATATTGTAAATATCACCCTTTCCTCCGTTGCGACGCTGTTTTTTATCGGAATACTGAACGGTGACAGCAACACGGCGGCTACCGTGTCTACCGTGGTCACTACGGTGGCGGTGCTCATCTTCGGCGAGATCTCTCCCAAGAGCCTTGCCAAGGAAGCCCCCGAAAGCTTTGCCATGTTCTCGGCTCCCATACTCCGCATCTTTATTTGGGTACTCACTCCCGTGAACTTTATCTTCTCTCTTTGGAAGAAGCTTCTCTCCAAGATCTTCAAGGTCAAGGGTGACAGAAGCGTTACCTCCGATGAGATCATCACCTTTATCGACTCGGTAGAGGAGGGCGGAGACCTTGACGAGGATGAGAGCGAGCTTCTCAGAAGTGCTGTTGAGTTCAGCGATCAGGAGGCGGCTGATATCCTTACTCCCCGAGTTGACATCGTGGGCGTTGAAGAGGATAACTCAAAAGAAGAGATCGCGCAGGTATTTACCGATACGGGTTACTCGCGCCTTCCCGTGTACAAGGATTCCCTTGACAATATCGTGGGTATCGTGCACCAGAAGGACTTCTACGACGGTCCCCGCGTAACCGCAAAGCCTCTTTCCGAGATCATGAAGGCTCCCGTTTATGTTACTCCCGGTATGAAGATCCACGATATCCTGAAGCTTCTCCAGAAGACCAAGTCTCACGTTTCCGTAGTCACCGACGAGTTCGGCGGTACCCTCGGTATCGTTACTATGGAGGACATCCTTGAGGAGCTTGTGGGCGACATCTGGGATGAGCACGATGAGGTAATAGAGGAGTTTACGAAGATCTCCGAAGATACCTACCGTATCAAGTGTACTGCAGACCTTGACGAGATGTTCGAGCTTTTCGAGATAGACGGCGAGATCGAGTCGGATTCCGTTACCGTCAGCGGATGGGTAATGGAGCAGATCGGACGTATCCCCGTTGAGGGTGATAAATTCGTCTCCGACGGACTTGACGTTACCGTAAGCTCTACGGACGGTAAGAGAGTCCTTGAGATCACGGTCACTCGTCTTCCCGAAGAAGATGATGATGACGAGGATGACGATTAAAACAAAATAAAGCTGAAGGCAACGCCTTCAGCTTTTGTTTGTAAGAGTTATTCCAAATAAATATCGTCTATTCCGCAGAAGAGTGCATCCTGCTCGATTCCCGACAGGCTTTCGTCAAGAGGCTTTATTGAGCCGTCATCATTGTATATCGCGGAATAGTCGTAGTCGTATACGAGCCCTGCTTTGACATAATCCGAACCGACTTCATTTAAATCGCGAAGCTCGGCTTCAGTAATGTTGAAACGGGTTACCAGTTCGTGTATGCTGATGTTCGGAACTACTATCAGGTCGCCGTAAGCTACTTCCCATTGCTCTTCGTATTCTCTCCTGATGTTGATTTTAGTATCTCTTATAAAGCCTCGGCGGGTTGCGACATCGGTTAACTCGGGTCTGTCTAAGAAATATTCCGCATATTCTTCTGCGGTGCCGGAGTAGATGAGATCTATATTCCAAACTGAATGATAGTAAGCACCGATACTGCCGAAATACAGTTCTTCAAGCTCTTCGCGAGAGATATCAAAATATTTAACCAAGTTATATATGTGGTAGTTTGGATAGAGGCATTCGCTGTTGCGGTCTGCTACCTCTGCAGGAACAGAACTGTGGCTTCTCCATTCATCAAATTTCTCACTGCCTATGTAATTGATGACATTGAGCGGAGTAGAATGAAAATCTGCATGATGAATACGGCAGAACTGCGTACCGCCCATCCCGCCGGTTTCCTCCGGTTTTTCGGTATTTTCAGTTGCTTCATCAGAGGAAACCGATGTGCTTTCGGTGGTATTTGTAACTGTGTCGGAAGAGGTGTCATCAGAGCATGATACTAATAAGCTTAGGCTGATAATAAGCAACAAAACTTTAAGAAATGTTTTCATATTTGTCTTGTCCTTTCTGTTAATTAAAGAAGCTGAGCGGGTCAATAAATGTTTGTATTATATCAGGAGTTTGGCCGTGCTTTGTATTTGTTGTTCCAACTGAAAAATGCAGATGAACATCGGTTGTTCCGGTGTTCCCAACCGTTCCGATCTGTTGATTATATGTGACCGATCCTCCTTCGTAAACCCCGCTGCTAATATTTTGCAAATGCATATATGTTGCGCGGTATATAGTGTGTCCGTCGTCCCGAAGCTGTACGGTATTTCCACCGCCAAGGTAATCTCCTGCGTATAGTACTGTGGCGGAACCTCCAAATACATTATATAGCGGAGTTCCTGCATTGTAGGAAACATCAATTGCTTGATGGAATTCTAATTGATTGGTTGTGCCGTATCTCCAACCAAAGTTTTGGGGATATGTAGCGTCAAAGTACGTGTCCGGGCAAATTCTTGTGAATCTGTTTGGACATATAGCATTACAGTCGGCGCTATTGCTGTGTGGCCATTTGCTGATTGCGGAGAAACTTCCTGCAGGAGGGCTTACTATATTAGGGAGTATAGTTCTTGTTTCCAATTCAACGAAAGTATACATTTTTGATGTTTGCAATAGTGTCGGCACAGCGATAGAAGCATAGTCATTATGCATAACATTTACACCGTATGATGTTCCGTCGACGGGGTTGGTAGATATTGCTATTCCGTGATTATCAGTAATTGACGGGCTGAATGGATACATATGCTTTTCGTCGGTGTTGGGGTCATAAGGTCTGTAAACATACATAACTGCATCATTCAGGGCGATGCCCGAGCTATTCTTCACAAATACAGCAATAGAACCGTCCGGTATATAGATATATCCGTGTATCTTTGTTAAAGCGCTTGCAGCTTCTGATCTTTTTATCGGATCCTGTGGACGGAAGGTGTTATCTTCAAAACCGTTAAAAAGCCCAGCCCAGCATAGCTGATTTACAGCAGTCCTCGCCCAGCTTGCAGTTGAAGAAATGTCCGTATAAGCAAGTGTGCTTCCTGATGTGGGCAATGTTTTTTCACAGTAGTTCGTAATGTATCGGTACATCATTACGCAAAACTCTTGTCGTGTGATCTCGTTTGTCGGTCTGAAAGTTCCGTCGGAATATCCGGTGATAATGCCGTTGCGAACTGCCCAGTTGACTTCTCCCAAATAGCTTGAACCCACCGGTGTGTCGGTGAAGTCGGGTTCTTCTCTGTCGTTACAGGCAATCCCTTCGATGCTTGCGAGTGCCACGGCAAGTTCATAACGCTTTAAATTTACATTTGGTGAAAATGCACTTCGGCTTGCGGCTATGGCACCAAAGCTTATGCAAAAATCTGCATAGTCTATTGCCCAATGGTTAGGGCTGATCGCAGCACTGAATGTAGGGAGTGAAGTACAAACAAGCAGAACTGTTGTAAGGATGCAAATTATACTCGTTTTAAATAAACGCTTCATTTGATTTACCTCCGTAGTAATATAACATATGTCTTGATAAAGCATCTGTAAGACAGACGACTGTTCATGGGACTCACCTCCGTTAATTATCCTCAACTTTATTATACTGCAATGCAAAATCATTGTCAACATATTTTGCATGATATTTCAAAATATCTCTTGCCTTGCTGCTGTGATATTGCAAATGCGCACAAAGAGATGGCTATAAAAGTGAACATTATATGTCCGTTGTACCGTTTGTGACGAAATCCAACACGATCTGTCTATGAGGCGGTAAAGTGATTCTCACTTATGCAAAATAAACATAAAAACATTCCTCGTATATGACATATTTTTTCGTGAAAAAACCTTGACATATGTATACTTAATATGGTATAATTTCTTTACCTCGTGAGGAGGGTTCTTTTTTTGTGCCCTTCTTGTCCTCATTTTAATAAAAAGAGGGCGCGTCCGACGAGGGAGGTACACACCGATTTGATCCATCGGTAATCTATGGGCAAGACCCAAATCTATTAGGAGGTGCCGAAATGAGAGTAAAGATCACTCTTGCATGCAGCGAATGCAAACAGCGTAACTACGACACAAAGAAGAACAAGAAGAACGACCCTGACAGACTCGAACTCAACAAGTACTGCCGTTTCTGCCGCAAGCACACAATGCACAAGGAAACAAAGTAATTTCGGAATAAGAGGAATTAAAAATGGCTGAAAAAGAAAACAAGGCTGTCCAGGAAAAGAAGGAAAAGGCTCCGAAGTCCGATAAGCCGTCTCTCTTCAAGAGAATCGGTACATGGTTCAAGTCCCTTCGCAGCGAAGCTAAGAAGGTATCTTGGGCAAACGCGGCTTCCGTACGTAAGAACACCATCGTGGTTGTTGTTTGCGTGCTCGTCGTTGCTGTTGTGCTTGGTGTCCTCGACATCACACTTACAAAGGCTATCGGCGGTCTTTCCGACCTCGTTAAATTTTTCTGAGGACTGATTTCATGAGTGATATCAATGAAATGAATGAAGGCGTGCGCTGGTACGTGGCGCATACCTATTCCGGATACGAAAACAAAGTTAAAATGAATCTGGAAAAGATCGTGGAAAACCGAAATCTCGGTCATCTTATCCACGATGTACGCATTCCTACCGAAACGATCATTGAGTCTGACGGCGGTACAGAGCGCGAGATCGAAAGCAAGATCTTCCCCGCATATGTCCTTGTTAAGATGATAATGACC
Source organism: Clostridia bacterium (assembly GCA_017481265.1). GTDB lineage: Bacteria > Bacillota > Clostridia > Oscillospirales > CAG-272 > RUG11130. The sequence continues at coordinate 8,885 of JAFUPK010000006.1, forward strand.
GATGAGAGCTGGCATGTAGTACGAAACATCAGCGGAGTTACAGGCTTCGTAGGCCCCGGAAGTAAGCCCGTTCCCCTTTCGGACGAAGAGGTAGCGGCGATCATTTCCGACGAAGGACAGGTTTCGGAGGTATCCGCGTTCGGTCTCGGAGACAACGTCGACATCATCGACGGTATCTTCTCCGGATATACAGGCCGTCTTGCAGAGATCTCACCCGACGGAGACGAGGTTACAGTCATCATCTCCACTGTCGGTCGCGATATGCCCGTTAAGCTTGAAAAGAAGCATATCCGCAAATCAGCTAAGTAAAATCAGCACGCCGAAGTCGGCAATTATGGGGAGGCGTACCCCTGAAACGCAAAAGTGGGAGGGAGAAAAATTTTTAAGTCTCCCGTCATAAACCACATATGGAGGTATATTTGCAATGGCAAAGAAAATTTTAGGCTATGTAAAGCTTCAGCTTCCCGCAGGTAAGGCTACTCCTCAGCCCCCTGTAGGTCCCGCACTCGGTCAGTACGGTGTAACCATCATCAACTTCACCAAGGAATTCAACGAGAGAACCAAGAACGACATCGGTCTTATCATCCCCGTTGTAATCACAATCTACGCTGACCGTTCCTTCTCATTCATCACCAAGACTCCTCCCGCACCCGTTCTTCTTAAGAAGGCTTGCGGAATCGAGAGCGCTTCTCCCGCACCGAACAAGACCAAGGTAGCTAAGGTTACCAAGGAGCAGGTTCGTCAGATCGCAGAGACCAAGATGAAGGACCTCAACGCAGGCTCCATCGAGGCTGCTATGAGCATGATCGCAGGAACTGCACGTTCCATGGGTATCGTTGTTGAGGACTAAGGAGGAAGTTTGAGATGATTAAGAGCAAGAAGTATGTAGACAGCGTAAAGCTGATCGAAAAGAATAAGATGTACGATCCCGAAGAGGCTTTCGGCCTCGTATGCCAGACATCCAAGGCAAAGTTCGACGAGACTGTTGAGCTTCATGTTCGCCTCGGTGTTGACTCCCGCCACGCTGACCAGCAGGTTCGCGGCGCGATCGTTCTCCCTCACGGTACAGGTAAGTCTGTAAGAGTTCTCGTATTCGCTAAGGGTGACCGCGCTACAGCCGCTAAGGAGGCAGGTGCAGAGTATGTTGGTGATGCTGATCTTATCGAGAAGATCACCAAGGAGAACTGGTTCGAGTTCGACGTAGTTATCGCTACTCCCGACATGATGGCTTCCATCGGTCGTCTCGGTCGTGTTCTCGGTCCTAAGGGTCTTATGCCTAACCCCAAGGCCGGAACTGTTACTATGGATGTTGCTAAGGCTGTTACAGAGGCTAAGGCAGGTAAGATCGAGTACCGTCTCGACAAGACCAACATCATCCACTGCCCCATCGGTAAGGCTTCCTTCGGTCCTGAGAAGCTCCGTGAGAACTTCGACACTCTCATGGGTGCTATCATCAAGGCTAAGCCTGCTGCTGCAAAGGGTCAGTATATCAAGAGCTGTGTTGTTGCGTCCACTATGGGCCCCGGCATCAAGGTAAACGGCGCTAAGCTCGGCTAAGATCTACTTATACAGATCAATAATTTGGGAGAAGCTTTCGAGGAAGCTTCTCCCAAAGGTTTTTTTGCTAAAAATGTGATGTTTTCATGGAATAATTTTCGATTCCCTATTGACTTTACCGATACATTGTGCTACTATGTTAAAGTGCTAAAGCGGAGGGCTCCGAGCCCTCGAAAAATGAACGTCGAAAGGGTATAATATAATGATGAAAAGCTTTCATACAGAGCTTACCGAATATTTTTACAATGCAGTCCTCAAGCTTCGGGATGCTGAGGAGTGCAGAAATTTTTTTGAGGATGTATGTACCGTCAAGGAGCTTCAGGATATATCCCAGCGCCTTCGCGTTGCTCAGATGCTCAGCGAAGGTCACAGCTACCAGGAAGTATCCCGCGAGACAGGGGCAAGCACGGCTACCATCAGCCGCGTGAATAAGTGCCTCGTGTACGGAAGCGGCGGCTACAACACTGTCATGAAAAGAATCGAAGAATCCACCGAAGAATAATGGAGATCACCATGAATTTCAATTCCTCCGTCCTCAGAAGTGACGAAAAAGCAGTATTTGAACTGCGAAGCCTGTATTCCTCCTACGGTTACAGCAGATATAAAATGAGTAAATTTGAGGAGTACGACCTTTACGTAAGGAACAAGGAATTTCTTGTTTCAGACAGAGTCATCACCTTTACCGATACAAATGGTAAGCTCATGGCACTTAAGCCTGACGTTACGCTGTCTATCATTCGCAACAGCGAGGATGCAGACGGCTATGTGCGTAAGGTCTACTACGATGAAAATGTATACAGAGTCTCGAAGGGTAACGATGCCTTCGGCGAGATCATGCAGACAGGTCTTGAGTGCATCGGCGATATCGACGACTATAATATATATGAGGTATTGATGCTTGCATCCGAGAGCCTCAAGCGTATTTCCGACGAGTATGTCCTTGACCTGTCCCATATGGGCGTGGTAGAGTACGTTCTCGATTCTATGGGAGTATCCTCCGAGACAAGAGAAAAGCTTCTCCTTTGCGTTGGTGAGAAGAATGTCCATGAGATACGCTCTGTCTGTGAAAAAGAGGCCGTCAGCAGTGCTGCCCTTGAAAAGCTTGTTACAACTTACGGCAACGGCGAAAGGGTGTGCGCAGTCCTCCGCGAGCTGATCCCTGAGTGTGATCACGTTGCTTCCCTTGAAAAGATGGTAAGTGCTCTCGAAAAGAACGGATACGCAGGTCATGTTAATGTGGACTTTTCAGTTACGGGCAATGTGCGCTACTATAACGGTTTCGTGTTCAAGGGCTTTGTAAACGGGATCGCCTCGGGTGTTCTCTCGGGCGGACAGTACGATAAGCTTATGGCACGTATGAACAGACGCTCCCGTGCTATCGGTTTTGCGGTGTATCTTGACCTTCTTGAGAGATTCGCAGACAACGGCGATAGCTATGACGTTGATACGGTGATACTTTACGACGAGGGAGCAGACCTTGATGCTCTTAACGGCGTTATAAAAATGCTTACCGATTCCGGAAGAAGCGTTACAGCACAGCGTAGGCTTCCCGAAAAGCTTCATTATAAACAGCTTCTCAGACTTCAGGAAAGGGGGGTGGAGATTCTTGAAAACAATGCTTAATGTGGCACTCCCCAAGGGACGTCTCGGCGAAAAGGTATACGATATGTTTGCACGTGCGGGCTTTGAGTGTCCCTCCATTTTGGAAAAGGGAAGGAAGCTTATTTTCGAAAACCCCGAGGCAGGGGTCAGATATTTCTGGGTAAAGCCTTCGGACGTCGCTATCTATGTTGAACGCGGTGCGGCTGACATCGGCGTTGCGGGTAAGGACATCCTCCTTGAATATGAACCCGATGTTTACGAGCTTTTCGATCTTGATATAGGCAAATGCAGAATGGCAGTTGCAGCAAAGAAGGGTTTCCGCGACAATACGGAAAGAACGCTGAAGGTAGCCACAAAGTTTTCAAATATTACAAGAAATCACTATGCCGCCATCGGACGTGACATAGATATAATCCATCTTAACGGCTCTATAGAGATCGCCCCCATACTTGGACTTTCCGACGTTATCGTGGATATCGTGGAGACCGGAAGCACGCTGAAAGAGAACGATCTTGAGGTCATCGACACCATCGTCCCTATCAGTGCGAGACTCATTGCCAACAAGGCAAGCTTCAAATTCAAGAGTGACGCTATTGAACGTATCATGGCGGGACTTGAAAATACCGAGAAGGTGACAAAATGATAAAGATTATGAAATACGGCGAGGTATCCGCCGATGATATATTCGCGAGAGTCGTGCCCGAGTTTGACGTTTGCGACATCGTTTCGGGTATCATAAAAGATGTTCGCGAAAACGGGGACAGCGCTCTTTACAAATACTGCGAGAAGTTTGACGGCGCTAAGCTTTCAAGCCTTGAGGTAACCAAAGAGGAGATCGACGAGGCTGTGGCGGCAGTTGAAGTTGAATTTCTTGAAATACTGGAAAAAGCGGCGGCAAATATCCGCAAGTTCCACGAAAAACAGGTAAGAAACAGCTTTATTATAAACGATGAAACGGGAGTTGTCATGGGACAGAAGGTGATCCCCGTTGACCGTGCCGGACTTTACGTTCCCGGCGGTACTGCGGCGTATCCTTCAACGGTGCTTATGGACTCTATTCCCGCGAAGATCGCAGGAGTTCCCGAGGTGGTCATCACAACTCCTCCGGGACGTGACGGCAAGGTGAATCCCGTTATTCTTGCCGCGGCTAAGATCGCGGGCGTTGATAAGATATTCAAGCTTGGCGGTGCTCAGGCTATCGCGGCTCTTGCTTACGGTACCGAAAGCGTGCCGAAGGTGGACAAGATCGTAGGTCCCGGTAACGCCTTTGTTGCTGAGGCTAAGCGCCAGGTGTACGGCATCGTGTCTATCGACATGATTGCAGGTCCCAGCGAGATCCTTATAGTTGCCGATTCTGCTTCAGATCCTCGTCACCTTGCCGCAGACCTTCTCTCTCAGGCTGAGCACGATAAGCTTGCAAGTGCAGTTCTCGTTTGTGACAGCATGGCTCTTGCCGAGGCTGTAAGCGCTGAGCTTGAACGGCAGATACCTCTCCTTGAGAGAGCTGAGATCGCAAGAGCCTCCATTGACAATAACGGAAAGATCATCGTTGCAGAGGATCTTATGGCAGCTATCGAGATCGCAAATGAGATCGCTCCCGAGCATCTTGAGCTTTGCGTAGATAATCCTTTCGACTACCTTGATGCCATCCGTCATGCGGGAAGCATCTTCATGGGAAGAAACTGTCCCGAGGCTTTAGGTGACTATTTTGCAGGTCCAAACCACACCCTTCCCACCAGCGGAACGGCGAAGTTCTCAAGTCCTCTGTCAGTTGACGATTTTGTAAAAAAGACACAGTACACTTATTTCACCCGTGACGCTCTCGCAAAGGTTGCGAGGGACGTTGAATACTTCGCAAAGAAGGAAGGCCTTACCGCACACGCTAAGAGTGCCGTGGTAAGAATTGAGAACTGAGGTCCGGAAAAAGGGAACTTACGGGGTTACTGACAAAGTTGTTCGCACTCGCGTAGTTTTCACAAAAGTTTTACTCGATTTTTTTCAAAAAATCGCAGGTTTTTAGGGCAGAGCCCTAAATCGACCTCCGCAGAGGTCGAAACTCCCTATGCGTCAAAGGAATCCAAGGGCGAAGTCCTTGGTCGCCCTCCGCAGAGGGCGAAATCCTGCGTGAAAGATTTGATTTCGCTTACGGATGGATAGTAAAGCGGTTTCACGCGTAAGAGCCACTGCAACAACCGTAGGTTGTTGACGCACTTCGCGTAAGCGAGTGTACTGCATCGGTGATATCTCCTTTATCCCTTGGATTAAAGCTTTTTCAGACCCAAGAAAGGCATAACATTTATTATGAGCAGATTTTTCAGCGACAAATATAAGAGCCTTGTGCCCTATACTCCCGGCGAACAGCCGAAGAGTACGGAGTACATAAAGCTCAATACCAACGAGTCACCGTTTCCTCCCACCGAGAAGGCGATAAGCTACGCCGCAGATGCGGCAAAAAGACTGCAGCTCTATCCCGATCCCGAGGCTTATGAGCTTTCGGGAAAGCTTGCACAGCTCCTCGGAGTGGAAAGAGAAGAAGTACTTTTAACAAACGGATCAGACGAGATACTTAACTTTGCTTTCATGGCGTTTTGCGATGAAAGCCATCCTGCCGTTTTCCCCGACATAACCTATGGCTTTTATAAGGTCTTTGCCGAGATCAACCGCGTGCCTTATACCGAGATACCCCTAAGTGCGGATCTCACGGTGAACGTTGAGGATTATATAGGCATTGGTAAGAATATCTTCCTTGCAAATCCCAACGCTCCCACGGGAATCGCGCTTCCCGTAAGCGATATCGAGCGGATCATTGCGTCGAACCCCGATAACATCGTGGTCATCGACGATGCGTATGTGGACTTCGGAGCGGAAAGCTGTGTTCCCCTTATAAAGAAGTACGGTAATCTCATCGTCACACAGACCTTTTCCAAATCCCGATCTATGGCAGGAGCAAGGCTTGGCTTCGGTGTAGCGTGCGGAGAACTGATACGCGATATGAATACCGTGAAGTATTCGACAAATCCATATAACATCAACCGCATGACCATGGCGGCAGGTCTCGGAACTCTTGAGGATGAAGAGACCGTACGCGAGAGATGCCGCGAGATCATAGCCTGCCGTGAATATACTGCTTGTGAGCTTGAAAGACTGGGCTTTGAGCTGACAGACAGCCGTACAAACTTCGTCTTTGCAAAGCACGCCGGGGCAGACGGCGAGAAGCTGTATCTTGAGCTAAAAAAGAGAGGTATTCTCGTTCGCCACTTTAATTCCGAGCGCATAAAGGATTACAACCGCATAACCGTAGGCTCGCGCGAGCAGATGGAGTGCTTCATCAAAACTATAGAAGAGATTTTGGAGGCTTCAGATGAGATACGCTGAAATAAACAGAAAGACCGTTGAGACGGATATAAAGCTCAGCCTTGATATTGATGGGATCGGTACAGCCGAGATAGATTCGGGATGTCCCTTCCTTGACCATATGCTTACTCTTTTTGCCCGCCACGGCAGATTTGATCTCAAACTCTCCTGCAAGGGAGACGTAGAGGTGGATTACCACCACACCGTAGAGGATATAGGTATCGCTCTCGGCGACGCTTTTGCTTCTGCAATGGGTGACAAGAGAGGTATCGTACGCTATGGAAGCTGTATTCTCCCTATGGATGAATCCCTTATCCTGACAGCAGTTGATATTTCGGGTAGAAGCCACCTGTCCTTTGATCTTGAAGTCCCCACCGAGAAGGTCGGCGATTTCGATACGGAGCTGGTGCGCGAATTCTGGCTCGGCTTTATCCGCCGTGCGGCAGTAACTCTCCACATTAAGAAGCTTGACGGAGATAATTCCCACCACATCATCGAAGGCGCGTTCAAGTCGGCGGCAAGAAGCTTCCGACAGGCGCTTGCCATAGACCGCGACTTCGCTGACGAGATACCTTCCACCAAAGGAGTTCTCTGATGGTAGCTATAATTGATTACGGAGTAGGAAACCTCTTTTCTCTGAAAAGCTCCTTTGCCGCTATCGGTGTTGAGGCTGTTGTGACATCGGATGGCGATGTTATTTCCGCTGCCGAGCGCATTATCCTTCCCGGAGTCGGTGCATTCGGAGATGCGGCTGAGAAGCTTCGTGAAAGCGGTCTTGACCGTGTGGTAAAGGCAGAAGCCGCAAAGGGAAAGCCTCTCATGGGAATCTGCCTCGGTATGCAGCTCCTTTTTGAGCGCGGCTTTGAGTACGGTGAGCACGAGGGCCTCGGACTCATCAAAGGAGAGATACGCCCCATCGCCGACGTGATTCCGAAAAATCTCAAAATCCCCCACATCGGCTGGAACGCTCTTCGTTTCCGCGGTGAAGCATCTCCCATTTTCAAGTACATAAACGAGGGTGACCACGTCTACTTTGTCCATTCCTTCTATGGAGCAAACTGCGCAGAAAGCGTGATCGCAGACGCAGAGTACGGAGAGTATCTTACTGCTGCTGTGGCAAAGGACAACGTATTCGGATGCCAGTTTCACCCCGAAAAGAGCGGAGATGTCGGACTGCGCATACTGAAGGCATTCTGTGAGATCTGAGAAGCGAAGAGGAATTGGATATGATAATATTTCCCGCAATAGATTTATATGAAAAGAAGGCTGTCCGCCTCTTCAAGGGCAATTATGCCGAAATGACCGTCTACAGCGACCGCCCGTGGGAGATCGCTTGTGATTTCGCCGCAAAGGGAGCTTCAGCAATCCACATAGTTGATCTCGAAGGCGCCAAGGACGGCACCACCCCCAATATCGACGTGATAAAGAAGATCATCGACTCTGCCGATCTGTTTGTTGAGGTAGGCGGGGGTATCCGTAGCATGGAGACTGTGAAAAAGTATATCGAAGCAGGCGTTGACAGAGTTATCCTCGGTACGGCGGCTGTGAACGACGAAGAGTTTCTTAAAGAAGCAGTTGCAGCTTACGGAGATCACATAGCTGTCGGTGTTGACGTGAAGGACGGCTACGTTGCTATCAAGGGATGGGTGGAAAAATCACAGTACACCTGCTTTGATTTCTGCGAAAAGATGAAAAACATCGGTGTTTCTACACTTATCTGCACCGACATTTCGAAGGATGGCGCAATGCAGGGTACGAATCACGAGCTGTACCGTGAGCTTTCAAGCCGATTTGACGTGAATATTACAGCTTCCGGCGGAGTTTCATCCCTTGACGATGTAAAAAAGCTTGCCGATCTCGGTATTTACGGTGCTATCATCGGAAAGGCGTACTATACAGGAGCTATTGATCTTGAAGAAGCTGTACGTATAGGGGAGGGGAAAGAATGATAACAAAACGTATAATCCCCTGCCTTGACGTAAAGGACGGACGCGTGGTAAAGGGAGTCAACTTCCTCGGACTTGCGGACGTTTCTTCTCCTGTCAGCCTTGCAAAATACTACAGCGAGGCGGGAGCGGACGAGCTTGTGTTCTACGACATCACCGCATCCGCAGAAGGACGTGCTCTGTTCACGGACATTCTCTGCGAGGTTGCAAGGACTATATTTATCCCTCTTACCGTTGGCGGAGGTATCAACACCGTTGCCGATTTTGACCGTGTGCTCAAGTGCGGAGCCGACAAGGTAAGCGTGAACTCGGGTGCTATAAGAAATCCCGGTCTCATCGCTGAGGCGGCAAAGCTCTACGGAGATCAGTGCGTTGTCATTTCCGCAGACGTAAAGCGCGTTGACGGAGTATTCCGTGTGTTTGCCAAGGGAGGCAGAGAAAACACGGGAATGGAAGCTATCGAGTGGATAAAGCGTTGCGTCGGTAACGGTGCGGGCGAGGTCGTGCTCAACTCCATCGACACGGACGGAGTAAAGGGCGGCTTTGACCTTGAGATGCTTGAAGCGGTCACCAATGCCGTTAACGTACCCGTTATCGCCTCGGGCGGAGCAGGCTGCATCGACCACTTTACGGAGCTGTTTAAAGCACTTCCGAAGGTGGACGCGGGACTTGCCGCATCTATATTCCACTTTGGAGAGGTGCGTATAAACGACCTCAAGCAGACACTTGCCGAAAACGGCATCCCCGTAAGACTCAGCTAATAAAGAAAGGTATGGACATAACAATGTTTAACATAGACGAGCTTAAATTTGACGAAAAGGGACTTATTCCCGCAGTAGTTGTAGACAGCATCACAAAGAAGGTGCTCACCGTGGCGTATATGAACCGCGAGAGCCTCAAAATCTCTATGGAGCGCGGACTCACCTGCTTCTGGAGCCGTTCCAGAGAGGAGCTTTGGCTCAAGGGAGAGACCAGCGGAAACTATCAGCACATCGTTTCCATCACAGCGGACTGTGACCGCGATGCGCTTACGGTAGTCGTTGACAAGGAGGGCCCCGCTTGCCACAAGGGAACAGATTCCTGCTTCAACGAGGTCATCTATCAGAGCGAGGACAGACAGGAGTTCTCTCTCGAAAGCCTTATGAAAATGCTCGAGGGCAGAAAGACGGAGAAGAAGGAAGGCTCCTACACAACGTACCTCTTTGAGAAGGGAATCGACAAGATCCTCAAAAAAGTGGGCGAGGAGTGCACTGAGGTCATCATCGCAGGTAAGGCTGACGACAAGGCAGAGACCGTTTACGAGATCGCTGACCTTGCGTACCACGTAATGGTGCTTATGCTCCAAATGGGCATATCCCTCGAGGACATCCACCGCGAGCTTGC
>JAFUPK010000049.1 GCA_017481265.1 Clostridia bacterium
TCCCGTCGTAGATTACAGCCGTAACGTACGGCGTGAGGCGTACGTTTTCGGACGACCACTGGTCGCCCCTACAATGGTAAATAAAATATCGCGGGTAGCCGTGGTGTTATCCTAACGCTTTTAGAACCGTGTATGTCAGCAAACCGCACGTGGTCTGCGGTGCGATTGCAGGATTTTGAGAGGTGCAGGGGCATCTTGTAAGTCTGTGCAGAATTTCAAGAAGCTGACGGAGCAGGAAAAGCGCGAAAGAGGTGACAATACCGTTTCGCTTTATGAGACTTTCGCGGTTCTGCGGAAATATTTTGCCACCGCAGTATAATTAGCACTTTCTTTGGTCCTTTCTTTCGGGCGGCGAAAGAAAGCACGAAAAACCGCGAGCGGAGCGAGCTTGAAAGAGTGTAGCCATGACGTACGGCGTAAGGCGTTGGAACGGGAGATTTGCACTTGATATGGTGTAATAAAAATCAAAAAATCATATCCTTTCGTTTTGATTCAAAAGGATATGATTTCCGGTTCAGTCAAAGCTTTCGAGACTCTTTTTCAGCTTTTCGATTTCCCTGTTTGCCATCTTAGAATATACAAAATAATTCGTCGCAAGGGACGATGAATCGTCATCTATAGCGTACTTGATCGCTGAGATGAATCTTCCCGGTGTGTGAATGTTGCCGCCTGCGTACATATCAGCCATGTCATAGATCTTGCTTTCAAACACTATGTCGATCATCTCCTTGGAGTCAGAGTCGTAGATGCTCCTGCCCTTCAGGATCTTGTCGTAATATGCAGGCTTTATATGCTTCTGCCCGAGAGCTCCCATAGCTTCGATGATCACATCGACCATCTGAATGTCTTTGGTACAGCGTGGAACATAGATAAATGAGCTGCTCCAGTTGTCTGCGAAGGAATAGTAGCTCTCCTGCGAAGCATCTCCCTTCGGAACGGGAACGATTCCGAAAAGAACCTCATCTTTACGGAGGTCTGCCGCCGTGCCGGTGGTGGCGAACTGGAACAGTATCCTGCCGTCCGCGAACATTTCCTCGCTTCCCTCATAGCCGTACTTTTCGTTATAGTCCTCCTGATGCCCCATGCCGTTCAACCCCTTCAGGTGCACAGACTGAACATCGTCGCTCATTATCACGGAATATTTATCCGCTATGTCGGAAAGATACATGGGGAGGCTTGCCTCAACGTAAGGATTGCCCTCGTCATCGAAGGAGGTGATACCGTAGCCGTGTGCAAAAAGTATCGCAAGACCGTTGGGGTTTCCGTATCGGTAGGTTCCGCTTCCCGAGGTGTTGAGAGGTACGGTGCTTGCAAGCTCAAACATCTTGTCAAAGGTCCAGCTTCCGTCCTTAACGAAGGAATAGGGCTCATCTATGCCGTAGTCCTCAAGGGCCGCCTTGTTGAACAGGATGCAGGAAGGATCGTCGAAATAGTTGGTAACGGCGGCTCCCGTGAGGAAATACATCCTTCCGGCGAAGGAGTAGCGCTCGGGGAGGGAGGCGTTCCACCACTCCTTCTCAAGATTCACGGTGCTGAAGCCCGATACATCCATGAGGCAGTTTTCAACGAACAGCACAGCTCCCACGGAGATGGGGTTTCCGTATACGAGATCGTAGTCCTTTTGTCCAGCCATGACGGATTCCTTTACGTAAACCGACACATTTGTGGTCACACCGTCATCATGACCCGTGATCTTCTTGCTCTGCCATGTGATGCCGAACAGCTCTTCAAGCTCGCGCTGTCTGAAGTACAGGGCATCATTTTCGATGTTCCCCGTTTCTTCCTCGTGCTCGGCAGTCTGTCCTCCTTCTCCGACGTAAGTGAAGGATGTACCGTCATAATTAAACTGTTCCGCCAGATCACTGAGATAGTCATTGATCGCCAGGATCTCCGGATCGGTGACGGCTTCGACAGTGGAGGATGAGGTGTTTGAAGAATCGCCGCCGCTTTTGCAGGACACAAGAATTGAAGCGGTCATTACGGCTGCAAGAATCAAAGATAGAATTTTTTTATACATTTATGTTATACCTTTTTTGATTTGTGAACTTTGGCTTCAAATGGTTTCGAGAAACTTTTCGATTACGGGGCAGATCGCCTCAGCCCATGCAACGCATCCTTCGGGGGTGGGATGCACGTCGTAGCGGGTGGCACAAGGTTTTTCGGGGCTTTCACGTAGGATGGGCACGTTGTCGAACACGGCATCCGCCCTCTCGGCAAGGTCTGTCATGATAAACCTGTTGACATTTTCCCAAGCGATTGCGGCTTCTCCTTCAAGGTTGCAGGGCGGTACGGTCTGCAGGAGCACCTTGATGCCTTCTGCATGGAGCCGGTCAACAACGGTCTCCATATCTGCCTTCAGCTCAGCCTCGGTGCGTCCCTGAACGAGATCGTTGACTCCGAAGCAGACCACGGCGGCGTCGCTTTCGCGGGATTTATAAAACCATGCTCCGCCTGTCGCAAAGTCCTCCGCACGCCCGTAGCCGAGACCGAGGTTGTAGTAGGCGTAGCGGTCGCCAAGCTTTTCGGCAACAAGTGCGCACCAGTGGGTGTAGGAATCCGGCGGCGTTGCGCATCCGCAGGTGATGGAATCTCCGATGAAGGCAACTCGCGGCTTCTTGTCGAGAACGGCGCCGATCATGCTTGGTACGGGAGTGCGTGTCGCCGACTTCCAAGTGCCGTCCTTCAGCTCATAGATCGGTGAGATGAACTCGTCGTATGAGGGGATCTCGTCGCCCTCGAACACCATCTCTACGCAGAGCTCGTCACCCTTTTCGGGAGCAAGGATCACAGGATCTGTACAGAAAAATTCACCGGGGGCGACGTGCTTTGTTTCGCTTCCGCCGAAGGTGAGCGTTACAAAGCTGCCGATCTTTGAAGTGTCAAGGGGATCATCAAGGGTGAGTCCCTCGGGGAAGATACCCGATGGGCATACGGCAACCTTTAAGCTGTGCATGACCCACTCACCGTACACGCGGTTTTTATATCCCTCGGCACCTGCATCGTAGGTGCTGTCGTTGATGTTGGTGAAAAGCAGAGAATATTCTCTTTCTCCCCCTTCTGTGATGCGGTAGAAAGCGCGGACAGTCCTTTTGACGTTGCGGGGAAGGCTTGGCCAGCGGTTTCCGCTACCCGCGAGGGTGTTGGAGTAATATTTTTTGAAATATTCCATTATGATTTCTTCCTTTTATTATATTATTATCGTCTGCCGATCACGGCTTGCGTAGCAAACAATACTGTCCGTTCAAACGCCCCACGCCATACGGTATGGCTATAACCTCACGTACAAATCCACTGTAGGGACAGGCGTCACTGTTTGCGTAGCAAACAATACTGTCCGTCGTACGCCCCTCGCCGTGTGGTATGGCTATAACCTTACGTATGAATCAATATGTAGAAAATGCTTCGCATTTTCGAATCTCATCCTATCCGACTTCTTTCGTGAAAGAAGTCAGAATCAAGAAAGCCTTCCGGGACCGCTCAACGCGCCGCGTCCCAGAA
>JAFUPK010000050.1 GCA_017481265.1 Clostridia bacterium
GTAGCCGAATATATAGGCGCCTCACGCCATACGGTATGGCTGTAACTTCACGTATGAATCAATATGTAGAAAATGCTTCGCATTTTCGATTTTCATCCTATCCGACTTCTTTCGTGAAAGAAGTCAGAATCGAGATAGCCTTCAGGGGGTCGCTCATCGCGCCGCACCCCCAGAAGCTTGCCCCCTTGGCTTCGCGGCGCAAAAATCTCCCGTGGGATTCTACAAATCCCACTCCGTCAGCTTCTTGAAATGCGGTATAAGCGGTGCAAGATGCACGTGCTTCTCTCAAAATGATGCAATCGCGCCGCGGGGCGTCCGTGCGGTGTGTAGCCGAAACGGTTCCAAAAGCGTTGGGATAACACCGCGGCTGCCCGCGATATTTTATTTCCAACCTCACATTTTCATTTTCCATAGAAAATGAAAATATTTCATATTCCGCAAGAGGAATATTTCACTCGCGAAGCGAATTTCACATTTGCGAAGCAAATATTTCACTTCAACAATTCCCATACACGGGAATTGTTGCTATTTCCCTACGCAGAAGCGCGAGAATATTCCCGAGACTATCTCCTCGGTGACTCCGCGTCCGTCGGTGGACATAAGATGTCCGAGAGCGCCCTCGCACAATGTGCACACCGCATCCGCTGCCTCGCCGTAGCTGAGCGCATCTGCCGCCTCGCGGAGATATTCCTCTGCGCGCTGCAGCTCTGCCTGCTGACGTGCCGACCAAATGACGGCTTCCTCGCCTATGCGGCACGCGCCTGCGTCATACAGCTCGCTTATCGCGCCTTCAAGAGCCTCTGTGCCCATTCCGTCTGCGCATGACATATACACAGCTTTTGCGTGGCGGTTTTCAATAAAGTCCAGCTCATCGCTGTCGAGGACGCACCCCACGTCGCTTTTGTTTATCACGGCTATGGCAGATTCCCTGTTGTAAAGGGAAGCGTCGGACATTTCCTCCGCCGTCAGGTGACAACTTCCGTCAAACACGGCTATCACAAGCTCAGCCGAGGCGATCTCGTTTTTTGCGCGATCCACGCCGATGCTCTCAACGGCATCATCGGTGTCGCGAAGTCCCGCCGTATCGCAAAGCTCAAGGGTCACGCCTCCGAAGGACACCCTCTCGCGGAGCACGTCACGGGTAGTTCCCGCGATGTCGGTAACTATGGCGGATTCTTCGCCCACGATAAGGTTGTAAAGGGAGCTTTTACCCGCGTTGGGTCTGCCGCAGATGACGCATCTTACGCCCTCGCAGACGGCTCTGCCTCTTTTATACGTTCCGAGAAGCCTTTTGATCCTTTGCCGTGCGGATTCTATGGCAGACGCAACCTCGTCGGAGCTCATGTCCGCAAGATCCTCCTCGGGATAATCTATGGTAGCGTACAGGGCGGTCATAGCTCCGAGAAGCTGATCTCCTGTTTCCTTCAGCTTGTCGGACAGCTTGCCGCCCAAAGCGGATGAAGCAAGTTTTAGCCTGTCCGAGGTATCGGCATCGAGAAGCTCTCCAACCGCCTCGGCCTCGGTCAGCGTCAGCTTTCCCGAGACGAACGCTCTCCGCGTGAACTCTCCCGCCTCAGCGTGGCGTGCTCCTGCCGCAAGGACAGCGGAAAGCACCTGGCGGGTGACAAGAACTCCGCCGTGGCATGAGATCTCAGCCATATCCTCGCCAGTATATGAAGCGGGAGAGGCAAAAAACGTTGCAAGCACGGAGTCGATGGTGCTGCCGTCGGCAGGGGAAATTGCAGAGCCGAACACTGCCCGTCTGGGAGCTTCTGCGGGGGACACTTTACCTGCGGGACGGAACACTCTCGAAAGAAGCCGTGCGGTGTCCTTGCCGGATATACGTATTACCGCAACTCCCCCCTTGCCGCGGGGTGTCGACACTGCGGCGACTGTATCAAAAATATTCACATCTGCTCCCTTCTCCGTACATAGGTACAGTTACTCATTATCCATTCTATTGTACCATAAAACCGCGGAAAAATAAAGCACTACCTGAAAGAAGTTTTCATATTATATATATTTTTTTGTTTCCGAAGCGCATTTTGCAAAAAAAACGCCGAGGGTGTAAAATCTTAACGAAATATGTATTGACAAACAGGGATAATCATAGTATCATAGTAATTGCACGATTTTTGCATCTGTGCTGACACTTCCGCCGAATGCAAAGGATTTGGCGGATCCACAAAACATCATGGGCCATGCCCGATTTTAGCTGCGTATCATTCACTGTCAGTCAGAAAGACGCGCAGGCAGGGCAAGGCTTTAATAAAGCTTATGATGTTCACATCCCGGCAGTTTTTTAAAACCATGCCTTCCCGTGGGAAGGTAGAGAAAGCGCAGCGACAAACACGCACCGTCACCGAAGGGCGGATAAGCCGTGTTTTGTAACAAACTCTTTGCGGGGGCTGCACTTAGCCTGATGTGAGTTCGCGCAGAGCTGTATACGGCTTACGCGGTCTTTTGCCGCAAAGGGGGATGCAAAGTCTGAAAGTTACGTAAATGCACGGATATCAGTAAACCGTTTGCGAAAGTTTTGACCGACCTTTTTCAAAAGGTCGCAGGGTCTTGGGACAGAGTCCCGAGTCGACCTTCGCAGAGGTTGAAGTCCTTATTGGTATCTGTGGATCACGTAGCGCTTTTTCAGACCCATTTGTGTCTTGCCGCCAAACAAAGGGCGGCATTTTGTACATCCTGGGATATACAAAGACGTCACAAATCAAAGAAAAGGTAGGGTCAAAAATGGAAAACAGAAAACACTTAATAGATCTCAAAAACATCGTGGTGGAGTTTGACGGCGAGAGGATCCTCGACGATCTTTCGCTGTACATCTGCGACGGAGAATTTGTCACCCTTCTCGGCTCATCGGGATGCGGTAAGACCACAACTCTCCGCATTATCGCAGGCTTCATCGAGCCCGACGGCGGACAGGTGCTTTTTGACGGTAAAGACATCAGTGGTGTTCCGCCTTACAAGAGAGAGGTAAACACCATTTTTCAGCGTTACGCACTTTTCCCGCACTACAACGTATTTGAGAATATCGCATACGGTCTGCGCGTCAGAAAGACTCCCGAGCCTGTCATCCGCGAGGAAGTTGCAAAGATGCTCAAATTGGTTGGACTTGAGGGATTTGAAAAGCGCAGCGTAACCAAGCTTTCGGGCGGTCAGCAGCAGAGAGTTGCCATTGCCCGTGCACTGGTCCTGAAGCCCAAGGTGCTCCTTCTTGACGAGCCCCTTGCAGCTCTCGACTTAAAGCTTCGCAAGGATATGCAGAACGAGCTCAAGAACATCCAGAAGCAGCTCGGCATCACCTTCATCTACGTTACCCATGACCAGGAGGAGGCTCTCTCCATGTCCGACACCGTTGTGGTAATGAACAAGGGTAAGATCCAGCAGATCGGATCGCCCATCGACATTTACAATGAGCCGAAGAACGCCTTCGTTGCCGACTTTATCGGTGAGTCCAACATCATCGACGGCGTTATGAAGGCTGACTATAAGGTAACATTTGCCCGCCACACCTTCGAGTGCCTTGACAAGGGCTTCGACGAGGGCGAGGAGGTTGACGTTGTTGTCCGTCCCGAGGATGTTGACATCGTTCCCGTTGAAAAGGGAATGGTCACAGGCGTCGTTACATCCGTAACCTTCCGCGGCGTCCACTTTGAGATAATCGTGGAGGTGGACGGCTTCAAGTGGATGATCCAGACCACCGACGAGCACCACGAGGGCGACACGGTTGGAATCTTCGTTGAGCCCGACGCCATCCACATCATGAAAAAGTCCGAATACTCCGGTCTTTACGGTGACTACAGCTCCTACAGCGACGAGCTTGACTCCCTCAGCGATCCCTTCGACGGTGAGGAGGATCCGGAGGAGGCTGACGATGACGCGGAGGAGAGTGACGACTGATGAAAAAAAGATCCCTCGGCACCACTCTCGTTGCCTGCCCGTACTACCTCTGGGCGGCGATCTTCGTTATAGTTCCCGTTATTATGGTGGCGTACTATGCTTTTACCGACAGCACGGGAGCATTCACCATTGACAACATAGTTGAGCTGAAGAACTACAGCGGCACCTTTGCCGTATCTATCCTTTATTCACTTATCGCAACGGTAATATGCCTTGTCATCGCTTATCCCTTTGCATACGTTATGAGCAGAAAGGGTCCCTCCGCACAGCGGATCATGATGATGCTCGTCATGCTTCCCCAGTGGATGAACCTCCTTATCCGCACCTACTCATGGATGAATATTCTTGAGAAGAACGGACTTATAAACAGCCTTCTCGGCATGGTCGGTATCGACGGGCTGAAGATGATCGGTACCCCCGGTGCTGTCATTTTCGGTATGATCTACAACTATCTGCCCTATATGATACTCCCCATCTACACCGTCATGTCCAAGATCGACACTTCCCTTCTTGAGAGCGCAGAGGATCTTGGGTCAAACGCGCTGTCGAAGCTGAGACGTGTTATCCTTCCGTTAAGCATTCCGGGCGTGATATCCGGTATCACCATGGTGTTCGTGCCCTGCGTGTCCACCTTCTACATCTCCCAGAAGCTGGGCGGAGGCAAGATCATGCTTGTGGGTGACGTTATCGAAAGACAGATACAGGTGCAGAACAACTATAACCTGGGCTCGGCGCTGTCTCTCGTGCTTATGATATTTATTCTCATAAGTATGGCTGTTATCAACCGGTTCTCGGACGGAAATGAGGAGATAATAGTATGAGAAAGACAAGCTCCATCGGTAATATTTTCACCACCCTTGTGTACATACTTCTGTACGCACCGCTCCTCGTTATGGTGTTCTTCTCCTTTAACGAGTCCAAGAGCACGTCGGTATTTTCGGGCTTTTCTCTCCGCTGGTACCGCGAGCTGTTCTCATCCAGCGACACGGTGACTGCGGTAAAGAATACCCTTATCCTTGCGGTAGCTTCCGCAGTTATCGCCACAGTCCTCGGAACAGCGGCGGCTGTTGGAATATGGAAGATAAAGAACAGAAGCGCAAGAAGCGCCGTTATGACGGTGACAAATATCCCCATGATGAACCCCGAGATCGTCACGGGTGTGTCCATGATGCTCCTTTTCGTTTTCGTTGGACGCATGATCGGCGCCGCTCAGTCGCTGAGCTTCTGGACGCTCCTTATAGCACACATCACCTTTAACCTGCCTTATGTAATACTGAACGTACTGCCGAAGCTGCGGCAGACGGACAAGTATCTCTCCGAGGCGGCAATGGATCTCGGAAGCACGCCGGCACGGGCATTCTTCAACGTGGTGCTCCCGCAGGCGTATCCCGGAATCATGTCCGGCTTCATCATGGCGTTTACGCTGTCTCTTGACGACTTCGTCATCAGCTACTACACCAACGGTGCCGACTTCCAGACGCTTCCCCTTAAAATTTTCGCCATGACGAAAAAGACCGTAAAGCCCGATATGTACGCCCTGTCCACCCTTATCTTCGTGGTGGTGCTTCTCCTTCTCGTTATGTCCAACCTTATCAGCGCCAAGGACGATAACGGCAAGCAGAAGGCAAGGAAAAAGAAGTCCTCTCCCGTACCCCGCCGTGTGGGTATCGCCGTGTGTGCACTTATACTCGCGTCACTTGTGCCCCTCGGAATGTACTTCGGAAGCGGCGGCACGGATGCGCAGATCCACGTAGAGGGCAACTACTATATCGACAGCTCCACCGGACTTTCCGAGTATGCCGGAACGACCATAAATGTGTTCAACTGGGGTGAGTATATCTCCGACGGCTCTGACGGAACCGTGGATGTGAACGCGGAATTTGAGCGCATTACGGGAATCAAGGTAAATTATCAGAATTTCGACTCCAATGAGTCAATGTACGGCAAGCTGAAAAGCGGAGCTGTGTCCTATGATATAATCATCCCCTCGGACTACATGATCGAGAGGCTGAAAAACGAGGGAATGCTGAGACCGCTCGACTTTTCCATGATAGACAACTACGACTACGTGGACGAGAAGTACAAGGGACTGTACTTTGACGAGAATAACGAGTACAGCGTGCCCTACAATGTGGGCATGGTGGGACTTATCTACAACACTAAGCTTGTGGAAGGCACTCCCGACAGCTGGAGCATAATGTGGGACGAAAGGTACGAGGATAATATCCTCACCTTCAACAACCCCCGCGACGCATTTGCCATAGCGCAGATACTTCTCGGAATTGACCTGAATACCTCGGACAGCGCGCAGTGGCGTGCGGCGGCAGACAAGCTCATTGAGCAGAACGATGTTCTCCAAGGGCGCGTAATGGACGAGATATTCAACAAGATGCAGCAGGGAAATGCTGCGATCGCGCCTTATTATGCGGGAGATTTCCTGACTATGCAGGAGATAAATCCCGATCTTGCCTTCGTTTATCCGAAGGAGGGCACGAACATCTTCG
Source organism: Clostridia bacterium (assembly GCA_017481265.1). GTDB lineage: Bacteria > Bacillota > Clostridia > Oscillospirales > CAG-272 > RUG11130. The sequence continues at coordinate 6,414 of JAFUPK010000050.1, forward strand.
TTGACTCGGTGTGCGTCCCGAAGAGCTGTCAGAACTATGAAGCGGCGATGCTTTATATAAACTTCCTCCTTGAGCCTGAGGTGGCGCTTGCAAATGCGGAGTATATCTGCTACGCATCCCCCAATACGGCTGTTGTGAATGACCAGAACTATTCTCTTGCGGGAAATGAGATACTCTATCCTGCGGATGAGGATATGCCGAAGGTACAGTATTATCATGATATGGATGAGGAGACCCGAAAGCTCTATAATGATCTTTGGGAAGAGGTCGTCCGCTCCGGAAGCTGACATAAATAAAAGGCTCCATGTCAATAGTTGGGGTAGATAAAAAATCAAATAAAATAAAGAAAGATAGAAAGCGATAGTAAAAAGGGGTATGAAGCGAAGCGGAATACCCCTTTTTACTATCGCGGCGCGCGCTTGGCGGAGGCGCAAA
>JAFUPK010000051.1 GCA_017481265.1 Clostridia bacterium
CAACATGGATCTTGAGCGAGAGCGCGGTATCACCATCAAGGCACGTGCCGTACGTATAGACTACACAGCTCCCGACGGTGAGGAATACATTCTCAATCTCATCGATACCCCCGGACACGTTGACTTTAACTACGAGGTCTCTCGTTCACTTAACGCTTGCGAGGGTGCTCTTCTTGTAGTTGACTCCACCCAGGGAATCGAAGCCCAGACCCTTGCAAACGCATATCTTGCAGTGGACGCGGGACTTGAGATAGTTCCCGTTATCAACAAGATCGATCTTCCCTCCGCCGACGCTGACCGCGTAAGAAACGAAATCGAGGACGTTATCGGTATCCCTGCTGAGGGCTGTCCTGCCGTGTCAGCAAAGACGGGACTCAACATCGGAGACGTCCTTGACGCCATTGTCCGCGACGTCCCCGCTCCTACTGGTGACCCCGATGCACCACTCAAGTGCCTTATTTTCGACTCAGTATACAACAGCTATCTCGGCGTTGTCGTATATATCCGCGTTATGGACGGAACGCTCCGTGCCGGTGACAAGATCCGTCTTATGAGCACGGGCGCCGAGTTTGAAACCGTTGAAGTCGGCGTTCTCGATCCATTTGGGCTTCGTTCAACAGGTGTTCTGACAGCAGGTGAGGTTGGATACGTAACAGCCTCTATCAAAAGCGTCGGCGACACCCAGGTAGGTGACACTGTTACTCTCGCAGAGTGTCCCGCTGACGAGCCTCTTCCCGGATTCAAGAAGGTACAGTCAATGGTTTACGCGGGTATATATCCTGCGGATGGATCAAAGTACAACGAGACTAAGGATGCTCTTGAGAAGCTACGTCTCAACGATGCTGCGTTCACCTTTGAGCCCGAGACGAGTATCGCCCTCGGATTTGGCTTCCGCTGCGGTTTCCTGGGGCTTCTCCATATGGAGATAATCGAAGAAAGACTTGAACGCGAGTTTAATCTTGATCTTATAACAACGGCTCCCAGCGTTATCTATCAGATAGTAAAAAAGAACGGCGAGACCATATTTATAGACAACCCCACAAACTACCCGTCTCCCGACGACATTGAAGAGGCCCTTGAGCCGGTAGTTTCCGCTTCTCTCATAACTCCCACAGAGTATGTCGGCGGACTTATGGATCTCTGTCAGGACAGACGCGGTACCTTCATTGACATGAAGTATATCGACACCGAGAGAGTTGAGCTTCACTACAAGCTCCCCCTTAACGAGATAATCTACGACTTTTTCGATGCTCTGAAGAGCCGCAGCCGCGGATATGCTTCGCTTGATTACGAGCTTGACGGCTACGAGACCAGCGACCTTGTTAAAATGGATTTCCTTCTTAACGGCGAGATAGTTGATGCGCTCACATTCATCGTGCACCGCGAGAAGGCTTATGCCCGCGCAAGAAAGATCGCAGAAAAGCTGAAGGAGAACATCCCGAGACAGCTCTTTGAGATCCCGATACAGGCGGCAATCGGTTCCAAGGTAATTGCCCGCGAGACCGTCAAGGCTCTCCGAAAGGATGTCCTTGCCAAGTGCTACGGCGGTGATATCACGAGAAAGAAGAAGCTTCTTGAAAAGCAGAAGGAAGGTAAAAAGAAGATGCGCCAGCTCGGCAGCGTACAGATCTCTCCCGAAGCATTCATGGCAGTTCTCAAGCTGGGTGACGAATAAAGCCACAAGTATAATAAGGAATTACAATAATGTTCGATTACAACGAAAAACGCAGGCTTGGCATATACGTCCATGTCCCCTTTTGCCGTTCGAAATGCGCATATTGCGATTTCAATTCGGCGGTCTGCGGAAATGCAGAGCTCATGAAGCGCTATGTTTCGGCTCTGATCTCACATATGTCAAGCTACCGCAAGGCTTGCGATGAGTATTCTCCCGACACTGTTTTTATCGGCGGCGGTACTCCAACAGCCCTTCCGAGAGAGGAGCTGGTACGTCTTGTAAAGGGGATAAAAAAATCCTTTGACCTGACAAGCAATGCCGAATTTACCATTGAAGCAAACCCCGCTACCGTTACACTGCCTCAGCTCAAGCAGCTTCGCCGTCTCGGTGTAAACAGACTAAGCATGGGACTTCAAAGTGCAGATAACCGTGAGCTCAAGGCTCTGTCAAGGCTCCATGACCGAAAGCAATTCATAGAGTCCTACCGAATGGCAAGGGAGGCGAAGTTTGATAACATTAACATTGATGTAATGTTCGGCATTCCCTACCAGACATATGATTCTTTACTTCGGACTCTCGATTTTGTCACGCGCCTTGCTCCTGAGCATATCTCACTTTATAACCTGAAGATCGAACCGGGCACGCCATTCTTCGAGAATCGAGACAAGCTTCGGGATGTCTGTGCAGACGAAGACACAGAGTACGCGATGTACACAGCCGCCATAGAATTTCTTGCTTCGCGCGGCTACGCTCAATATGAGATTTCAAACTTTGCACGTCCGGGCTACAAGTGCCTTCACAATCTGAAATACTGGAACTGTGAGGAATATCTCGGATTCGGCGTCTCAGCTCACTCATATTTCAACGGAAACCGCTTTGCATTTATTCCCGATATCAAGAAGTATATGCTTGCGGTAGAAGATCTGTCAAGTAATATTGAGCTTACAAGCGAAAGTGAGCAGCTTGAACGGCGCGAAAGAATGGGCGAGTACATAATGCTTAGATTCCGACTTAATGACGGTCTTGATCCTTCTGCATTCGCTTCGCGCTTCGGGGCATCCTTCGAAGCTCTTTACGGGGCAAAGATAGAAAAGTATATAAAAAACGGTTTTATCATAAGGAACGGTAATGCATATGCGCTGTCCCCGGGAGGAATGTTCGTTTCAAATTATATTTTATCGGATATTCTTGAGTTTGAGGATCTCGGTGCATACATGGGAAACTTCTGATGAATAAAAGCTTTCACATTTGACGATAATTGATACTGCAGAAATGCAGTATCAATTTTTTATAGGAGAAGTAGCGTGAAAGTTCAAATAGTTTTAACTGAAACTACAGCGATTTCACGCGCAAACAAACACTAAAAATCAAAAGTCCGATTTTTGTCTGCTACGCAGACACGTGTTTGTTTCATTATTTTTTGTGCAGCCGTAGGCTGAATGGAGATTATTATGAAATTCTTACTAAGTCTCAGCACATCGGTACTTATAGCAACAGTCCTGCTCTCTTTTCTACCAGTCAACGGAGAGGAAGCCATATACGAGAACACGATCAGACTTCACGTGTTGGCTAAATCGGACAGCGAGGAGGATCAAGCTATGAAGCTGAAGGTTCGTGACAGTGTGCTTTCGCTTCTTGAAGGAAGGCTTGTTGGTGTAAACGATACTCAAACAGCATCACAGGTGATTGAAGAGATGAATGCTGATATAAAAAAGTGCGCCGAAGAGGTACTTAATGAAAACGGATGTGCTGAAAAAGTTACAGTCGATTTCGGTATAGAAAAGTACCCTATACGATATTACGAGGGGTTTACTCTCCCTTCGGGAACGTACAGATCATTGAGAATCATCATAGGAGAAGGCGAAGGTCAAAACTGGTGGTGCATACTTTTCCCTTCCGTCTGCATAAGCGATGCTTTATTCGCAGAAAAGGAATATACCGAAGCAGGCTTCACTCCCGAACAATACAGAATAATTGATAACGGCAGTCCAAAGAGATACAAGATCAGATTTAAAATACTGGAGCTTCTCGCAGGAATTGTCGGTATAGATTATTGAAAATTACTGCAATAAAAAAGCAAAAATAATTAAAAATATTTTAAAAAAAGGTGTTGACAAAATATGACCCTTGTGATATAATATCAGCGTTGTCACGGCATGGCAGTGCTAAGACGATATGGCGGAATAGCTCAGCTGGCTAGAGCAATCGGTTCATACCCGATAGGTCGTGGGTTCAAGTCCAACTTCCGCTATACGGCCCGTTGGTCAAGCGGCTAAGACACCGCCCTTTCACGGCGGTAACACGAGTTCGATTCTCGTACGGGTCAAATACTAAAGGCATCACAAAGTGATGCCTTTAGTATTTGACCCGTACGAGCTTGAGAAAGCATACGCAAGGTGCCGGCTCATTTAAAGTGCTGATATACTAAACGCACCTTGACCTGCTTTGGCTTGCCAAAGCTGTGAGTTCGATTCTTTTTTGAGCACCACGATGTGGTGCTTTTGATTTTAAACCGCATGGGCTTGAGAAAGCGTACGCAAGGTGCCGGCTGTCTTTAACTTCAGCCTTTCTTCACGCACCTTGACGCACTTCTCCGAAGGAGAAAGTGCTGAGTTCGATTTTCCCTTTAGCTCAACATCATCGTGTTACTGAAAGGCAGTGTACAGATAAGCATCACTTCGGTGGTGCTTTTTTGTTTCCCTAAGACTCAACCGGCAGTTTCATTTGAAACAACTGATTGATAATTGATTTGCCGTGATAATTTGATATAATAAAGGTACACCGGTGGAAATTAAAATTTGCATTTGTTTCATTAAAAATTGCACAGCCATAGGCTGAATGGAGGTTTATATGACTCTTAACTTAGGAAACAAAATACGCGAACTCCGTCACCGTGACGGAAGGACTCAGGAAATGCTTGCCGAAGCGGTGGGTGTCACGTCCCAGGCTGTGTCTCGCTGGGAAGCCGGCGGCAGCTACCCCGATATGGAGCTTATCCCCGCTGTAGCAAATTACTTTGGTATTTCCATTGATGAGCTTTTCGGCTACAGGAACGACAGAGATAAGAAGATCGACGCTATTGTCGAAAAGATCAAATCCTTTAATATCCGAAGTCGAAGTGATGACGAATGGGTAGATGAATGTCTTGCTATTTTACGAGAAGGACTTGCAGAATTTCCACAAAATGAGAGGCTTCTCATCACTCTTGCCGAAACACTTTCCGAAGCAGGCTGGAGACGTCACAATGAATGGCTGTATTACGATGACGAAGGCTTTATTCAGCATAATTATGACGTTCACAAATCAAATGAGTATTGGGCGGAATCAATTAAGCTTTGCGAGTATCTTGTCAGTAATGCCGCTGATAACTCAACACTTACAAGGGCAATTCGCATTCTTGTTTTGCTTTACAGAAATATAGGAGAAAATGAAAAGGCTATAGCATATGCCGAGAAAATGCCCGAACTCAAAAACTGCAGAGAAATATTGCTTTCAGCAGCTTCAGACGGTAAAGAAGAAGCTAAATACATTGGAGATTTCCTTCTAAAAACAGCGGATGAGTTTACAGAACAGCTCGTTTACGGGCTGATAACAAACAAGCATCATTTTGAAAGTGATATGCCGATTGAAAAGATCAAAGGAGCGATTTCACTCTTTGATCTCATATGTGACGACGGAAACATGGGAATATATCACGGTAAGCTTATTAAGCTCTACCTCTACCTTTCCCGTCTCCAATGGGAGAGAGGCTACCGTGACGATGCTTTTGTCTCTCTCGATGCGGCACTTCACCACGCAAAGGCTTGTGAAGCTGTCTGTGACGGCAAGGAACACACGCTGACAGCTCCACTCGTATCCTTTGACACCTACCGCGCAGAAGGCGAAAGAAATGTAGCAAAAGCACTGCCCGACGATTGGCCCTTCTGGTGTAATCCCGATTTCAGCGAGGTCGAAAAAGAAATAAAGTCTGACCCAAGATGGGCAGACTGGGTAAAGAGAACACAAGAATAACAAACCTTAAAAAACGTAGGTGTCCGAAACTTGTTCCGGACACCTACGTTTTAATAATCATTTATTTTACTTCAGCAGGAATCTCAACTGTAAAATAGAAATACTCTGTCATATCGGTAAGGAAAACGGGGATCACGTTGTCACCTACAGAATTGTTTCTCACATTACCTATTGATATACTTCCCTTAGGAATTGTTGTACCGTCTGCAAGCTTAAGTTCAACCTCATTAACTATCCGTTTGAAGTCGATACCGTCCGTAGAACGCCATACCTCAACGGTAGCACCATCGAACTCGGTCTGAATATTCGTATTTTCCTTCAGACATACTATCATGTAATATGTTCCGTCGGTAGCCTGCGTAAGTCCGTAAGAGGATGTGAGATTCTTTGTATATGTGGTAGGAAGCTTATCATGATAGATCTCGTTAAGATTTGAATCATATACAGCGTGGTACATATACTGCTTTGTGGGACTTGCCTTGACCCAATAAATTATGTGGAGATTACCGTTTGTATCAAGATATGTACAGCCGGACTCTATGTGCTTTACTGCATACGGTTTATTAGGTTCAGTAGTGGAATACGGAGGCTCATAAACGGGGATCATCTCATATTCTGCCGTATAAGCATCCTTGATGTGGAAGAGGTATACCGCGTCCCAGACATATCCTGAGCCCTGAGAGAATTCAATACCCAAAAGCTCAGCGACTGCAGGAGCGTCACCGCATCTCTGTACAACGTAGTAAAATCCGCCGTTACCGTCCGGATATCCGTTAGGATAAACAACAGTGTGCTTAAGGCCGGAGATCGTGTGGCAGTCCTCCTCCCATGTATCTGTTGCCATATCATAGATAAACCAAGCGATATATCCGGGAGAAGTTGAACCGCCGTTTGCGCAGGCGTAAATCTTCTGATTCTTTATGTCTATAATAGACTGAGGCTTGCCGTAGCCGTGGTCATCTGCAGCGATCGTGTCGTAGGGATATCTGTTATCAACAACGGTCACGGTCTCGGTCTGCTCATCGATCACAACCATCTGAAGCCATCCCATAGCTACAGACTCAGCATTCTTCCAGTAACGTCCGTCCTGACCGATAATAGGTACGTATACCTTACCCTGTCCGTTCGTCATAACGTTGGGAGAAGGAGTAAAGTTACCGTCCATAATATAGGACTTATAGAGGATCTTACAGCCTTCGCTTGTGACCTTGAATACAACGATCTCGTCAGTAAGAGTACCGAGACCGTCTTCAGCTTCGATAGAAAGGCCGTCATTCATAGTATACGTACCGTACGTACCGTACTCAGTGCGTACTACTCTTGCCTGATGTCCGCCGTGAACACCGTCAACACAGGTCTTGACATCTTCTCCGTTCATATCAACCATGCGGATAGCATTTGATATCTTGAGCTCGAGCGCCTCATCTGCATAGAGAACGCCGAGATTATCACTTGTCGCATCGTCTGCCTTCTTGCGAAGTACGATCTTATCAAATGTTGCTGTTTTTGTTATCTCTTCGGTCTCGTTTTTCTTAATATGGAACTGAAGCGCTGCCCCGTCAAATGTCATCTCCTCGCCGTTTCCGAGAGCAGTATAGTTACTGTTATTGAGAGCTGCAAAGAAATCCTCGCCATTTTCAAACTCTACGGAATAAGAGGCGGTATTAAGCTGAAGCGCAACAAGAATACGGAAAGCCAAAATCTCTTCGGTGATAGTGTCCGTAAACACGAAGAGAGGCTCGCCGCTCTTTGCCTTCTGGAGATAATCAGTAACGTGAGCGACTCTCTCATCCATCACGTCATTGAAAGTCTCAGGTACATCTACTCTTGGCATTCTTGTGATGATAGTGGCGATCTCTGCACGGCTTGCGGATTTCTTCGGATTAAAGTTTCCGTTGTCATCGCCGCGTACGATTCCCGTAAGGCGGAGCTTTTCGATATACTCAACAGCCCATTTCGGATGCTTACCGGCATCAGCAAAAGGATCTGCAACTGAGTCGGATCCACTTTCAAGACCGTATTTTTCACAGAAGCAAACGATTATTTTCGCAAGCTCCTGACGGAGTATCTCATCGTTACCCTTGAATGTATTATCCGGATATCCGGAAATAAGTCCCTCTGAGACAGCCCAGCCGAGATAATCCGCATACCAGGCTGAGGGCTTGACATCAGTGAACGAAAGACCCTCTCCCATACCTGCAATATCCTCATCGGTAAATCCGGCAAGGCGTGAGAGAACCGTAACGATCTGTGCTCTGGTCATAGCCTCAAGAGGAGCGAACACGGTCTCGCTTTTTCCCTCCATAAGACCTTCTTCGTAAACCTGAGACACGTAAGCATGATACCAGCTTCCCTTTTTAACGTCAGTAAAAGGAAGAGATACTTCTTCTGTTGCAAATACTGAAACTGTACAGAACAGCATCACAACTGCTAAAAATAAACTTAAAATTTTCATAAACGACCTCCTGACAATCGTTATAATTTGTAACAGCTTTACACGGCTTTTGTTATATAATATCACAAAACAGATTACAAGTCAAGTTATTATCCTTTGATCATGGTAATTATACGGTGATTTTTCAAGACAATACTGTTATCTAATCTATTGCATTCTGTGCTGTATTGTTATATAATATCTTGTAGATTTTATATTTCTATATTTTTCGATTATTTTCGAAATATTTTCATTTTTAGTGTAACTTTTCACTAAATTTTTCGTCTATATATACAGTGGACAAAAAATACGTCAAGGAGACGGCTTGTGCCGTGTTAAAAAATGATCTATAAAAAGAAATACAGGCTTTACAAATCACTCACGATACTGCTTTCCGCACTTCTTGTTCTTTCTCTTGCAGTATTCGCTTTTTTACTCGGAAACAAGTCGAAGCAAAAGACAGTTTTGCCGGAAAACTCTTCTTCAGAGAGTTCATCCTTCGAGGCAAGTGAAATAGTTACTGAAACCGAGACCGTAACAACTTCCGCTGACACTGCCGAGGATGTAACAAGCGCGTATATTGAACGCATTGATGAGCTTGAAGCGCTTATAGAAAAGTATGAAGCGGCATATGCCGATGATCTGTCGGTCAGGGCGGAGTGTATGGCAGAACTTATTGAGCTTTTGGCTGTGGAAAACCGTCCGCTCCGAAGTCATATTGACGACGAAGGAGAGCCAACAGGTGAGCTTACACCTGCAGAGGTTGCCTTCTGCTATACCGATCTGACTACGGGAGCTGTATTCTCATACAACGCTGATAAGATCATGTACTCAGCAAGTCTTATTAAGGCTCCTTACGTTTATGCTATGCTTAAGGCTGTAGCAACCTTTGAATACAACAAGCTGAACTTCTCTGCTGACGGTTCTCCGCTGTATGCTGAGGACGGTTCTCCACTTTTTGAAGGAAAGCATCCGAATCTTGATGCCGAAGGTAACATAATATATCTTGACGGAGAAGAAAAATACGATCTTTCAAAAACATGGGTATATAACAGCAGTACAATGTTTGTTGAGGGCTCCGGCGAGATACAAAAAAAGGATGATGGCTTCACCCTTACATATCTTGAGCTTGCCTGCTATGCGCTTAAATACAGCGACAACATCGCTTTTTCCGAAATAAGAAAGTATTTCGGACTTAATGAGCATAATGAAATGCTCGAGATTCTTGGTATTGCGGGGGCAGAAAAGGGCTTTATGCAGCTTTCCGCCGCTGACTGCGCGAAATATCTCACTGAGATATACAAATTCTGCGAAGGTGACAGTAAATATGCCGCAGCAATGAAGGAAGCCATGCTGTCAGCCCCCTATACAGTAATGATACCTGCCGCCATGTCACCTATTCCTTGCGCTCACAAGTATGGATGGGATATAGGGGCTTATCATGACATGGCTATTGTATATGACGAACGTCCTTTCAGCCTTGTCATCATGACAGATCTTGACCGCGGTCAGTCTGCAGATTACATCTATATACAAAATATCGCAAAGGTTATGCTGAAGCTTCACCAAGGAAACGGTGAGCTGACTTAACAGGAGATAATAAATTGAAGAACACAAGCGTACTTGAAAACAAAATTCTAAAAATCATCGGAAAGGTTCTTTTATGTATAGTAACTTTCCTTTTGATCGTGGTTATCGGGCTTTACGGACTCATGTGGATACTTGTAAACGGTCCGTCAGAGGAAGCAAGACGGCTGTTTGTCATGTCGGTGGATGAAACATCTGCGGGAGGCTTTCTCGCACGACTCTATCTTAGCGAGGCCGAAATAGAGGAGATCAAATCCGGAAACAAAACAGAGATATCAGATGACAAGACCGACAGCTCACTTATAAAGCTTCCGGAAAAGCCTGATAATACAGAAAGCTCCGATGTAACCGATGAGCCTGATGTTATAGTCCCGGGAGACGAGACCGATACAGGAGAGGTAACGCCTCCGCCTTCCGACAATGACGGAATTGAAGTGCTTGACATTGAAGGCGCAACATATAACGGAAAGCTCATGATAATTGAGGATCCGTCACGTGTGTTCGTAGGAATACCCGGTCCTTATGGCGAGGGCTATTCGGGACTTACCGTTGCCGCTATGATAGAAAAATACGGTGCAGTTGCCGGAACTAATGCAGGAGGATTTGATGATCCGAACGGTCAGGGAACCGGAGGTATACCCGACGGTATAGTGATCTATGAGGGCGAACTCAAATGGGGAAACCTCGGTTCAAGCTACAGCCTTGCGGGAATAGATAAGAACGGAATCCTCCACGTTGGTAACATGACAGCAGCTCATGCCCTTGACATCGGCGTGCAGTACGCGGCAAGCTACGGTCCTGCCCTTGTTATCAACGGTCAGCCTGCGGCATCAAGGCTTGGCGGTGGTCTTAACCCCCGTACCGCTATCGGTCAGCGCGCAGACGGAGCTATTCTTCTTCTCGTTATTAACGGACGAAGCATCGACAGCCTCGGTGCCACCCTTGACGATCTTGCTTCCATTATGATCGACCACGGTGCTGTAAATGCTTCCAATCTCGACGGCGGATCTTCTTCCCTTATGATAATGGAAGGTGAATATCTTACATCAAGCGCATACATTTTCGGTGAAAGAGTCGTTGCTACGGCAATATTGGTGAAGTGATGAAAAGAAACAGAAAAAGGACGAGCCGCTTCTGGCTCATATATGCCATAGCAAGTGCAGCTCTTGTTATTGCGGTAATGTCAGGTCTCGTGCTCTTTTACGACTTTATTGATGCCTTTGAGGAGTCACAGCCACAAAGCCCGGCGGAGGCTGCAAAAAAATACGCTTCCGAGATAAGCGAATCCGAGCTTTTCAGTCTTCTCAATACAACTGCCGATTCCCTTGAATGGCGAAGCGAGGAAGCACGCAATGAAACACTTAACGGATATATTGAAGCTTGGAGGGCAGGCGGTATGTTCTGCAAGCGTTCGGGCGGAAGCGAGGAAGAACCTGTTTACACTGTCATCTCAGGACGGCGTGAGATTTTTAGCCTGACGCTTTCAAAGACATCCATTGGACGTTACGGCTTCGATGCATGGCAGGTTACTGACAGAAGCGTAAGCTTTGACGGCTTTTCGATCTACACTGTTACCTTGCCCGAAGGCAGTATTCTTGAGCTCAACGGTAAGGTGCTTGATGACAGCTACATTATTGAAAGAGATATTCCCTACTCCGCGAACCCTATAGAAGCTTCACATACCGATCTGCCGTGTGCCGTCACTTATGAGACAGAGCTTCTTAATGCTCAGCCTACTTTAAAGGCACGATATAAGGAGCATGATCTTGAATTCAGTTATACAGACGGCGCATACACAGCGAAATATCCCGCATCCCTTCTCTACTCTGCTACAGTCAAGGTTCCCTCGGGTGCCTCTGTAACGGTACGCGGAACTGATGTATCTGCTCACTATGAGAAAGTAACCGAAAGTGCTTTTGGCGGACTTATCGCTGAGGGACTTACAGTTCCATCATTTGACGTGTACACCATCCACGGGCTTTACGCTCCCATTGACAACGTAAATGTTTCGTTAAACGGCACAGTGCTTCAGTTTGAAGAAAGCACCGACGGCATGGCTCAAAGCATCACTGTTGACATCGGCGGTGTATCGGACGATACTGTCGCGAAATTTGCAGACGACTTTACAAGAGCTTATTTTCACTACACCTCAAGCGGATACAGAAATACAGCGGAAAACCTTGCGGCAGCCCTTTCCTACGTTCTTAACGGAAGTGAGCTGTACACAAGGATACGCGACTCCAAGGTGGGATACGATTTCGTAACACCCGTAACGAGTCAGGTTTACAACCGCCTTGAGGTAGTGAGGATGTACCGTCTTGAGGATTCATCATATGTAGTAAAGCTCGCCTTTGACGTAGATCATCAGATATACAGCGAATCAAGAAGCTACAAGGGTGAGATTTCTCTGCACATTGTGAACGTCGGTACGTACAAGATAGCAAACATGGTTATTGAGAATGAGTAAAGAGCTTTGGACTCAGTACTATAAAGATGTAAGCTTGGGTACACTTCCATCACCGGTGAAGTTTTGAACGGAAAAGTATTATACGCCGAAAACAGTGATTATGCTGTATATTGGGAGAAGTGAGATCATGCGCTTTCCTAAGCGTACACAATTACGGAAGGAAATAAAAAATGGAGCTAAAAGACTCGTGCTTGACAACAGGTGAGCTTATTGACAAGCTACAGCAAATCTGGAATATTCACGTCACTAAAGCGGAAGTCATTGCTGAGTCAACTGCACTTTGCAGAAAGATATTTTCGGAAGAAAATGATTATTTTCTAAAAGAATTTCAAGATTCATATTCACAAGAGAGAGCACGCCTTGAGGGCAGAATTTGCAAGTTACTTTTAAACAACAGATTGCCCGTTTCAGAGATTATTCCAAGCACAGACGGAAAAGACTATGCGGTAATAAAGGGTAGGATTTTCCAATTACAACATTATGTTAACGGCACATCTCCCACACATAATTCCTTAAAAGTTAAAACTTTGTGCGAAGCCTCAAGGTACCTTGGCAAAATTCATAGTGCTCTAAGGCTTAGCAAATTGCCACCTCTATTCGGTGATTCATGGATATCCAAGTTTAATGAAAATGAAAGTATTTCCTTCTATAAGGAGACTCAAAGTAAGGTATCCGCTATGGCGACAGATGAATATACAAAACAAAAGGTATTGTGTGATCTTGATTTCCGTATTACTTTAACCAAGCACATGGATGCTTTGTCAAAGTATTTCAAAAATCTCACATATACCCCCTCACACGGCGACTATACTCCAAGCCAGCTTATCTGTAAAGGTGACAGTATACAGAAAATAATAGATTTTTCAAATCTTCACTCTGTGCCTGCAGTACTGGAACTTGTGCGTTTCTATTATCTTGCTTCTGATGACATGAAATGTACTGACTGTTTAAATTCTGATTCTTTGAAAACTTATATTAAAACATATCTTGAAGAGTTTAAGCTTACAAATCAGGAAATTATGAGTATTCCGTACGTGGCGGCATATTACCTTGGAAGAAATCGTTATGTTTATAGAGAGTATTCAGATACCGGAAACATTCAAGCACTAAAGAGATCCGCTCATTTGACAGAAATAAGCAGATATTTCTATAACAATGCTGAAGAAATATCCTATAGATTATCTAAATAAAGAATTACTTAGCCGGCACCTTGCGGCGAAGTTTTCACGCTTCGACACCGCAAAACAAAAAGGAACGCAGTCGCGTTCCAAAATATAACAGGAATCGAACTCAGCACATTCGCCTTCGGCGAAGTGCGTCAAGGTGCATAAAGCATTGCAGATTTGTTAGTTTAACGGGCACCTTGCGGCGAAGTTTTCAGACTCCGAATCGAACTCACTGCTTTGGCAAGCCAAAGCAGGTCAAGGTGCGTAAAGCATTGCAGATTTGTTAGCTTCGCGGGCACCTTGCGGCGAAGTTTTCAGGCTCCGAATCGAACTCACTGCTTTGGCAAGCCAAAGCAGGTCAAGGTGCATAAAGCATTACAGATTTGTTAGTTTAACGGGCACCTTGCGGCGAACTTCTCAGGCTCCGAATCGAACTCACTGCTTTGGCAAGCCAAAGCAGGTCAAGGTGCGTAAAGCATTGCAGATTTGTTAGTTTAACGGGCACCTTGCGGCGAACTTCTCAGGCTCCGATGGAGCAAAACAAAAAGACCACCTGTCGGTGGTCTTTTTGTTTTGCTCCATCGGAGAATCGAACTCCGGACACCATGATTAAAAGTCATGTGCTCTACCGGCTGAGCTAATGGGGCATCTGCTTTTCACAGCTTTGTTATTGTATCATAATTTATCCCATTTGTCAACTCTTATACGAGAAATATTTAATTATTTATTATCGAAATTTATTCAAAACTTATTCCTTGGCAAATTGTTATGACACTTTCACATTTCCCTATTGAAAAAAGCACGGGAAAATGATAAAATATCTGTATACTACATAATGGGGAATAATGTGCAAATGACTATTTTTGAAGAATACACCAAGCTGAAGCGTCAGCTTTTCGATAAATACTACCGCCGTCTTAACGACAGACAGAGAGAAGCTGTTTACACCGTAAACGGCCCACTTCTCATCCTTGCAGGTGCGGGAAGCGGAAAGACCACCGTTCTTGTAAACCGCATCTCACATATAATCCGATACGGAAACGCCTACTACTCTCCACTCGTTCCGCCGGATGTGACGGAATCTGAGCTTTCCGAGATGCGCGCGGCTATGGAGCTTGAGGACGACAAGCTGTCCGAGTATCTTCTCCGCTTCCGCGTGAATCCCGCTCCCGCCTGGTCGGTCATGGGTATCACCTTCACCAACAAGGCTGCAAACGAGATAAAGAGCCGTATTGCGTCCGTGTTCGGCGAGGACAGCGACGAGGTCCGCGAGATCCGTACGGGAACCTTCCACTCAATTTGCGTTCGCATCCTTCGCCGCTGGGCTGACCGTATCGGTTACGAGAGCACCTTTGGAATCTGCGACATGAACGACAGCAAGCGTGAAATCACCGAGTGCATGAAGAAGCTGAACATCGACGACAAGACTCTATCAGTTAAATCGGTACAAAACGAGATCAGCCGTGCTAAGGACAAGCTCATGTCACCCTCACAGCTTCTTGCAGAGGCGGGAAATGATTTCAAGCTCAAAAAGACCGCCGAGGTTTATGACCTCTACGCCAAGAGACTGAAAAGTCAGAATCTCCTTGATTTCGACGACATCATTCTGCGTACAGTAGAGCTTCTTGAGACCGATGCCGAGGTTCGTGACAAGCTCCAGCACACATACCGCTACGTATGCGTAGACGAGTATCAGGACACCAACTACGCTCAGCTCAAGCTGACGCTGCTTCTCTCCGATTATCACCGCAATATCATGGTTGTGGGCGACGATGACCAAAGCATCTACAAGTTCCGCGGAGCCGTTATTGAGAACATTCTCAACTTCGACAAAAACTATGACAACACGAAGGTAATAAAGCTTGAGGAAAATTACCGCTCAACAGCCACTATTCTTGAGGCTGCCAACAAGGTTATATCAAACAATTCCGGCAGACTCGGAAAGACTCTTTGGACCGGCGGCGAGCGTGGCGAAAAGATCGTGCTTCGCAATCTCCGCACCCAGAACGACGAGGCAAGATACCTTTCGGATGTGATCACAGCTAATATCCGTGACGGAAAGGCAAAGTTCAAGGATTTTGCCGTACTGTACCGCGCAAACTCTCTTTCGAGAAGCTTCGAGCAGACCTTCGCCAAGAGCGGTATTCCCTACCGTATGCTGGGCGGTCTCCGATTCTTCGACCGTATGGAGGTCAAGGACATCATCTCATATTTGCAGGTCATCAACAATCCGCTTGACGACGTGCGCCTTTCAAGGATCGTAAACACTCCAAAGCGCGGGATCGGCGACAGGTCGTTCCAGATCGCCGAAACTATTTCATATGAGCTTGGGTACTCTTTGCTTGAGTTCATGAAAAATGCCAAGCAGTACACAGCCATATCAAATGCCGCCGCGGGAACAATGCAGTCTTTCTCTTACCTAATTGACTCTCTACGCGAGGATGCACAGCGCCTGCCCGTTTCCGAGCTCATAGGACGTGTTATAGACGTCACAGGATATGGCAAGATGATCGAAGAGATCAAGGAAAAGAACGAACGCGAGGAGAGACGCGCAAACTTAGACGAGCTTATCTCCGCAGCAGTTCAGTATGAGGAAAATGCCGACGAACCGAATCTTCTTGAATTTCTTGAGGATGTCGCCCTCGTTTCAGACATCGACAAATACGACGAAGAAGCCGATGCTGTTGTTCTTATGACGATCCACAGTGCAAAGGGACTTGAGTTCCCCATAGTTTTCCTTCCTGCCATGGAGGAGAACATATTCCCAAGCTACATGACCTTAATGAACCCCGAGGAGATAGAAGAAGAACGCCGTCTTGCATACGTTGCCATAACACGTGCAAAACGCCAGCTTTACATAACCCACGTAAACGACAGAATGATGAACGGACGGTCACAGTGCAATCTTCTTTCGCGCTTTGCCGCTGAGATCCCCGACTCACTCCTTGACAAAGAGGAAGAAAGACCTGCAGCAAGACAGCAGTCATCCTTCGCATACGGAGCACGTCAGCAGAGCGCTCCTCAGCCCTTCAGCGCCGCTTCAGCCGTTCGCAAGCCTGTCGCTTCCGCAGCAACCAAAAAAGCGCCTGTCGAGCACTTTAAAGCAGGCGAGAGCGTCATCCATCCCGTTTTCGGCAGCGGCGTAATACTGACAGTCAAGCCAATGGGCGGAGATATGCTTTACGAGGTAGTATTTGAAAACGCGGGAACGAAAAAGCTCATGGCGACATATGCAAAGCTGAAAAAAGCATAAACATACAGGAGGTGGCTCACCAATTTGAAAGAATATTCTACTTCTTTAAAAGAGAAGCTGCTTAAGATGGATCTTACGGTCATTATAACATCCGTAACTATGGCGCTTCTCAGTATTCTCGTGCTTTGGGGCGGCTCTGCCTCATTCTCGGGGGGCTCACAGAAGGTTATGGTTCAGTGTGTTGCCGCCCTTCTCGGCGTTGTGTTGATGGTGGTCATCGCTTCTCTTGACTATGATGAGATATGCTCTCGCTTTGAGATAGCGTTTTTCGCCGTATCTGTCGCTCTGCTGGTTCTCGTTCTCGTCGTAAACATCGGCTCTACGAACGAAACTAATCATAACTGGATCAAGATACCCGGAATCCCCTTTAACATTCAGCCTGCAGAGTTTGTAAAGATAACTTTCATCATCACCTTCAGCCGTCACGTAGACAGAGTACGTGATGAGATCAACAAGATCAAAAATGTTGCACTTCTCATGCTTCATGCAGGAATAATAATCGGTCTTGTAATGATGACAGGAGACCTCGGAACGGTCCTGATATACGTATTTGTCACGGCTGTTATCCTGTTTACTGCCGGTCTGTCTCTTTGGTATTTTGCTGCCGCCGTACTTGTTATAGTCATTGCGGCGCCTCTCCTTTGGGATAAGATGGCGGAGTATCAGCGGCTTCGCATAATGGCAGGCTTCAATCCTAACATAGACCCTGAAGAATACGGCTACCAAGCGATAATGAGCCGAAAGGCAATAATCGCGGGCGGGTTCCGCGGTGCGGGACTTACGGGAGGCACGCAGTTTGCAAAGGTTCCTGCGGCACACTCCGACTTCCTTTTCTGCGTTCTTGCAGAAAAATTCGGATTTTTCGGAACATTTGCATATATGCTGCTTATGACCGTGCTTGTTATACGGACGCTCATGATTGCACGCCGCACAAGAAAGCACTATGCTTCGCTTATCTGTGTTGGTATTGCGGCGGTGCTCATAGCACAGACTCTTGAAAATATCGGAATGTGTCTTGCGATCCTGCCCGTAGTCGGCATCACGCTTCCCTTCTTCTCCTACGGCGGCTCGTCAATGCTGACCATGTTTATCTGTATGGGAGTTATCCAGAGCATCTGCACGCACAATAAGAAATACTATTTCGAGAGAGAAGCTTTATAAAACACAAAGCCCACCGTGCAAACGGTGGGCTTGATGTTTTATTTGACTGTAAGATCAATCTTTGGCAAGCTTAAAGGTCTTGCTTCGCCATTCTTCTTTACCGGACACTTTAGAATAATACCAGCTCAGCGTGACTTCACCGTCACCTTCGGTGAGAGTGTACTTTCCGTCATCGAAAGCAAGGTAACCGTCATTACCGTCTGTACTACCTAAACAGACAACTTCTCCGTCTTTTTCGTAGTATATCTCAGCACCGCTACCCGTCAGGAAAGACCACTCTTTAACAATGATAACACCGTCGTTTTGGGTAAGTTCTATGCGCAGATCGTCTTTGTAATCTTTTGCAAAGGAAGAATCCAAAACGAAAAGAACGCCGGCGACGGTCAGTGCTGCAACAACAACTGCTGTTATAAGTATCACACACATTCGCTTTTTTGTAAGCTTTTTGCGGAACACAAAAACAAGTATTGCCGCGATCACGACTATTGCTATCGGGATAGCAAATATCAAAGCTCCATTAGCTTGAAACATTATTTATGAGGCTCCTTTCATTTCTAATTTTGCGTTTCCGTTTCGGAAAAGTGTAAGCGAAATACTTTATCATTCGCCGAGGATGCATTTTTCAAGCTCTGCTTTCGCAGATGCAACGGTATCTGCATTCAGAAGTCGGGAAATGAAGGTTTCTTCGCCGTCTGTGGGGTAGTCGGCAAATGAGCCATTTTCCATCAAAAGCATAAGGAAACGATCTTCTCTGTCGGGAAGAGGCAGATAAATTGCTCCGATACTTCCCTCTCCGACTGTATCAATATCAAAAGAATAACCGTAAATTATTCCCTCATACTCCATATAAGCCTCCGAATATTCATTACTGACCGGATACTTTCTGAGATCGTCCACACCCTTGTATTCAGCATTGACATTCACATTTTCAACGACATCCACACGTATTATGTCACCGCTTACGTCCTTCATTTTATATCGAGTAGTAAGGTACTTCCCTTCGGCGTGCGATACATATACCTCAGCATTATAAAGTTCACCTAAACATGATAGCTGTTTATACGACAAATATTCTTCCAAGCCTTCTCTGCCTGATACATAGGCTTCAAGTTCGTCGGCATCTGTAAAGTTCTTGACTATATGTTCCGGATGAATAGAAGGCTCGTAAACGGATGCATCACTGCTATTGGTTACGGTATTTTCGTTACCGTCACCGCAGGATACCAATATCAAAATCACAAACAATAAACATACAACGACAAGTTTTCTCATTATTATTCACCTCACCTATGATCGTACGAATTTATATTTGACATAATTTCAGCCTTACAGCCTTCGCAAATAGTCAAATTTGAAACAACTGAAGAAGATCCTTTGTTTGATCCATAAATACAATTATCGCTATATTGTGATC
Organism: Clostridia bacterium; assembly: GCA_017481265.1. Lineage (GTDB taxonomy): Bacteria > Bacillota > Clostridia > Oscillospirales > CAG-272 > RUG11130. The sequence continues at coordinate 19,169 of JAFUPK010000051.1, forward strand.
CAAAATCGGGATCAAGATGAACATTAACAATATCGTAATGATCCTCTGCACCATAAAAATGCCCAAATTCGTGAACTATAACTTCCAGATCTTCTAATTCATCATCACTACCATTTATGAATGATTTACATCCATCACAAATATATAACTCTTCTAATAAATCATTATGGCCCGAACAGCAGAGGATACAGAATTCTTCGCCGCAGCTCGTCTTAACAAAATGTGCCATTGGTGCGATCCTCCTTAGTTTACATATATTTCTTACAAATACAGTATATCATATCAATATAGTTTTGTCAAGTATTCTTTCTATTGTTCTGAATATTTTAGAGATTTTGTGCATTTCAAGCAATATACATTCCAAAAGTATTCTATTCATAAAATAGGGTTCTATAATAAAAGTTGGGGTAAGACCTGACAGATAGCAAAAAAAGATAGGCATATCTGCCGAAATCTGATAAAATAAAGTTGACTAGACAAAACTTTATCGGAGGAGCAGATATGCCTACAGTCAATTATATCGAAAA
>JAFUPK010000052.1 GCA_017481265.1 Clostridia bacterium
ACCGTACGGCGAGGGGCGTTCGAACGGACGACCGATGGTCGCCCCTACAGTGGAAAATTCAGAACCGCCGTAGGGGAGACCTGTGGTCTCCCGTTACGTAAGGTTACATCCGCACCGCATGGCGTGAAGCACCCATGGGCTACCACATAGTCGCCGCCGGTGTATTCGCTTCGCGAAACACATCACCAACGCAAATTGCGTTGGCGCCCCCTACCGTGGGATGAAGAATCGCGGCAGGAACGACATATGCCGCATCCTTTTACCACCGCTTCTAATAATTACTCTTGACGAAACACGTCCTTAGGTGGTATAATTGATATGTATGTAATTATTTCTTAATATTTATCAAGAAATAATATTAAATGTCAAATCGGAGGAAGTTATGACGAAAAGAAAAGCGCTTCTTTGCTTCATCGATACGATGATCTGCCTTGTAAGTTTCTCTTTCATGGTCTTTCTCGGAAAATCTGAATTCGTAACCTCTGTGGTCATTCCTCCCGAAACCTCATTTTTTGATGCCGCTGTTTCCTTCCTTATTTCATTCATCTTGATATTTGCTACAAGAATTTCATGCGGTATCTATAAAACCATCTGGAGATATGCCGGCGTCGGTACCTACATGAAAATAATATTCTCCGATTTTCTGTCCGGCGTTCTCATCTTCCTCTCCGGAAGACTCATCGGCAGATTCCATATCGGCTTCGGCGTTGCCCTGAGCTTCGTTGCTCTCTGCTGCCTTGCTACTCTGTCGGCACGCTTCGCTTATCAGCATCTGTACGCACAGCGCTCAGCAAGCCGCGACTCATCAAATGACGAAAAACGTGACCACCGTATCGATATCGCCATCGTGGGCGCGGGTAATATCGGAGCTTCTCTTGCACAGGAGCTTCTGCGAAACCCCAGAGCTCACTACAAGCCTGTCTGCTTCGTTGATGCCGATGCCCGTAAGGCAGGACAGACTCTCAACGGACTTCCCGTTTATTCCTCAAAGGATAACATCATCGAAAAGCTTCGCTCGCTCCGCGTTCAGGAGATAGTAATTGCGCTCCCCGAGCTTAACGGAGATAAAAAGGCTAAGCTTTACGATACCTACAAAAAGACCGGCTGTAAGGTCAAGCTTTATGACTTCCCCCTGTCCGAATCCGGCAGTGTGGAGGAAAGACGGTCGCTGCGTGACATCCGTATCGAGGATCTGCTGTTCAGAGACAATATCGACATCTCAAACAAGCTTTCCGGCAGCTACTACAGCGGAAAGACCGTCCTCGTAACCGGGGGCGGCGGCTCCATCGGAAGTGAGCTCTGCCGACAGATCGCGAAGCTTTCTCCAAAAAAGCTTATAATCTTTGACATTTACGAGAACAACGCCTACGATATTGAGCAGGAGCTTACCCGCGCATACGGCGACAGGCTTTCAATGAAGGTATATATCGGCTCTGTCCGCGATGCGGAAAGGCTTGATTACGTCTTTGCAAAGGAAAGACCGGATATCGTGCTCCACGCCGCCGCCCACAAGCACGTTCCTCTTATGGAAGCGAGCCCTGCAGAGGCTGTAAAGAACAACATAATCGGTACATATAACACCGTTTGCACCGCGGAGCGCTACTCTGTAGCAAAATTTGTGCTGATCTCCACGGACAAGGCAGTGAATCCCACAAACGTAATGGGCGCGACTAAGCGCTTCTGCGAGATGATCGTTCAGTCTCGCTCGGGAAGCGTGACTCATTTTGCGGCGGTGAGATTCGGAAACGTGCTCGGAAGCAACGGCTCTGTGATCCCGCTGTTCAAAAAGCAGATCGAAAACGGCGGCCCTATCACCATTACGGACAAGCGTATCATCAGGTACTTCATGACCATACCCGAAGCGGCAGGACTTGTTCTTGAGGCGGGAGCCATGGCAGATCACGGTGAGCTTTATGTTCTTGAGATGGGCAAGCCTATCAAGATATGGGATCTGGCTGTGAATATGGTAACTCTTGCAGGACTTGAGGTCGGACGGGATATTGAGATCAAGGAGATCGGGCTCAGACCGGGAGAAAAGCTGTATGAGGAGCTTCTCGTAAAGTCCGAGCAGATCACAAAGACCGATAATTCCCTGATATTCATTGAAAAGGACACACCTTTGACCCGTGATGAGGTGGAAGCACGGCTTGATATTCTGAAGAATTCTCTTGACAAGGGAAACCGTGCAGTCAAGGCGGCGTTAAAAGAGGTAGTACCGACGTTTGTTGCCCCTGAAGAAATAAATCTTTATGCCGAAAGCACCGTAAAGGAAGAATTCGGAGTAACGATATAAATAAAAAGCAAATATCTTGTATTTTCCTGCAAGATATTTGCTTCAGCTTGCTGACAAACCCTGTGCCAAAGCACAGGGTTTGTCAAATTAAACAAAGACTAAATCAAAAGAAAAAGGAATGCGCGAGCTGCAGCACGTTCGCTTGCGCGAAGTGCGTCACCAAACTTCGTTTGGTACGGGTCGCTTTTTGGACGAATAAGGGGGATTTCGCACTCTGCGGAGTGCGACTCGGGGCGCTGCCCCAAGACCCTGCGCCCTTTTAAAAAAGGTCGATCAAAACTTTTGTGCATTTTGTCAGCGCAAGACCTTTGTCAGCGACCTGAACTTCGCCAAAAGTAGCGAAGTTCTTTTGTATTAGTTTTGGAGACAAAATTCCAAAAAGGCTGTCATCAGTTCTTCGGGGAATTCATGGATCTCATACAATGCCGTAGGATCTGTCATATCTATAACGTAACCAAAGTGGCTGTATCCGTCAAGCAACATTATTTTCGCTTTATCAGCAACTTCATTCCATAAGCTTATGTCTGCATCGAATACTTGACTGTCTCCGCGGCTGTTTATTATGAGTACAGGCGAGGTCATCGTTTTTACGTTATCAAGGACGTCGATCTCGTTATATTCGGCGTAATAGTAGTCGGACGCACCGAAATAATAAAACCCCTTTGCAGAATCGGCAGTGACCTTTTTTGCCGTGTCTGCATAACTCTCATATACGGCACGGTTAGCACTGTCGGACGCAGAAAGCTGATCTGATGCTACGTCGGCGAGATGCCGCGCTGTGCTGTTCCACAGGATCACGCCGTCGAACTCCGAGTCACGTGCGGCAAGCTCCGAAGCGATCTGTCCTCCGAGACTGTGACCGAGAAGATATACTTTATCGTGCTTCTCCTTCAAATACTCAGCCGCCGCTGTAAAATCGGAATAGTATTCTTCGGCAACAGCATCTTTAACGTCAAAAGAGTCAGCATAGTTGAAAGTACGCTTATCAATTCTCAGCGAGTTTATACCATTTTGTGCAAGACCCTCTGCGATATCCGCAAAAGGAGTGAGAAGCCCCACAGTACTGTTATAATCCGAGGGTCCCGACCCGGGAATCAAAAGCACGGCAGGAGCTTCCTTATTACCTTCGGCATAAGTATATACAGCATTAAGAGCATATCCGTCATTTTCAAGTATGAAATAGTGTTCCTTTACTCCGCCGCCAAGATCAAGGGTAAAGCCATCACCTTCCTTTATCCGCACATTACGGGAAAAGCCCTCGATTTGTGCATCCTTCAATGTCAGTATCACATCAGCACTGATGTTTTCAAACTCCGCAGTAAAGGAATACACATCGCACCCATTTTGCGCCGTTACTCCTGTTTTTTTTACTGAATCAAATTTTCCGCCAAGTTTTGTGACGCTGTCAAGCATATAGACAAAGTTATCGCTGTCCATAAGAGATTCCACCGACTCTGCCGCATAAGAATAAAGCGCTTCTGTCTCTCCGGCGATCCATTTTCGGATAAAGAACTCATACAGAGCGTCATTCGTTTCAGGCACTTTCTCAACTGTCTCTGTCATAGTTGCCGAACTGCTTTCACTTTCGATTTGCTGTGAATCGTTCCCACCGCAGGAAGCCAAGGCAAGCATTACAAAAAGCACGATGAATACACAAGTAATTTTTTTCATTTTATTTCTCCTGTTTCATAATAATCAAGCCATAATCCGCTTATGGCATAGTCGTGAAAAACATACTTTATCCGCAGTCCCAGCTTTTCATACCTTAAATAATGGAATACTATATTCTGCATATGAGGAACACATTCAATGCGTTCCGACTTCTCAAACTTTCCGAGCGCGGACACTGTTTCCTTGAATACCGATACTAAAAAGCACACGGAATAATGCCTCATTCGTTCGCTAAAGTGTGACAGTACGGGAGTTATATCACCTTGAAGCAAGCACTCTGTACATTCCTTAACCATTTGCGTTCTTTTGCTGTCCGGCTTCCCGATGCGTACGCATATGTCGGATGTAAAAATGTCTCCGCCGGAGGAAAGCACCGCTTGCGCTTCATGCAGAAGTTCAAGCTTTGTCTCAAGGGTTCGGATAGCCGCCACAGTACGCGCAAGCTTTTCGTCGATAATGATTTTAATGTCGGAGTCCCCGTTTAAATAATCAAGGATACCGTTTACAGACAAGCCTATAGAGCGAAGCGTCATAACACGGCGTATCTCATCAAGCTGTTTTCCCGAATATTTTCGCCTTTGCGAGCCGAGCACTTTTGTACAAGAGATAAGTCCCTTATCCTCATAAAATCTGAGAGTGCGTGATGTTGTCCCAAGTATGGTACATACTTCACTTATATCGTAAAGCTCCTCCAAAGCATCATCCCCCTTCGTTATCTTACAGTAATATTATAGCACTTTACCCAGCGTCAATGTCAATAGGGTAAAAAGATCCCTCGGGAAAATTCCGAGGGATCTTTACGTTATATAAATTACTTGTACATGGGGCCGTAGGTCTGGCAAGCTCTGTAGTCTGCTGCTTCCTTGTCCATACCGAATGCGTTCCAGCAAGCGGGACGGTAGATATCGTCAGCAGGCACGTTGTGCATACATACGGGGATGCGGAGCATAGAGCACATAGTGATAAGGTCTGCACCGATGTGACCGTAGGAAATAGCACCGTGGTTAGCGCCCCAGTTCATCATTACCTCGTAAGCGGTCTTGAAGGGTGAGCCTTCCTTGCCGTCGCAGCGAGGTGCGAACCATGTGCAGGGCCATGTGGGGTTGGTACGCTCCATAAGTGTATCGGAAACCTCATCGGGAAGGTTTACAGTCCAACCCTCAGCGATCTGGAGAACGGGACCGAGACCCTTAACGAGATTAAGACGGATCATTGTGCAGGGCATTTCTGCCTTGGTGGTGTAGTGGCTGGAGAATCCGCCGCCGCTGAAGTTATCAAAGCCTGCTTCGCACCATACGGTAGCGTCGGTCATCTTCTTGATGTCCTCGTCGGTAACTTCCAACCACTTCTTCATTGTAGCTTCGCCGTTCTTGTCTGTGCAAACGCCGGAAGCGTCAAGGCAAGCAGCACCGGAGTTGAGAAGGTGGATG
>JAFUPK010000053.1 GCA_017481265.1 Clostridia bacterium
CGAGGGCTTTAACAACAAGATCAAGGTACTCAAGCGAAACGCCTTCGGCCTTCGCAATTTCCGCCGTTTCCGCAACAGAATCCTCTTTTGCGCCTCTGCCAAGCGCGCGCCGCGATAGTAAAAAGGGGTATTCCGCTTCGCTTCATACCCCTTTTTACTATCGCTTTTTATCATTCTTTGTTTTATTTGATTTTTTATCTACCCCAACTATTGACATGGAGCCTGTTTATTTGAGAAGAATCAGGCAAAAGTAAGAAACAGATCTCCGTTTCAAAGGAAAACGGAGATCTGTCGATCTTAACGAATATTTACTTTACGAGCTTACCCTTGAAGATCCTGCAGTCCTTTGGAGGCACGGGAATTGATACATAATCCGAATATTCCAGCTCCTCACCGGAGAGAAGGTCGGTCAGGTGGAGCTTGTAGCCGGAAGCCTCGCAGAGACCGATGTCATGAGTTACAAATCCTACACCGTGCTGATTGTCGTCCGGATTGATAAAGAGGAAAGCATATTCGCCGTTTGACAGCAGCTTGCAGAATGCCATGTTATAATCAAGACCGATAGGGAATGCAGGTCTGCACTCGGGATCCTGATTGATGCTAATAAGCTCACGGTTGCAAAGAAGATCGCGGTACTTATCGGATACACTTCTTACGTCACATCCGAGGATAAGAGGTGAGGAGAACATACACCACACACAGAACTGGATGCGGTATGTTCCTTCGGTGCCGAAGTCGCTTCCGGTAGCGGCATTTCCTGCACCCTCCATGCCGACTGTCATCATGTCCAGGTCGTTTTGGCAACCGGGACAGGATGAGCCAAGCTTCGGAAGCTGTGAGCGGAAAATATCTACAAATGACTTGAAATTGTCGTAAATATCACCTGTGGAACGGTAGGTATGAGCTCCTGCAGAACGGATCCATGACCAAACATCGTCATTACCCCAGTTGCAGGCGGCAAAGAGAATGTCGCGACCGCTGTGACGGAGAGCAAGTCCCATTCTGCGGTACATCATCTCACCGGAAAGAAGCTCGGGATGGAGGCAAAAGTCATGCTTCAGGTAGTCGATACCCCACTCAGCGAAGGTCTTTGCATCGAGGAAGTCATAATCGAAGCTTCCCATCTTCTGGCCGCAGGTACGTACTCCTGCGCAGGAGTAGATACCCATTTTGAGACCTTTTCCGTGCACATAGTCAATGACCGGCTGAAGACCGTTCGGAAACTTTCCGGGGCGCTCGATCATGCGCTTGGTCACAGGATCGCGGTGCTCCATATTCCAGTGGTCGTCGATGATGAGATACTCGTATCCCGCATCCTTGAAGCCGCGGTCAACGAGAGCGTCAGCCACCTCGCGGATGGTGTGATCGTAGAAGCACTCTCCAAAGGTGTTCCAGGTGTTAAAGCCCATAGGCGGTGTCTTTTTGATCATTGCTTGTCACCTTTACCTTTCAATAAGTCTCATGAGATACATCGCGGAGCTTCCTGCGGGAAGGGTCACCTCAAGGCTGTCGGAAAAGTCGGTCTTTTCTCCAGTGAATACATTTGCGGCTTCACAATAATAGCCCGAATTCCGGATGAGACCGAAATCATATGTACAGAAGGATCGAGTGACCTCTTGCTCTGTGAAGTTTACAAGAGCTACGGCATATTCGCAGTCCGTCAGCATCTTGCAGTACACTCCATCGTCCAGGCGGCGTGCAGGACGTCCCTCTTCATCGCGCATGATGCTGAGAAGGAGAGGATCCTTCATAAGCTTGAGAGCTTCGTCGGAGAGTGAATCAACGTCACAGTCTACGACGATGGGCGATGACATGGCTGCGGCTATGGTAAGCTGTGATCTGAGGCTTTCGGTACTGTCGAAGGTGATATCTCCGCAGGACTCAAAGCAGAAGTCCGCACTGTAGCCTGCACTAACGGGGTCGCACTCAACGGCAGGGGAGCAATTGTAAAATGACTTGAGGCAGAATGCATTTGCACCTGTGGAGCGCACCCATGTGTGGATGTCACGGTCAGTATACACTGCTAGATATATATCCCGCTGTGCCTGCCTTACAGCAAGACCCATGCGGCGGAGGGGCGTCTGTAGCTCGCCTCTTGCGGGAAGCTTTGTTAAATCGCAGGCGATGTAATCAACACCTGCGCGGTCCAGGTATTCAACATCTGCCCACTCATGCTCGAACATACCGGGGCGGTCGGTGGTGCTTCTTGCGCCGAGGGAGGCTACCACACCAAGCTTCAGCCCAAGAGAATGGAGATATTCTGCGGTAGCTGAAAGTCCCTCGGGAAACTTTTCCGTGTCGCAGATGAGACTGTCTGTTTTGAGGCATCGTTTTTGCTTGCACCAGGCATCGCTGATGATGATGTATTCATATCCTGCATCGCGGAGACCAAGCCTTACCATGGAATCAGCAGCACTGCGAACAGCGGCATCGTTCACGCTTTCGCCCATTGTGCGGGCAAGGCTTATGGCAAGCGGGGGTAAACTGAATGTCATGATCTTATTCCTTTCTGTTTTTTGCGTTTATAAGAAGCTTTCTTGACAGCTCAAGAAGCTCATCTTTATCTGAAGAGTTTAGTATCATTACGGATCCCGGCTTTGCCGAAGGATTCACAAGGTCAAGCGCCTCAAGACGGTGAAGGGTCTCACGGGCAGTTCCGAGAGCTCCGTCGAATATTGCTACCTTGTCCCCCAGAGCCTTGCGGATTGCGTCCTTGGCGTGGATATAGTGTGTGCATCCGAGAACAGCGGCATCAATATGACGTCCGCGTATGTGCGGCGCGAGTAAATCTGCTAAAAGCGCATCCATCTCTCCACCTTCGGTGATGCCCCGTTCGACAAGCTCAACAAGACCGTGGCAGGGAACATCAATGAAATCGGCACAGTCACGGTATCTGTCCATGAGTGAGCGGAGCTTCGTCTCTCTGATGGTGAGGGGAGTTGCCATGACCAGCACCGTCGGATGCTCTGCAGACAGCGCGGCAGGCTTTACAGCAGGCTCCATTCCGACTATCGGTATATCCGGATATGTTTTGCGGAGAAACTCGGCTCCCGCGCTTGTGGCAGTGTTGCAGGCGATAACGATGGCCTTTGCGTCCATATCAAGAAGCTTTTTTGTGACCTCGTGAGCACACTCGCACACTTCCTTGCCGCTTTTTTCTCCGTAAGGAGCATTGGCAGAGTCGCCGAAGTAGATAAAGTCCTCGTTTGGCATGACCTTGGTGAGAGTGCCGAGAACGCTGATCCCGCCGACTCCCGAATCAAATACGCCGATGGGAGCGGCTTGTCTGTTGTTTGTCATATCTACACCATTCGGGGGAGACCTCAGACCTGACGGTTGAAGTCGTATCCGCAGTTTTTCAGGAATTCTCTGGCGATGAGAGTTGCGCCCATTCTGTTGGGGTGGATGCGGTCCCAGGCGATAAAGGTTGAGTGCTTGTGGGCAAAGTAACGGTCGAACATTGCCTGAAGGTCAACGAAAACACAGGAGTGCTTTTCAGCAAGGCGGCGGCAAATGTCCACATACTCGTCCATTCTTGCACGCATGGTGTCAGCGCGGTTAGGCTCCATGTAGTACGGACTCATAATGAAGATCCCCTTGACCTTTCCCTTGACGGCAGTGATCATCTTTTCCACATTTGCCTCATATTCGTCGGGCATGACCTGCGCATCAAGGATGGCGGGGGAGTCAAACTGACGCCACACGTCGTTGATGCCGATACAGATGGACACCCAATCGGGATCAAGGGAGACCACGTCGCGGTCAAATCTTGCAAGAAGATCGCGGCTTGTGTGCCCGCCGATGCCGGAGTTGGTAACGCGGAAGCTGTAGTCGGGGTATACAGCGGCAAGGAGATTCTCAACCTCACGGACGTATCCGTTGCCGAGATTATCGAAGAGTCCCTCGCCTACGGGAATAGTGCTTCCCATGTCGGTGACGGAGTCTCCTGCAAATACTATTCTGTCCAAGTTTTCAAAGATCATGATGTGTCATCCTTTCGATCATGTATTTTGTAATGTGTAGCGTTCCATATAGAAGAGATATTGCTGTGCGATGCCGGCGGCACTTCCGAAGCGGCTGTGATCGAGACCGTTTGGGAAGTGGCGTGCGGCCACCTTTTTCATCCATGTATCTATGGGAAATGCCTCTGTGTAGCCGAAGCCGAAGAGCAGGGCACAGGCGGCGACCTTCGGACCCACACCGCGAACGTTCATGAGCATTTCTGCCGCCTTTTCGTAGCTCTTACAGGCGATTACAGAGTTGAGATCAAGCTCACCGTCTGCTACCTTTCGTGCGGCATCGGTTATGTAGGATGCACGAAAACCCGTCTTAAGCGCGAATATACGCTCTTCTCCTGCGGCGGCAAGAGCCTCCGGAGTGGGGAACGAGTATGCACCATCGGCGATCTTTTCACCGAAAGCTTCAGAAAGTGAAGAAATTATCTTCTTTATGCGCGGAATGTTGTTATTTTGTGATATAATAAAGGAGCAGAGAGCTTCCCACGGATCCTGGCGCAGTATTCTTATCCCCGAGCCTGCCTCGGCGGCTCTTTTCATAACAGCACATCCGTCATCATCAAGGGCTGAGATAATTGCGCGGTCTATCTCGTCGTAATCGGTGTCAAGTGATAGATACCTCTCCCAAAGGGATGCAAAGTCATTGCTGTCGGCTCCCGTGATCAGAAGATCATCTCCGACCGTAGCGAAGGATATCCTTCTGCCGTGAGCCACTCCGCCGATCTCAAGGTCATACTCAGACTCTATGGGATCAAAGCGGAAGCATTGTCCGCAGTCGAAGGTTTTGAATACCGAGAAGTTTCCGATGTCGCTGACGCGCACAAAGGGGGTACCGTTGCGTATTCCCTCGTCAGTCACCTTAGGTGGTGTCAAAAACTCACCTCCTTATAATTCTGTACATATTGTATCACAAAAAGCTCTCACTGTAAAGAATTCTCTTGCCGAAAGGAAAAAATAAATGGAACAGATCTATACTATACCCGTGAACGAGGCATTCGAGGCATCTGCCGCCGACAGCGAAAGCGGTAAGCATATCTGCCCCTTCTGCCGCCTGTTCAAGAAGCTGGAGCGCGATGAGACAGAGCTTATTCTCGGCGCCTCCATGATGGAACCCGACACACGAGTCAAGACCAACGAATCAGGCTTTTGCCCGGAGCATCTCGGCATCCTCTTTACCATGGGCAAGCGCCTTCCGCTTACGCTGATGCTGGAGAGCCACCTTGGTTATATCAGCGAGCAGATGAAGCAGGGGCTCTTCCCGGCAAAGTCCGGCGCTTCTGCCGCAAAAAAGCTGAAAAGCATCTCCGACGGCTGCTACATATGCGACCGAATCGAGCACAACTTCTCAATGATGATCGAGGCGGCGGCTCTTCTGTGGCAGAACGACAGCAGCTTCCGTGAGAAGTGTGCACGTCAGCATCACTTCTGCCTTGAGCATTTCACACGTTTCCTTGCAGCGGCTCAGGTGCGCCTGTCCAAGAAGGAGTTTGCTGAATTCTACCGTACCGTAGGTGCCGCAGAGGCGGATTATATTGCCGCGCTCAACGAGGACGTGAGCCGTTTCTGCAAGAAGTTTGACTATCGCTATGCTGATGAGCCTTGGGAGGGGGCAAAGGATGCTCCCGAGAGGTGTGCGGCTTTCCTCTCAGGTGACAAGGTGGAGCTTTAAGTCTGCGCCTTGCTTATAAGTGAAGCTGTAAACCAAAAAAACATCTCCTCTGTGCGGCAACACAGAGGAGATATTTTTGATTACTTGATGATGCTGATGCAGTCTGTGCAGATGTGCTTGTCCTTTACTTCAACAAGCTTGTCCTCAGAACCACAAATAATGCAGGTGGGGAATGCCTTTGTGATGATAAGGCGATCACCCTCGGTCTCGAAAGCGACCTTAGTTCTGGTCTCAAGGCCGAGCTTTCTTCTAATGTGCTTCGGAATAACGATTCTTTCGAGCTCATCTACTCTTCTTTCCATATGCCTACTCCTTTAAAATGTGTCAAAAAACCACAGGAAAAGGAAAACTCTCCCGTGTCTTAACATAATTATACCATATAGAATTTGGAAATGTCAATACAGATTTGTAAAAAATGACGTTGATTTTGCAACTTATCAATTGTTTTTGCCGAAAAAAAGAGAATGGGCGCGGATAATGTGACGGGAAGGTGAACACTATATGATGATAATGTAAAGATGCGATTTTTGGAGATGGAGTGTTATTTTTGCAGTATAGCGGCACATGAGGGGGGCAATTGTCGCTGATGCCTTGATTTTTTTGCAGAACTGTGTTATACTGTTTAAAATAACAAGTATAAAGGAGTGATGCGCTACGACGAACAGCTCTTCTGTGTTAAAACGTGTTCATATTGCCGTGCTCGCTTTTGGCGCGATCATTTTTGCTTTTACGTCTCTTAACGGGAATGTGTGGTTTGACGAGTGCTATTCCCTTGCGGCGATATCCCACAGCGGAGACGAGCTCATTTCGGTGCTGACCGATGACGTTCACCCGTTTCTCTACTATTTCATGCTCAAGGCGGTGAGCCTTGTCTGCGGCACGTCCGTTCCTCTGCTGAGACTCTTCTCAGCCCTCGGAATGTGGCTTTTGGGGCTTGCGGGATATACCCACGTAAGACGCTATATCTCCGAAAAGGCGGGACTATTCTTCTCCCTCTTCTGCTTTATCTTACCTGCCGGTATCAAATACGCCTGCGAGATACGTATGTATTCCTTCGCCGCGCTTTTTGTATTCTTCTCCGCTTTTTACGCTTATCTTACCGTAAAGGACAGCTTTAAATCAAAGAAGAATTTCATACTGTTTGTCCTCTTTTCCGTGGCGGCGGCATATATGCACTACTACGGACTTGTGACCGTGTGCGTCATCAACGCCTTTTTTATAGTGGGCGCGGTGATTAAGCGCTTGAAGCTTTGGCAGATCGCCGCGACTGCGGCGGCAGAGCTTCTTCTGTATGCTCCCGGCTTTTTGGTGTTCATCACACAGAGCACACGTGTTGCCTCCGGGGATTATTGGATCCGCGTAAAGTACCCCGATGTGCTTCTGCAGACCATGTCATATGCATATACGGGCGGAGACAGCGCGTGGGACTCTTATATGAGCTTTCCTGTTTTCTGCGCTGTGGCGGCTGTGGGCTGTGTTCTCTTTGTCCTTGCTGTGTTCGCCGTCGTCAGAGGACTTAAAAATGGAGATACTGCCGCTGTTCCCGCGGCTCTTGCACTCGGCGTGTTCTGCGGAGTCGTTGCCGCAGGTCTTGCGGTGTCCGTGTTCAAGGAATTCTATTATGTGAGATATTCCATGCTTCCTTACGGACTTCTCCTTGCAGTGTACGCATACGCCGCATCTGTGATAAAGAAAAAACAGCTTGTGTACACGCTGTGTATAGCTTTGTGCGTGATACTTGCCGTCGTTATGATACCGTTTTATGTGGCGGTACACAACGGCGATTTTGCCGCGGCTGAAGCTGAGCTGAACGAAAGCTTTGCCGACGAGGATGTGCTTGTCTTTGGCGCTTTGACTCCCGGCTCTGCTGTTTCATATATGCTTGAAGGGGAAGAACAGTACTTTGTTTCTCCCGATATGGAGGAGTATCCCCGTGCTTATACGGCGTTTGCACCCTCCCTTGTGACCGTTCCGGACTTTGACAGCCTCCCCGATGATATTGAGGGAAGGATATGGCTCCTTGTGCAGGATTACAACGAGGATAAGCTTACCGCAGCTCTTGAGCAGAGGTATCCGAATGCCGAAAGGACGGATACTGTTGAGCTTTCCGTCATGTACCGCCATAATGAGTTTAAATTCATAGTTTACGCGCCTGCAGACTGAGAAGTTCCGCAAAAACAGGAAAAGGATAGGTTTATATGGATAAGATAACAGTCGTCGTGCCTTGCTTCAATGAGGAAGCGGTGATAACGACTTTCTATGAAAAGATGTCTGAGATCAGCAATCGCTTGTCAAGCCTTGCAGGACTTGAGCTGTTATTTGTTGATGATGGCTCCACAGACGGGACAGTAAAGCTGCTTGAAGCCATGTCGGAAAAGGACAGCAGAGTGGGATATATCTCTTTTTCGAGGAATTTCGGCAAGGAAGCGGCGCTTCTTGCAGGTCTCGAAGCGGCTGACGGTGATTTTGTTGCCGTTATGGACGTGGATATGCAGGATCCTCCCGAATATCTGGTGCAGATGTACCATATGCTCACAGAGGATTCCTCTCTTGACTGCGTAGCGGCAAAGAGAACGACACGTGCAGGAGAGCCTAAGGTGCGTTCCTTCTTTGCACGCAGATTCTATAAGCTTATAAACCGCATCTCCGATACAAAGATCGTGGACGGTGCAAGAGATTTCAGAATGATGCGCCGCGATATGGCAGAGGCGGTCGTTGCTCTTGGAGAGAGATGCCGATTCAGCAAGGGAATATTCAGTTGGGTAGGCTTTAATACCGGCTGGATAGAGTTTGAGAATACGGAGCGTGCGGCAGGAGATACAAAGTGGTCCTTCTTCGGGCTGTTTGCATATGCTCTTGAGGGGATCATGGCATTTACCACCGTTCCCATGTGCCTTCCGTTTATAGCTGCGGGCGTGTGCTTTGTACTGTTTCCGATCCTTGCGCTTCTTGCGGCGTTTTTGCAGGTGTCGGGGGTGCTCAGGCTTCTTCTCGGAGTCAGCGCGGTTGCCATGCTTTGCACAGGAATGATCATGACCTCACTTGGGGTATTGGGCGGATATATGTCTAAGATGTACCGCGAGGTAAAGGCGCGTCCGATGTATATTGTTCGCCGCCGCGGAGGTATTTGCTCCGGAGCATTGATGAAAAGCAGATCAATAAAATAAAAGAAAAAATCCACTTTTAGTGGATTTTTTTCAGCTTGCTGACAAACCCTGTGCTTTGGCACAGGGTTTATCAAATTAAAAAAAGACTAAATCAAAAGTTAAAGGAGATGCGCGGTCTGCGGACCGCTTTTCGGACGAATAAGGGGTATTTCGCGCCTTGCGAGGCGCGATTTAGGGCGCTGCCCTAAAAACCCGCGACCTTTCGAGAAAGGTCGATCAAAGCTTTTGGGCATTTTGTCAGCGCAAGACCTTTGTCAGCGGTCTGAAAAAATCCCCTTTTGGTGGATTATAATAGAGCATACAGCTATAATTACTTGTTGTTCACTCGGTCGCCGACTGCCTTCAGCGCGCGCATCTGGTCCTCGTCAAAGCTTCCGTCGCGGGCAACCATGCAGTCGAAGGTGACGACACCGCCTGCGGCAACTACGCGTTCAGCATAATCGGCAAGCTCATCTCCGGTATAGTTGAGTCCCCCTGAGCCCCATGCACAGCCGATACCCATATCTCCGTTGCCGATAGGCGTGAGGATGAAGGTCTGCGCACCGTCGAGATAGCGTCCCTCGGGGATGACGTTGAGATTCTCCTGCTCGCCGCTTACGTAGTCCTCCTTGGGGAAGTAGCGGTACAGCCCAACCTTTACGCCGTTGTTCATAGTAATAAGAGCATTCGGGTCAGCACTCTTTACTGCATTGTAGTAAGGCTCAAGCTTTTCTGTTGTGTAGCCGAACCACTCATCATAACAGCCGTCGATCCAATACCCCTTGATCTTGCCTGCGTACTTCTTTGCATACCAACCGAGGACGGACGCCCACTTTTCGCAAAATTCCATTGAAATATTGGCTCTCGGCTCGATAAAGCCGAATTTTTTGCCTTCTTCCTCGTCCTTATAAGGGCCGTCGCCTGTGAAATAAATGTACAGGTCAATACCGTACTCGGAAAGAGCCTCGTAGAGCTCCTCGATGAGGTCGCGCTTTGAAAGGCACTCGTCAGCCACGTCGTCACCAACGATCTCGCGGTAGCGTGCGTTCTCGGCGATCATGTAACGTCTGCCCTGCATTGAGGTGATGAAATAGTAGCCTGCGCCCACCTCATGAAGCTGGCGTGCGATCTTTTTTACGTCAAGTGCGGCGGTACACTCCTGCCATGATGTTTCGCCTGCTCCCTGATTGTTGGGATAGGCGGGATTGTTCTGGATATTGTAGAGGTAGTGATTGAACACACCCCATTTTTTGTTAGCCATTACGTCAGAGATTGCCATATTTATGTCCATGCCTTTCTTTTATACGTTCTTCCAGTATTTATCGAGGGAGCGCATCTGAACAGCCTCCATAACGTGCTTTTTGCCGATCTTTCCGCCTGCATCTATTCCTTCTCTGACTTCTCCGCCTGCGGCAACATAGTCAAGGTCGGCAATGGTACGTGCAACGCGGAGTATACGGTCATAGGCGCGTGCCGACAGATTCATTTTCTTGAATGAGCTTTCCATTATACGGATGCAGTCCTCGTCGAGAACGCAGAAGCGGCGGATGTCGTCCGTGTCCATCTTGGCATTGCTTCGGAGAGCATAGTCCTCGCGCCCTGCGGCACGGAAGCGTTCACGAGATATCTGTCTTGCCGCTTCAACTCTTTGGCGGATGACCTCCGAGGGCTCACCCGGTGCGGCATTTGAAAGCTCTGAGAAATCAAGCTCGGGCATCTCCACCTGAATGTCGATTCGGTCAAGCATAGGCCCGCTGAGCTTTGAAAGATAGTTCTTCACATCTCCCGAGGTACAGGTGCATTTGCCGCGTCTGCTTCCGTAATATCCGCATCGGCAGGGATTCATGGCACAGACCATCATAAAGGCTGACGGGAATGTCACGCGCCCTGCGGCACGGGTGATGGTGACCACTGAATCCTCGAGTGGTGCACGGAGTGCCTCCATTGCACCTTTGTTGAATTCGGGGAACTCATCGAGGAACAAAACACCGTTATGTGCAAGGGATATCTCGCCGGGCATTGGTATCTTTCCGCCGCCCACAAGTGAAGCTACCGACATGGAATGATGAGGTGAGCGGAAGGGTCTGTGTCCTACTATGCCGCATCCGCTGTCAAGTATGCCTGAGGCGGAATGGACCTTGGTTGTCTCGATCGCCTCGGCGTAGGTCATTTCGGGAAGGATGGTGGGTATCCTTTTTGCGATCATTGATTTTCCGGATCCCGGAGGACCTACGAGAAGAATGTTGTGTCCTCCTGCGGCGGCGATCTCAACGGCACGTTTTGCGCGCGTTTGTCCCTTTATCTGCGAAAAGTCGCCATAGACAGCACGCATATCGGGAACTACCTTCTCAGGCGGCGTGGTTACAGCCTCAAGGACGCACTCGCCTCTCATGTGAGATACAAGCTCTGCGGCTGTGGCTACGCCGAATATTTTGACTCCGTTTCCTGCGGCGGCAGATGCCTCGGGAAGATTTTCATGGGGAACATATATTTCCGAAAGCCCCTCCTTGGCGGCGGAAAGCGCCATGTTCAGAGCACCGCGTACCCGTCTTACCTCTCCCGTGAAGGAAAGCTCGCCAATGAAGCACATTTTTTGAAGATCCACAGAGGATGGGATGACCCCACAGGAACGGCAAAGGGCGGCAAGGATTCCGAGGTCTAGAGCAGAGCCCTCCTTGCGGCGATCAGCGGGAGCAAGGTTCACCGTGACCTCCGCATCGGGGAAGGATATTCCCGCGCTGTAGGCTCCCGTAAATATTCTCTGCTTTGATTCCTTTACTGCAAGGTCGGGAAGTCCCACTATCTCAAAGGACGGCAGGCTTCGCACCGCGTTACATTCTATGGCTACCATGAAGGCGTCCACTCCAAAAAGGGATGCCGTGTAGGTTACTGAAAGCATTTATACATCCTCGTTATAATTAAACTTAACTTAAAGCTCAGAGACAACTGCCGCAAAGCGTTCCCCTCTTACCTCGAAGTTAGGGAATGCATCGAAGCTTGCGCAGGCGGGGGAAAGGAGTACGGTGTCGCCTTCGCCTGCAAGAGCGGCGGCGCATTTTACGGCATCGTCAAAGTCCGGTACTACCTGTACTTCAAGCTTGTCGGTATAATTGTCCGAAGCCTTCAGTGCTTCCATGATCTTATCTCTTGTGGCTCCCGTGAGAACTGCCGCTTTGATGTTCTCGCTTGTAAGGAGCGTCTCTGCCAGAGGCTCAAAGGGAATGTTCTTATCATATCCTCCGCAGATGATAATGACCTTGCGCTCGGGAGTGCTGTCGCGGAGAGCAGACACTGCGGCGGCGGTCCGTGTGGGGGATGAGTCGATGGAGCTGTTGTAGAATCTGACGCCGTTCTTTTCGGCAACGAGCTGAAGTCTGTGCTTCACTCCGCCGAAGCTTGATGCTATCTCTCTGATGCGGCTGACAGAGGTAAGTCCCCATGCTGCGGCAGATGCCGCCATGTAGTTTGCGATGTTGTGAAGTCCGGGAAGAACTATGTCGCTGCTCTTCATAAGCTCGTGCGTTTCGCCGTTTTCTGTGTACTTTACCGTGCCGCCCTCAAGGAAGAATACTCTTTCACAAGCATCAGTCACTTCTTGGGGAAGGGGGGACAGCGAGAAGAACGAAACCGGGGTCGAGCCATCTTCGATGAGAGAAAGACCGATCTTGCGCGTGACCTCATTGTCAAAGTTCAGCACAGCGCGGTCAGCATTTCGGAGAATATTCCGCTTTGCCTCTATGTATTCGTCCATCCCCGTGTGCCAGTTAAGGTGATTCGGGGTCACGTTGGTGATAACGGCGGCAGCAAAATGGGCGTTCATGCTCATAAGCTGGAAGCTTGACAACTCCACAGCCGCGGCGTCGGTCTCTTTCATGTCAAGAACCTTATGGAATAACGGCTCACCGATGTTTCCACCGAGGTACGCTTTACCACGTGGCATGAGAAGCTTTGAAAGAATAGTGGTTGTGGTGGATTTACCGTCGCTTCCCGTTACGGCGTAGACGGGGCAGGGAGCGTTTTCGGCAAACAGCTCCATCTCGCAGGTGACAAGCGCACCTCTTGCGGTTACCTTTTCAAATTCGGGAATATCCGGACGGATGCCGGGGGAACGGATTATCACATCCTCGCAAAGCTCATCAAGATAAGTCTCTCCGCAGATGAGCCGTGCTCCTGCAGACTCGATCTCACGAGCTCTGTCACCGAGCTCACAAGCGGTCTTCTTCTCTCTCAAGGTCACCTCACCGCCGAGGGACACTATAAATGGGATAAGGGGCATATTTGATACGCCCGCGCCGATAAGGGCGACCTTCTTTCCCTTGAAGGTGCCGAGCTTATTTAATATCTCCATATGGACACATCCTTTAATATATGTTACCTTTAAGTATATTCCGTGTATAGCTAAGCTGTCAAAATCAAAGACCGACACAGTCTCGACCGATAGGCGGTCAGGTCACAGTGTCGGTCTCATATTCGATTGTTATTCTGCTGGCATCTCAAGAGTGCCCTGAAGAACGACTCCGCCGTCTCCGTTATACCATGTCTGGTAGGGGCACACGAAGGTCTCTCCGATGGATGTAGCGATGTGAACTCCCGAGCCGTTGCCGTAGAAGAAGCCGGTGTTTCCGACGGTGCCGACTACTGTGTCCTTTTCGATCATGTCGCCGACGGAAACAGTTACACTTCCCATGTTCCAGTACCAGCTCTTGAGTCCGTAGCCGTGCTCAACGACTACAAGATTTCCCGTAAGAGCAGTGCTTCCCGCGTATACGACCTTACCTGCCGCAACCGAGGGAACATTGGTGCCTGCGGCTACTGAGTAGTCTACGCCGTTGTTGAAAATCTTGTTTTCCTCGTCTCCGTTTACGGTTATCTCACGTCCGTAACCCATGGAGATGGGAGCATAATATGTGCGGTCGTCGAAGAAGCCGCCGAATGCTCCGTCAAAGTAACGTGTTTCGGAAACCTCGCCTGCCAGCTCCTTGACAAGAGCATCGAACTCTGCGCGAGCCTCATCGTTGTAGCAGGAATTGTACACAGCATCCGCAACTGTGACCGACGCGGGTGTATAAAGCTTCTTTTCAAGCTTCAGAAGGAGCTCCTGAGTTGCCGCGCCGCAGGAAAGTGTGATCTTATAATCACCTGCGATGGCATCAGCGGGGATCACAAGGAATCCGTGGACATACTCTCCGTCCGCATAGAAGGTGGGACGTGTGCCAAGATCGGGATCGCACTTGTAGGTGATCTTGGATACATCTGTAACATTCTTTGCGGAAAGGGTTATAAAGCGGGTATTTTCCGCAGTTGACTTAGGCATATAGAAGGAAGCGGGAGGAGTAACAGTGGCGCTGAATCTATAGGTGCTCTCGCCGAAATAGTCGCGCTCCTCAAGTTCGTACCATTTTGCGCTGATCTCGATGTTCACCTTGGTTGCGCTGTCCATTCGGATGTCTGCAAGCTTATCAGCGGTATCGTTAAAGCGCTCATTGCCGTCAAGGTCTGTGACCTTCACATTGCACCAGTCCGGGGCGTTATCAAACTTTACCGTAAGTCCTCCGGTAAGGTCGAAATTCTGGACAGTATCCGTTGCCTTGATGGATGTGGACTTTACAAACGCTCCGGTGTAGTTCTTATAGTTCCAGTCTGCCGAAGCGGGGGAGGCTGCAAACTCCTCGGAGATGGTGAGCTTCGGAGGTGTGGCGGAATCATACAGCGTTTCGGCAAAGGGAGTTGCAAGGAATGCATACACGTCCTCTGCATCGGGCTGGCAGATGACTCCGTCGGGCATGGTTATGTAGCAAAGAGACGGGTCTGTGGACATATGGTAGTGATACTCGTCGTTTTTGGAGACCGTGCTGAGGATGACTCTGAAATACTTTTCAGCGGCGACAGCGTCGGGGAGTGCGGGGATCTTGTTTGCCCTTGCGGAATCGTTGATATCGCAAAACAGGGAGATCATGCGGTCAGCGTCATCTCCGTCAGCCTTTCTCTCCATAACGTGAGGAACGCCCGAAAGGTCGGTAACGATGACACGGGTCGTATTTTTCTTGTTTGCAGGCTGATTTGCGGTGCTGATGTAGTTGGCAATTGCGACTATCGAGGGAATGACCAGGATCACAGCCACCAAGAAAGCAAATATCTTGTTTTTCATAAGGAATATCCTTCCATAGATTACTGTTTTACATATAAAAATATGCTAAAGCTCATTTTATACCTATTCTATTCTAACACAAAAGCAGGTAAAAAGTCAATACTATAATGATATATATGTATACTTCTGTTGGCTAAACGGAATAAAAGTCTATCTGATTCGGTATTTATTAACAAAAAGATCGCGCACGTCAGCATTGTGTTCTAAAGGAAATAATGCTGCAATATAAATGCCTGACGTTTTTTTCGACATACGCCGCGGACGTTGGATATGCACTGCGAGGTGTGAAGGAAAATATATCGTATCGAGCTTCGGAGCAATATATCAAAAAACCACCCGAAAAAGAGATTTGTTTTCTCTTCTTCGTGTGGTTTTGTTCTTATAATGTTACAAGCAGGGGAATTGCGTGCCAAATTCCGTTTTTAAAAGGCAACAGTTCTTATTGACCCTGCCCATTGCCCAAGTGTTCTTAAGGACACTTGGGCAGTTTTATTCGCCAAAGGCGAGTGATATTGCTCCGCAGAGATATTTGAACTTCGTTCAAGTGATATTGCCTTCGGCAGTTTGGGCGAATAAAATATCACTAAAACCGTAGGTTTTAATATCACGATTGCCGGCGGCAATCATATCACTCTTTGCGCAGCAAAGAATATCACTATATAAAACTACTACCCGAAAAAGAGTTTAATTTTTCTCTCCTTCGGGTAGTTTTGTCTTATACTGTCACACAAGCAGGGGAATTGCGTGCCAAATTCCGTTTTCATAAAGATAATTGTCCTTAGCACCCCTGCCCATTCAGGCGCAAACTGTTTCTTTTATCTGTTGTTGATAAGCTTTGTAAGCTCAACGGGAGGAACGATCACGCCGTCCTTGTATACTCTCATGTTGCCGGATGCGATCTCGTCGATGAGAACTACCTCGCCGTTGTTGTAGCCGAACTCAAACTTGATGTCCCAAAGGTCGAGACCGATGGTCTTGAGGTCGTCAGCAACGATCTTTGTGATTCTGAGAGTCTGATCCTTGAGGCTCTCGAACATTTCAGCGGTCATGACCTTAAGAGCTACGAGACCCTCGCCTGTTACCAGCGGGTCGCCCTTCTCGTCGTTCTTGAATGTGCACTCAACGTAGCCGCCCTCAAGAGGTGTGCCGTCCTTGATGTACTCTCCGTAACGGCGGATGAAGCTTCCTGTTGCTACGAGACGGCAGATTACCTCAAGTCCGCCACCGCCGAGCTCCTTGCCGAAGCACTCTGCGGGAAGAACCTCCATTGTAGCGTTGTCAAGATCGGCACTGATGTAGTGAGTCTTGATGCCTGCCTTCTTGCAGAGCTCAAAATAGTAAACGGAGGTCTCAAGGTTAGCACGTCCGATACCCTCGATGGTGAGTCCCACACTGTTCTCGCCGGGATCGAAAACGCCGTCCTTGCCGGTGCAGTCGTCCTTGAACTTCAGCATTACGTTGCCGTTGTCAAGCTTGTAAACATCCTTTGTTTTTCCTTCGTAAACCTTTACCATATCCTTATTCTCCATTCTGCCGCACTGCGGCACAAATTTTTCCGAAAAAGCTCATTTAACATACGTTTATTATAGCACAAAAGCTATCTCTTGTCACCGATTTTTGCGAAAAAATACTACAGCTTATGAAAAAATATCGGGGCTTTTACTCTATTTTTTTTGTTTATTTTGTTATTTTTGAAGGGATACGCCGTGCCATTGCCGACAGCTTGACAGCGAAGTCGACCTGCATGAATAAAACAAGTCATTTTAAGCTGTCAAGCATCGCCCATTTTTGCGCAGGTCCTGTGGTATCATTTCTCTGCACGATAATACAAAGTGAAAAAGAAAGGCGCGCAAAAGCATGAACAAAGCAGAATTTTTATTCAAAAGGGAGGTCGGCACGTCCAACGTACTGCACATTCCTCCAATGAGCATCATCCCAAACCCATCACAGCCCAGACGTATCTTTGACAGTGAATCTCTGAATTCTCTGACGGACAGTATTCGGCGCGTGGGGGTCATCTGTCCGCTGATCGTACGCCGTACCGATGACGGATATGAGCTTATAGCAGGTGAGAGGAGGCTGCGTGCGGCAATGGCGGCAGGACTTGAAACCGTGCCGTGTATTCTGAGAGATGCAGACACCGCAGACTCCGCGGAGCTTGCAATAATCGAGAATCTTCAGCGAGAGGATCTCAGTATGTTCGAGGAGGCTGAGGCAATAAGGAGCCTGCTGGTCACCTGCGGACTGACTCAGGAAAGTGCCGCCGCAAGGCTGTCTTGCAGTCAATCCTATGTGGCAAATAAGTTGAGGCTGCTAAAGCTATCCGAGGATCAGCGCCGTCGGATAATGGAGGGCGGACTTACCGAACGGCACGCAAGGGCTCTTTTGCGCCTTAGCTCCGATACTGAGCGGGACGAGATCATAAGCATCATCGTAAAGCGCGGCATGAACGTGGCGGCCGCCGAGGAGTACATAGAAAACTACATCTGCGCCCGTGAGCGTAAATGTCTCAGGGAAAAGGCTGACAGGCTTGACCGCGATCTGAAAAGGCGGCTTCTCACCCGTGATATGCGCTTGTTCTATAACTCCATAGACCGCGCTGTGGATTCCGTTCGAAGCTGCGGTATCGGTATAGAATCAAAACGCCGCGTGACAGAGGAGGGTACGGTCATCGAGATACTCGTAAAAAACAGCGGCTGAAAAAAATTATCCGCAGGCGCACTTCTCCCTTGAAAAAGCGGCAGATATTATGTATAATATTATTATAACAATATGTAAAGCCGAAAGAGGTCGCTGTAAATGAAAATAAAGCTTATCGCAACAGTTATTATAGCATCAATGCTTCTCATGTCCTGCTCGCTTTTCCGTCCTGCGGAGAGTCCTTCTTCACCTGTCGAGAGCGATACTGAGAGCGCAAGCACCACCGATGAGGTCACTGAGCCTCCCATGACGGCAGAGCCTGTGATACCCGTGAAGAAGCCGGGCGACCCTCTGACCGTGTGCATCGACGCAGGTCACGGCTATACCGACCCCGGATGCACCACGAAATATCTCTCCGGCAAGTACGAGCGCGAGATCGTGTCCGATTACTCAAAGGTGCTTAAAACAAAGCTTGAGGAGATGGGCTGCCGCGTCATACTTCTCAGGAATGACGAGCACTATGTTGATGCTGCGGAGATCGCCGCAGCGGCAAGGAAGCTCGGCATGAGTATTCTTGAGGATAAGCTTGTAGATGACGGCAGATTTGCGCCGTATAACCGTTCGGTATGGGCAAATGTGCTCCACCGCGACACATATATTGATCTTTTTGTCTCTATACATATCGACTCCTTTGAAGAGATGGAGTCCGTTCGCGGAACGAGAATTTATTACTGCACCGATACTCCGTATTCTATAGGCTCAAAGAAGCTTTGCGATGCTCTTGCCGAGTCTGTAAAGGCGGCACTTCCCGACACCAACGCAAGAAGCTTTGCAAAGAGCTCCGCCGAGGCATACGTGGTCACAAAGCACACGGAGATGCCGTCTGTGCTCATTGAGATGGGCTTTGCCACAAATCCCGATGATGCGGCAAGCATCCTTGACACAGAGTGGCGTGACAGCTTCTGCCGGGCAATAGCAGATGGAATAAAAGCATACTCAGGAAATTGATAAAAACGATAAAAACTCCCGAAAGGGAGTTTTTATTATGAAGCTAAATACTGCTGTGCTGAATTTTATATATTTTCATTTTATTCTTGGAAATGTGGTTTGAAAATGGGGAAATGCGTGTAGCCGTAGAGTACGGCGAAAAGCGTACAATGGGATGCACACGCGGCGTATTCGTTCCGCGAAACACGCCGCCAACGCAATTGCGTTGACGCCATTACAGGGAAAATAATAATGATTCGGGGTAGCTGCAGAGTATGGCTATATGCGGTTGAAGGGAGTTTTTACGGTAGGTGCGAAGGTGCGTTTCTGCCTTGTTCAAAAAATCTACTTGAAACATTCCGAAATATATGGTATCATATAATGAAGTAATATTTTTTCGCACAGAAACAGGATATAAAGTTATGAAGATCATTGATATTTTAAAGCGCGACGTACCATCTATCTCCTATGAGGTGTTCCCGCCAAAGACCGACACAGCCTTCGAAAGCGTAAAGTGTGCAACAGAAGAGATCGCAAAGCTTTCACCCTCTTTCATGAGTGTTACATACGGTGCAGGCGGCGGTACCAGCAGATATACCCTCGATATCGCCGAGGATATCGAAAAGTATTTCGGCATACCCATGCTTGCGCACCTGACCTGCGTCTCATCTACACGTGAGACCGTAAGGGAACAGATCCGACTTATGAAAGAGAAGGGTATCACTAACGTCATGGCGCTCCGCGGAGATCTGACTGCCGAGCTTGAGAACACCGACAGAAGTGCCTGGGCTTACAGGCACGCTTCCGACCTCGTTTATGAGCTTCGCGAAGCAGGGGGCTTCTGCATCGGCGGAGCCTGCTACCCCGAGGTACACCCCGAAAGCTGTGACCAAAAGGAGGATATCCGCCACCTCAAGGAAAAGGTGGATGCGGGAGTTGAGTTCCTCACGACTCAGATGTTCTTCGATAACAACCTTCTCTACAATTTCCTCTACAAGATCCGTGAGGCGGGTATCACCGTTCCCGTGGTCGCGGGAATCATGCCCATCACGGGTGCAAATCAGGTGGAGCGTGCCATAAAGCTGTCTGGCTCATTTATGCCTCAGCGCTTCAAGAGCCTCGTTGACCGATTCGGTCACAGTAAGGAAGCCATGATGCAGGCGGGTATCGCTTACGCTACTGACCAGATAATAGACCTCCTCGCAAACGGCGTGAATAACATCCACGTGTACTCCATGAACAAACCCGAGGTGGCACGCGCTATCCACGCCAACCTCAGCGCGATGATCGGACTTGAGGACACAAGAGGCTAATATATTCGGCTGCGCCGAATGTGAAATATTTTCGCTTCTGCGAAAATGTGAAATACGCTTCGTGTATGAAATATTCGGCTTCGCCGAATGTGATATATTTTCATTTTCTATGGAAAATGAAAATGTGTGGGTTGGGGATGAAGATTCGCGTGAAGCCGCACCGTATGGCGAGAGGCGTTCGTTTTCGGACGACCAATGGTCGCCCCTACAATTGTAAATAAAATACCGCAACAGCCGTGGCGTAAACCTAACGCTTTTAGAACCGTGTAGGTCAGCAAGCCGTACGCCGTCTTTTTCCTTTATTTTTGTTGCTGAGCAACAAAAATAAAGATTCAGCCAAGGAAGATGAGGAGCTTGCGACGAGGAAACTTCGGCGCCCCCGATGGTTCTTACGCCGCACCGTATGGCGAGAGGCGTACGTTTTCGGACGACCAATGGTCGCCCCTACAATGGTAAATAAAATATCGCGGGTAGCCGTATTGTTTACCAACGCTTTTAGAACCATTTATGTCAGCAAGCCATACGCCGCCTGCGGTAAGCAAATAAGCCG
>JAFUPK010000054.1 GCA_017481265.1 Clostridia bacterium
AAAGCACAGGGTTTGTCAACTTAAACAAAGGCTAAATCAAAAGTAAAAGGGGATGCGCGAGCTGCAGCACGTTCGCTTGCGCGAAGTGCGTCACCAAACTTCGTTTGGTGCGGGTCGCTTTTTGGACGAATAAGGGGAATTTCGCCCTCTGCGGAGGGCGACTCAGGGCGCTGCCCCAAGACCCCGCGCCCTTTTAAAAAAGGTCGATCAAAACTTTTGTGCATTTTGTCAGCATAAGACCTTTGTCAGCGGTCTGAACGATACAGCTTCTGCGGAAGCTGTATCGTTTTTTGTTTTATTTTGCATAGCATATGTTTCCGTCGGAGGAATAAAGCTTAACGGGTACGATTTGACCTATGAGAGATTCATCCCCATCAAGGACTACCTCAGCAAAATGCTCTGAGTGACCGTAAAGCCTGCCGTTTTTACTTTCCTCCACAAGAACAGCCACAGGCGCATCTCGGTGAGCTGATACATAAGAATCAAGAAGCACCTTTTTGAGCTTTGCTTGCGCTTCGGAAAGACGGTGGAGCCGTTGGCTTTTTACATTACCCGGGAGCTGTCCCGACATTGCCGCTGCCTCAGTGCCTTCTCTCACAGAGTAGGGGAAAATGTGAAGATGAAGAAATCCGATACGCTGTGCAAAGCTGAGGGTCTCTTCAAACTCTTCCTCTGTCTCTCCCGGAAAGCCAACAATGATATCTGCACTGAGAGTAAGGGCGGGAATAGCCTTTCTCAAACGGGCGATATTATCTTCAAGCATTGCTGTGTTGTATCTTCTGCGCATACGGGCAAGCACAGAGGACGAGCCGCTTTGCACGGAAAGATGAAAATGCGGCATGAGCGCGGGAATATCAGCGATAGCATTTACAAAGCTGTCGTTCATTACGGTTGGATCAAGAGAGCCGAGTCCGATACGGCTGTATCCTATGTCAGCTACAGCCTTTATTACGTCAGCGAGAGCACTTCCGTAATATGGCTGACGTCCAAAGTCCCGACCGTAGGCGGCAGTCTCGATTCCCGTAAGGATGACCTCGCGGCAGCCGGCGTCGAAAAGATCCTTTGCCTCCTTGACTATAAGCTCGTAGGGCTTGCTTCTCACACATCCCCGAGCCTTCGGAATAATGCAATATGAGCAGTGTGAGTCGCATCCGTCCTCGATCTTTATGTATGAACGCGTTCTTTGGGGAATACGGCTTACCATAACATCATAGGGAGCCTTCGAAACGTCGGGAAACTCTGCAGAGGCAGGCTCTCCTGCGGCGAGTCGGATGGCGGCGGAGATGACCTCGGATTTCTTTCCGTTCCCTGTGATATAGGTAACCCCGTCCATGGCTTCCGCTGTTTTTCGTCCCGTTTCGGCAAAGCATCCCGTAACTATAACATTTTCAGCCGAGGAAATTGCACGGCGGATCATCTGCCGTGATTTTCTGTCACTTTCAGCGGTGACCGTGCAGGTGTTTACTATGGCAACATCACAGCTTTCGCCGAACTCCGTTTTTGTGAGCCCCGCTTCGGTAAGCGCCTCCGAGATGCAGTCCGACTCGTACTGATTGACCCTGCATCCCAGGGTAAGTATGGAAAAAGTATTGCTTTTCAAAATATATCCTTTCACCGTAGCTTCAAGGCCATCTTCACATGAGGTATCCCATCCTCAAGAAACTCATCGGAGGTGACATAAAAGCCCGCTTTTTCATAAAAACCAATGGCATAGACCTGCGCTTCGATATATATTTCCTCGGCACAAAGCCTGTCGTGCGCAGCTTTTATTCCTTCAAAAAGCAAGGAAAGTCCAAGACCCATGCCACGCTTTACGGTAAGGACTCTGCCGATCTGGGCTGTCTTTGACATTCTGTCCTTCATAAATATACGGAGATAAGAGGAAAGCTCGCCGTTTTCAACCGTAAATACATGGAGAGCATCCGTGTCAATGCCGTCAAGGTCCTGATACACACATTCCTGCTCCACCACGAACACCTCGGCTCTTGCACGAAGGATCATATAAAGCTCCGCTGTCGTCAGCTCATCGAAGGTCTTAATAATTGTATTCATATCTGTAAATATGTCTTTCTTTGATATAGAGCGGATCAGCGCTTTTCATTGCACATTTAGTATTATAACAGAGAGACGTCATGATGTCAATAAAGAACATTTGTTTAATTATTGCTAAAATACAAAAAAAGCTATTGACAAAAGGCTCTGTATCGTGTATAATACTCTCAGCAAATAGAACATTTGTTCCGAAACAAAAAAACAGACACACGGAAGCTGTGGATCGGTGTGTCAAAGGAGGGGTGACGCAAATATAATAGAAAAGGAGACATTTTATGAATACAGTTAAACACAGGATCAGGCTTGATCTTGAATATGGAAGTGCCTGCGGGTGCTTTACAGACGGCGGTCCCGTTTTTGTAAGGAGAGGTGACGACCTGTCACATGAGCTTGTCGTAAGCCTCAAAAGCGGACATGAGCCGTATATTATTTCCGACGATACGCGAGTATACCTTTACGCATTGAGTAAAGAGGGCGACAGATTTCTTGAGAACTGCTCAGTTGAGGGCAGTGAGATACGAATTTTGCTCAAGGGGTCCATGCTTGAGAGAAGTGAGAATATTTTGGAGCTGAGACTTGTCGGCGCTAACGGAGAGATACTCAGCTCACCTGCCGTAAGAGTTGCGGTTTTAAACTCCGATATGTATGAAAGAGCCGGGACGGAGCTTTCCGCCGTTGAGGATTATTCTGCATTGCTTCGCGCTCTTCGCCGTGCCGAGGATGTGGCAATAGCTGCCCTTGATATAGAAGGTGATGATCTGTATGTTACCTATGGAGACGGAAGCTATCAGAAGGTCGGAAGAGTAAAGGGCGACCGCGGAGAAAAGGGAGATCAGGGCATTCAAGGTGAGAGAGGGCCTGCGGGAAAGGCGGGCTTTATCGCTTCCGCTGAGCAGCCTGACGCGGTAGACGTACTGTGGCTTGATACGGACGACACGGACGAAGAGGACGAAGGCTACACCAAGGCTGAGGTGGACGCCATGTTCGGCGAGTACATCACTGAGGTGGATGCTCTTATAGGAGGTGAAGACTAATGGCTACGGCTGAAAGCGTAAAGGCGAAGATACGCGGACTTATCGATGCGGCGAACACCGCCACGGGAAGTACGGACGCTGACCTTACCACGGCTGTGAGTACGCTTGTGGATGGGTACGGTAAAGGTAGTGGGGATGATGCGCTTGAAAAGCTTCTTGACAAAAGTATCACAGAGGTTTCAAGTAATGTTTCCGCAATCGGCAGATATGCTTTTGACGGATGTACAAAGCTTGAAAAATACGATCTGCCGAATGTTACTTCTATCGGCGATTCTGCATTTTATAAGTGCCCGATCAAGAGCATTGATTTCCCACTGCTGAAGACAGCGGGTAAGTCAGCTTTCGCCTCTTGCAGATACG
Organism: Clostridia bacterium; assembly: GCA_017481265.1. Classification (GTDB taxonomy): domain Bacteria; phylum Bacillota; class Clostridia; order Oscillospirales; family CAG-272; genus RUG11130. The sequence continues at coordinate 3,447 of JAFUPK010000054.1, forward strand.
CAGAAACATTGAATTTGCCTCTGCTTACAACATTAGGACAAAACGCACTTGATAATACGCAAAGTTTAAAGGAGGCAATATTTCCCGAGCTTACAGCGATACAGGGATATACTTTCAACTCTTCGAATGTTCAGCGGCTGATTGCGCCGAAGGTAACAAGCATAGCAGCAAATGCATTTTCTTATACTATCCAGCTTTATCTTGCAGACTTTACTGCTCTTACTAACATTGCCGCTAACGCTTTTTCCTATACGCCCGGCTTAAAAGCACTAATAATCCGTGGAAACACCCTATGCACTCTTGCAAACGTGAGCGGACTGAAAAGTCACCATGCTGATCTTTGTATATATGTGCCGTCAGCTCTTGTTACCGAGTATCAGGTAGCGACGAACTGGAGTGAATTTGCAGACAGATTCCGCGCTGTGGAGGATTACACAGTAGACGGAACGGTCAGCGGTGAATTTGACGAGAGTCTGATATAGGAGGAAACATGGCGATAATAAAAGAATATTACAGAACGAGAGAGGATGGAGTTATCCTTGAGCGCACATATTCAGACAAGGGTGTAATGATAGAGCGAGACGGGAAAAGATACGATGAAGCTATCGACCCCCGGGAATATAACCGAGATTATGAGGAAACGAACGAGCCGAGAGAAGTTTTTGAAGAAGCCGGAGAAATGGAGGTGACAGTAGATGCCGAGTCTTAAATATATAGACGAGAACGGACAGGTGGTGTTTATCGTCCGAGGACGGCGCGGAGAACGAGGTGAGACAGGCAGTCAGGGCGAAAAGGGCGAGCAGGGCGTACAGGGTGAGGCAGGCTATACTCCCGTGAAGGGTGTGGACTACTTTACCGACGAGGATAAGGCTGAGTTTGAAGCCTACCTTGCCGCTGAGCTTGCAAAGCGCGGACAGCTTGCTCCCGAATATGCGGACAGCATTGCGGAATGCACGGACACCTCAAAGCTTTACGTGCTCCCCGATGGGTACATCTACGCATACACACTCGGAGAGGCTGTGCCCACATACACTAACGTTCTTGACAGCGCCGCCGTGAATCTCAACAAGAGATACAATTCCTCCGACGAGTTAAAGGATGTCGACGGCTATATCGCTTTTGAGTTCCCTGTTGCCGGCGGGGATGTGATTCGGCTGAGTCCGTCGTCCATCGGTGATGACGATGTCAAGGGCTATTGCAGGCTCAAGTTTTACAATGCCGGAGGAACGAAGATCATACCGGGAACTGACTCGGATATTTTTGCTTCCTATAAAGTGACCGTAGAGGACGGTGTGGCAAGCCTTACGGCAGGATATTACAACACGACTCTCGGCGATGACAGCACCAACGTGAAAAGCTCTTACTATTCAAACATTGCCACAGCAAAGGTAAACCTTTGCATTTCTACTTCTGCGATCACGGAAGCAGACCTTGCGGATGTAGTCATTACCATCAATGAAGAGATAGCATCCGGCGGTACCGGCTATGGGTGGCGAAGCACGGGACACGCCTTTGTGCCTGCAGACTATGAGGACAGGATAATCTCTCTTGAGGATGAGGCAGAGGAGAAGAGCCGCGAGGATGCGTCGCGGGATGACCGGATTTCAGCTCTTGAGGATGGTCTTTCCGCCGTAGCCGAAAGAGGTACTGACGGGGCATTCAGCCTTGGTGAGATATTCGCACCGTCACCGCAGAAGCCTGCGGACAGCTCGGAGGAGGCTGACTTTGATGCGGAGGTATGTAAGTCTGCGGACATATTCGCCGCCTTCGATGCGCTTTGCGAAAGTTATCCGAGCTACATCACGGGAGAGCTTATGGGCAAGGACGAAAGCGGCGTGTATGACATTAAGCGATATGTGCTTTCAAAGAGGTACTACAACGCATGGTGCAAGCGCGGTTATCCGAGGATGTACGCGTGGGTGAACGGCTCTGCGGTCATTTACTCCGAAAGTGTTTCTCCGAGGATAGGCGACGTGCTTTACTCTACGGCTTACATCGGTACAGCATATGGAACGGTAACGGCGGTAGATACTCCGAATCAGACAAGAACGGTGGGCGGCTTGGCGTTTACTCATGACCCTTCAAGGGACGTGGAGCCTGCGCTCGTTTACACCACGGTGCTCCGTGCGGCGGCTAATGCCGTGGACAACGGACTCTACAACGTGAATAAGGCGCGCGTCGGCACTCTTTCCTCTGTAAGCGGAGCTGTGCTGACGGACAGCGCGGGTGTACTCTATGACAGATATCCTCTCGGAGACAGAAACCGAAGCATGGATGCGCCCATTGTGGTGACGATAGGCGCAAATGAGCACGGTCCCGATCCCGACCCGAGGCTGTGCGCCATCATTTGTGCACGGCTTGCCGCCGATCTGTGTGAGTGCAAGCATACGGACAACGGGATGCTCCGTTATCTCAAGAGCAATGTGATGCTTGTGATGCTTCCCGTAATAAATCCCTATGGCTTCGATCTCGGTGAGTCAAGCCCCAAGGGGACGGGGTACTACAACTACAACGGCGTAAACATCAACCGCAACTACGACTGTCCCGGCTTCGGTCTTGAAACGAACGCGGGGCCTTGCGGTGACTACGGAGGAAGCGAGAACGAGACACAGTATTTCATGAACACTCTTGCTGAGCCGAAGAGTGCTGTGGGCATCTCGCTTCACGCTCTCGGGTACCGCACCGAGGGAGAGTTCAACGGAGCTTCTAACTCCCTTTGCCACTATCAGGGAAACGGCTTCAATGCAGAGAAGATAAGAAAGATAGCCGAGGTCATGAAGTGCTGCTACAACTCGGACTTCACGTCCTACAACACAGCACCTCTTGAGACTACGGCAAAGTCTCCGACCTATATCACAAAGGTGGGTGCCCGCGGAGGCATTATTGAGATGCAGCCTATGGAGGGCGACACGCTGAACTTTCTTACCTCGTGGGCGATGGAGGCAAACTACAGCCTTCTCCTTGAGTGTATCTGTATGTGGCTTGGCGATTCCCTCGGAATTTGACGGAAGGAATAATAAAATGACGGAAATAATCGTTGCTCTTATCACCGGTGGGATGTCTCTTGCCGGTGTGATCGTAACGAGCCTTTCACAAAGGCGGAAGATCGAGCATCATCTGCAGTTATCACAGGCTGTTACTGAAACAAAGCTTGAGGAGCTCACCCGAGAGGTGAGAGAGCACAACAACTATGCACGCCGTGTGCCGATCTTAGAGGAGCAGATGCGCGTGGCAAATCACAGAATTAAGGACTTGGAGGACAGGAAATGAATAAAAAGCTCAAGAAATGGGTGCTTGCGGCAGGAATCAGAGCTGCTCGCACCGTGTCGCAGACGGCTGTTGCCACCATCGGTACCTCTGCCGTGCTCAGCGAGGTCAACTGGGTGGCGGTGATATCATCGTCTGTCCTTGCGGGAATTTTGTCACTGCTTACAAGTACAGCAGGTCTTCCCGAGCTTGATGCCTCAAGAGGCTGAACTGATCTTAAAGCTCACAGTGTATGCTGTGAGCTTTAAGTCAGCTTGCTGACAAACCCTGTGCCAAAGCACAGGGTTTGTCAAATTAAACAAAGGCTAAATCAAAAGTAAAAGGAATGCGCGACCTGCGGGTCGCTTTTTGGACGAATAAGGGGGATTTCGCACTCTGCGGAGTGCGACTCGGGACTCTGTCCCAAGACCCTGCGCCCTTTTAAAAAAGGCCCTCACAAAACTTTTGTGCATTTTGTCAGCGAAAGACCTTTGTCAGCGGCCTGAGCTCACAGTGTATGCTGTGAGCTTTAAGTCTGAAAATATTGACTCACGCCAGCTTTTTCAGATCAAATTGCGCTCGCGCCAAAAGAAAGGCTGAATTTTTCTCAGCCTCAAGGATAAAAAACACCACAATTCAAAGCAAGGCAAGACTAAAAATGTAAACAAATGTATAAAATCAGGGTTGCAAATTTGAAATAACTGTGATATTATATTTTTAATAAGCTTTTTCGAAGAATAATAGTCTGAAAATAACGTAAGATGACTGACTTATGTGCAGGCTTTGATGATTCCTCTCATCATGCTTGGACATAAGCGCTGAGATCAAAGAAAGGCACGGACAATATCTTGATTACCATAGCTTTGCTCGATGATGAAAAAGAATATATTTGCAAGGCGCGTGAGACAGTAAACATGGCGCTCCTCGATCCTTGTGCCTGCGATAATGAGTACAACATACAAAGCTTTACAAGCTCGGCTGAGCTGATAGAGTATTCGGCGGACAGGCAGATAGACATTCTGATACTTGATATCCATATGCCTGAGCCCTCGGGAATCGCGGTGGCGGAGCACTTCCACGCAGAGCATGAGAATACGCTCATCATATTTTTGTCGAATTATGAAGAGTACGTATTCTATTCCTTCCGCTTTTCTCCATTCCGATTTGTCCGTAAAGCATATATGGAGCATGAGCTTACCGAGGCTGTGATATCGGCGGTGGATAATCTTACTCCAAAGCAGAATTATATGGAGGTCACGAGAGGGCAGAGCCGACAGCTTGTGCCGTACTCCAAAATAATGTATATCGAAAAGGTCAAGGGAAAGAATTATCTGACCTTGTATCTTGCGGATGAGGCTCTGACTTTGAGACAGAACATATCCTCCCTTGAGAAGGAGATGTCAGCCTTCGGCTTCACTAAGATAAGCTCGGGCACTCTTGTCAATATGAAATATATTCACAAAATAAGCGGTGAAAGTATGACACTGCAGGATGGGACAGTGCTCAAGATATCGGGAGGCTACGGCGGGCGCCTGAAGGCCGTGAAGGAAGATTTTATCAAATATATGCGAAGTACCCGTATAAGATAGGTGATAGATACATCAAAGAAACGGCTGCGATTTGCGACCGTACGGAGGCTGATATGGAGCTTGTTTTTAATATTCTTTTCAGGATCTTTGACACGTTGGCAGGTGTGAGCTTCGTGCTGGGCTTTACAAAAGCAGAGAAGCTTCGCGGAAAGCGCCTTCTGCTTCTTGTGCTTTTTGGTGCTGTCATGCTTTTTTCGGGAATGGTGTCTACAGGGATCATCCCCAAAAACGGTGAGGGTATGTTTATTCTTATGAATACAACGAGTATGCCTGCGGTTGTCCTGCAGACGGTAAGTCTCGCAGTTATAGCATTTGTTTTCGGTAAGGGCTCTATTGTTCGAAGGGTAACAGCGCCGTTTATATTTTCTGCATTGGCATATTTTGTGAATTCGGGATACATATATATGTTTTTCGGTAATATTGTGAATCATCCGTCACCGTCGCTGTTCGTTGTTCCTTATACTGCAATTATTGCGGTTGTCATAGCTAAGTCGTTTATGGCATCCGTGCTTATCGCCTGCGTCAAGATCGTGAATTATAACGGCAGATACCGAATCCTCACCCGTGGAATTTTCATACTGTCGCCCATATTCACCATGTTTACGTTGTACCTGTTCCTAAAGATACTTTATTACCGTGTCAGTGAGTACAGATTTGAGACATTCGTCGCGGTTTTCGGCACGGTATGCGTGAATCTTCTCATTTTCATCCTGTTTGACCGCACGCTGAATGCCGAAATAGAAAACAGCGAGCTTCGCCTGTTTAAAAACAAGGCATCTCTTGAGCGCAGGCGGTATGCAGAGATAATGAAAATCAACGAGGAGCTTGCAACTCTTAAGCATGATATAAAAAATCACCTGCTGTATGTCAGCCGCCTTGCTGAGACGGACGAAAGCGGAAAGCTCGGTGAATATGTCAGCTCTCTGGGAGATATGCTGAAGGACAGGGGCTCTCCACTTGTGACGGGGAACAGCATGATAGATTATATCATCTCATCAAAGCTGAAGGATGAGTCAAATATAGCCTTTGTCTCCACAGGAGTTCCGTGTGTTCCCGAGGGGATGGACGAGCTTGATCTTGCGGTTATGATGGGTAACCTTATGGATAATGCTATTGATGCCGTAAGTGCTTTGAAGAAGGAAGAAAAGCTGATCGAGATGAATTTTTCCGACTTCAACGGCTACAGAAATATAACAGTTCGCAATGATATAGAGGGCTCGGTGCTGAAAGGAAATGCTGAGCTTAAGACAACCAAGACTGACAAGAAGCAGCACGGCTTCGGTATGCGCAGCATAAAAAATATTGCACAGAAATACGATGGAATAATCGAGTGCTACGAGGAGGACGGAAAATTCTGTGTCCACCTTGCATTTCCCGCATAAAAAAGATCATCATGCAGATCTGCATGATGATCTTTTCCTTTTTATCAAAATACCCCTAAAAACAGTCAAAATACCCCACTTTAAAAAAAATGAGAAAAATTGTGGTAATATATTTACAGATAAACTTAGGTGAGAAGGAAAAAAGAGAAATGCTTAAGGCAACATATGTTTCTACACTTAAAACTCTGCTCAGAAGCGCCATACTTTGGGCGGCGGTGATCATAGTTCTCATAATGACGGTGCGCGATGCCTTGTCCGTACATTATATGCAAGTGCTTCTTGACGATGACTACAACATTATCGGTGAGGTGACCGATTACGACCCAAGGTATGAAATGACATATACCAAATACCTGCAGGTCATGCGCAACTCGGCAATAGATATACTTTTGTCACCGTTGTTTGCAGTCATTACCACTATGCTTGTACTGACAAGGGAGCATAAGGACTCGTTTTTTGAGGTTGAACGGGCAGGCGGCACAAGTATTAAAAGCTACTTTTTCGGAAGGCTTGGCGCGATAGTAACGGTCAATGTCATCATGGGACTCGTGAGTTTATTTACAGCAGTCTTTGTGTACAGCGCAACCAGGCACGTTATAAGCCGATGCGCCTTCACGTTGCTTGAATACTTATGGGTTACAGTCTCGCGCCTGCTGCTCCTTTTCTTTACCTCATCCTTTCACGGAATGCTGTTTTACATAGCCCTTACGTACGCGGTAGGACAGCTGATGAAAAGTGGCTTTGCGGGAGCTGTTGCGGGCAGCGGATACATCCTGTTTTTGAGAGTGTGTATGTATAATGTGCATTTCAGGATGTCTTATGTGTATTCCTTACTCTCGCCTGCACCCGACGATATTTATTTGTTCTGGGGGTACATTGGCGTGGACGGCTACCTCGATAACATATTCGGGTACCGTGCATGGGGAACCTTGGAGGTGCTTCTCCGCACGGGGCTTGTGTACGTTGTAGTGGCTTTGCTGTTTGCAGTTGCCTACTTTGGAATCAAAAAGAGAAGGATATAATGCGAAAACGAAGCATAAGGAGGTATATAGCTTGAAAAAAGACAGAGAAAACATAAATCCTGAGGGACGGCTTAAAAACATAATATCGGCGGTGTTCTTCGTTGCCGTGGCTGTGGGCCTTGCGGTAATGTTCTTCGTAGGCATCAAGGATCAAGGCGGCCCCGAAGTGTCAGTTACGCCGTCCATCACCTCCCACGTCAGCCCCATCAGCGATTTTGATGCCGAGTATGGCTCAGAGCCGCAGGAGCAAAATGGATTTGCCGTTACAGAGAGACGGTATAAGCACAACCGTGGAAGCTTTACGGTGCTTGATGTGGAAAACAGAACAGACAAGGCGTGTACTCTTACGGTAAGTGCCAGATTTCTCGATGAAAACGGTACGGAGCTTGGTACTGAGCGTCGTACTTTCAAGGGCATGGCACAGGGGTACAGCCACCGATTCGTCTTTGCGCCCGAGTATGAGTATGCAAAATTCGAGTATGAGCTGACGAGCCGCTTCTTTGAGGGGACTGCATACGCTGCCTTCGTTGAGCTTGCCGACGAGCATGAAGTGAAGCTTGTTGAAGAAAACGGTAAAGCGGCAGTTGCACTCGGACTCCCTGTGCTGACAAATAACGGTGAGCGTAAGCTTGATGTTACGCTTTGCGTAATGGCGATCGACGAAAAAGGAGAGCTGATCGCAAACGGAGAGCATATTCTGATGGGCGTCGATCCGGGAGAGAGCAGGACAGAATCGGTGCTTCTCATGGTGACAGATACCATATGGGAGGAAAAGGATACCTGCTTGATACCCACAGAGCTTGCAGGGCTTACACTTGTCTGCCATGTGGTATCGGCGGAGAGAGCGAAATGATCAAGGAAAGGAGTAATTATAAAGATGAAAAGAATACTGAGCTTATTTTTGTCGGTGCTGATGCTCGCATATATCATGACGTCGGTGGCCGGTGCCTCCGAAAATAAGCTTCCCTTCAAGGATGTGAAGGAAAAGAGCTGGTATTACAGCGCAGTCTTTGAGGCATATAAAAGCGGTGTCATAGAGGGAAAAAGCGACAGCTATTTTGCACCAATGGATAATGTGACCCGCGCAGAGCTTGTAGCGATACTAGCAAGGATCAAAAACGTGAATGTGGACGGCTTTGCGGAAAAGAACAGCTTTACCGATGTGAAGTCGGATGCTTGGTATGCAGATTACGTAGGCTGGGCGTCAGATCGCGGGCTTGTGAACGGCTACGGCGACGGAAGCTTCAGACCAAATGCTCCCATAAAGCGCGAGGAAATGGCAAAGCTATTGGTGAATTACATAAAGTCTGTCAGTATGTTCAGATTGCTGCCTCCGAAGGATGAGACCGCCCCGCCCTTCGCAGATGCCGATTCCGTATCGGCTTGGGCGACTGAAAGCGTGGATTCACTCAGGCTTACGGGCTTTGTAAGGGGAGATGAGAACGGTAGTTTCAAGCCACGCGCCAACACAACACGGGCAGAGGTAGCAACGCTTATACCGAAGCTGATTTACGTTGTCGAACGGAATGAAATGGCGAGCCGCTTTAACTTGAACAGAAGCTTCCTTTTCAGTGACGAGAGCGATGATATTCCGCTTCCTTACCGCATCTATTTGCCCGATGACTACGATGTGTCAAAGGAATATCCGCTTCTTATGTTCCTTCATGGAAACGGAGGACAGGGAAGCGATAATGTTCGACATCTCGGTGCGGCATCTGCATTGTTCTCAAGCCCCTACAGCCCGGCTTACGACAGCATTGTGGTAGTACCTCAGTGTCCCGAGGGTTTTTGGTGGAGAGGGTATACCATAGATCTTGTGGCAAGGCTTTTTGATTATATCAATTCGATGTACAGCACGGATATGAGCCGTCAGTATGTGGCCGGAATATCAATGGGCGGTGACGGAACATGGGAGATGCTGAACCTCTATCCCGAGAAGCTGTCTGCCGCACTTCCTGTTGCGGGCAGCGCAAATGTGTACGATGAAAACGGGAATCTATATCCTGTGGGCTTTAACGCCGAGATGCTGAAGGTTCCGATCTTTATCGCATACGACACGGACGACGGCTACTCTGACGGTGAGTATAACAGAGAGGTTATAAGAATACTTCGCGAAAACGGAGCCGTTGAGGTCTCATTTATGGAGACAAGCGGTCTCGGACACGGGATATGCGGATACTACGCCACAAGGACAGACATATCCTCTCTTGAGTGGCTGTACTCAAAGGTACGCACGGTAAAATAACAAATCATATTTTCTTATATAGAAAGGAAAAATATTATGAAAACAACGAAAAAACTCTTTTCTGCACTTCTTTCTGCAGTCATGGCGGCTTCAGCCATTGTTTGCGCGATTCCTGCAGTATCTGCAACCGGCGCCTTCAAGGACGTGGCGCAGAAGGATTGGTATTACGAAAGCGTAAGCTATGTCTATGATACGGGCATCATGGATGGCATAGGTGACGGAAAATTTGCTCCCAAGGCAACGCTTACCCGTGCAATGGGCGTAACTCTCCTGTACAGAACAGCAGGTGAGCCCGAATGTGATGATCTTGTCAACCCCTTCGGTGACGTAGGAAGCTCAAAATGGTTTACCGACCCCGTTAAATGGGCGTATGACCGCGGCGTTGTTACCGGCAAGAGCGCAGACCGCTTTGCACCGAACACTGACATCACCCGTGCCGAATTTGCAACGATCCTTGCAAGGTACGCCGATTACGCAGATATGACACTCCCCGTTAAGAGAAACGGAACAGTAAAGGATCAGGCGAAGATACCCACTTATGCAAAGGATGCGGTCTCTGCTATGTACTGTGCTGAGATAATCAACGGCAGAAGCGACGGAAGCTTTGACCCCTCTGCAAAGATCAACCGCGCTGAGGCGGCGGCTATGATCGAGAGATTCGTAAATGTTTCAAGCGAGGACAAGGATATTATTGACGGCGACGCAACAGTTGCCGAAGGCATGAACGTCAAGAAGAAGCTCTACAAGTACGGCGCTTCCAACGTGGCTATTCTTTCTGTTGAAAACCGCAACTCCGAGCCTCTTACCGTTACGATCAAAGCATACTATAAGGATCAAGGCGGAAATGTTCTCAAGACTGAGTCCGTAAGCTTCGAGGGCTTTGCGTCAGGTTGGCACAACTATTTCGTGTTTGAACCGGGAATTGCATTCGCCGATATGGACTTTGAGCTCAAGACAAAGGCATTTAGCGGTGAGGTGCTTTCGGGATACGTACATACCATGGATTCGAAGATCCAGCTCAACAAGCAGGACGAAAACGGCGCATGGGGCAAGGACCTCAGTAAGGCTACCGCTGAAGAGATTGCCGAGTGCGAGGCGTTTATGGTAAGACTCAAGAGCTATCAGACCTATGAAAAGCCTCTCACATACTCCACAAAGACCGTTCTCTTTGACAATTTCGGTGAGATCAGGACCATTGTTGACTATACCTTCTCAAACACAGGCGGATATAATAACACCGGTATTTTCAATGCTGTTGCGGGTCTTGGCTCCAGCGCAGAGAACCCCTCCAACAAAACTCCGACATTCCCCAAGAATCTTATTGCCGATATGGATAAGGCTACAAGCATAACCTCGATCGGTCACGTGGAGCTGTTCAAAGCAAGCTTCCCCGGATAAGTCATTGAGATAATAAAGCTTAAATGTTCAAATATTCTTTTAAGAGAGGGATATTCTACCTTCCTATTGCGGTGGTGTTCTTTCTGTTTACCACCTCGGCGATGCTCGATATCCCTCTTATGATGCCATACCCAAGCAAGGGCTTTATTGAAAATACGGAGATAGCGTCGGGCATACTGTGCGTTGCGCTGTGTTCCTTCATCCTGCCCGACAAATACGAGATCGAGCTTGCGCTGATCTGCGGAGTGCGTACAGAAAAGCTGTATCTGTCAAGAGTGCTGGCTGTCTTTGTTTATACCGCTGTGCCTCCGTATGTAATGCAGCTTTTGTACAGATTTAAGGAATACGACGGGGAGCTTATAAACGGCATCCTTCCGTTTAATGCACCCGAAGGCTTCAGGTTGTATGCGGCACTGTCCCTGTTTGTTACGCTTTTCTTCTTCTTTGCGCTGTTCTCCTTTTTCAGAGTAGTATCGAGGAATTGTTATATCCCGCTGATCCTCAGCCTCTGCGTAAACACATATTTTACCGATATGAACGAGGATATACGCATGACAAAGCTTCCTTTTTCACGTGCCATCGCAGATCCCTTTATTTCCTCCTACCTGCTTGGGGAAGTGCCCGAGGGATGCAGTGCAGCTCAGCTTTCGCTTCCGCATTTGTGGATGTGGAACAGAATTATTTTCTTCTCGCTGGGCGTTGTATTTGTACTGCTTACCTACATCCTTCTCCGTCGTGAGACTCTACACAGAGGCTATGGCGACTGATTCTTAATAAAAAATAAAGGCTTGACGAAAAATTGATAAGCGCGGCAACGCTTAACAAAAAAAGTAAAGCCGCTACTCTTCTTCTCCTTATATCAAACTCGCTCGGCATTTTTTGAATGTACGGGCGAGTTTGAACGAAAATTTACAGTTTATTTCAAAATTCTTCTTTAAAATTAACAAAAGTATGGTATAATCTATGATAGAAATAAAAAATGTGACAAAGATCTACCCTCTGGGCAAGAAAAAGGCGCTTGATAAAGTCAGCTTTGAGATCCCCGAGGGGATATTCGGACTGATCGGCAGAAACGGAGCCGGAAAAACAACGATAATGCGCAT
>JAFUPK010000055.1 GCA_017481265.1 Clostridia bacterium
ATAACAGGACAGCTCCTATGGTTGCGGGTATTCCCGAAGGAAAGCTTGACTGAATATTTTTGTCCCGAAAGGCACAATGAAACGATATATGCCGAGCGCGGCAACTTTGAGCTTAAGTAACATAGCAAAAAACAGATCCGTTTATGGGCAACCATAAGCGGATCTGTTTTTTAGTCTGTTTCACTCGGAAGCTCGATCTCGCCCTCAGCTTTTTCACATGCTTTGATCTCTTGACGGATAAGATAAAGGATCTCGCCGTTTGCCGAGCGTCCGTAATATTTGGATATATAATGCAACTTATAATGAAGTTCAGGGTCAATCTCGATTCCAAGATGCTTGTTTTTCTTGTTCCGCATAAATAACTCCAATAAATATACTTGATTTAAGTATATTTTAAGTTTATTTTATGATATAATGTTGCGAGTATACTTAAAATAAGTATACTATTTTGCCGGAGGAATTATAAACATGAAAATTGCAATCGTTGGATCCAGAAACATTAACGTAGATAACATTGGTTTATACGTTTCAGACGCCGATGAGATAGTCTCGGGCGGTGCTGTTGGTGTGGATAGCTGTGTTGCGGAATACGCAAAAATGAATGGTATAAAGCTTACAGAGTTTTTGCCGGAGTATGTGCTTTATGGAAGGGTAGCACCCATAGTTAGAAATAAAAAAATCGTTGACTATGCCGATAAAGTCATAGCATTTTGGAACGGAAGCTCTAAAGGAACTCTATCAGTCATAAAATATGCCGAAAAAACGGGGAAGGATTGTGAAGTAGTGATGTGTAAGTAGTATCGAACCAATAGTTCGTTTCTAAACGGAGGGTGAATTAGCCGTCGTACGAAGAGTAAATATACTCAACCGTCTCCTTTGTCATTCTGCACAAAAAAGCACGCTGAATTATGTGAGTAATCACAATTGACCGAGTGCTTTGTTTCTTATATAATAAAGACAAACAAAGTTTCTGTCAAAAGAAAGGATAATTCAAGATGAAACTAAAAAAGATCGTGTCCGCGCTTCTTGCAGCTCTCATGCTATGCTCGTGCTTTATGATCGGAAGCGCATCTGCCGCTGATAACGAAGGACTTCCCTTCAAGGACGTAGGAAAGAAAAAATGGTTCTATGATGCCGTCAAGTACGTTTATGACGGCGGTCTTATGAACGGAACCACTGCCGACAAGTTTGAGCCCAACGCAAATCTTTCACGAGCAATGTTTATCACAATCCTCGGCAGACTTGCGGGAGCAGAAACTAAGGAAAGCGACGTATTTCCCGACATCAAGAAGAACTCCTGGTACTCGGGCTACGTTGGCTGGGCGGTCGAAGCAGGCGTCGTCAAGGGCTACGACGACGGTACCTTCAAGCCCAACAAGTCCCTCTCCCGTCAGGAGATGGCTGTTGCCGTTGACCGCTTTCTTAACTACCTCGGATGCAGAACCACCACAAATGGCGGTATCTTCTATTTCAAGGATGAAAAGAAGGTCGCATCATGGGCAAAGAATTCTCTTGATATCCTCCGTGTAGCTGAAGTTATCAACGGTGACCAGAACGGCAACTTCAATCCGAAGAACAATATTACCCGTGCCGAAGCCGCTACTATTATAATGAATCTTCAGCAGGCGATAAATAATGCTTGGCAGGGCTACCTTCCCGAGGACGGCGTAAGCCCCATCATCCTCGGTGCATCTTATCTCTATTGGAACGGAACGGCATGCACAGGGGAAATGCTCTTTGACCTTGGCAAAAGCGGCGATTATCCCGTCATTGAAGCGTACATGGACCCGAACTACGCTATGATGCACGAAAGCTACATACCAAACAAGCAAACCGCCAACACCGTCGGAGTCTCCATAAGCCAGCTTGATATCGACATCGCGAAAACGCCCTTCGTCAAGATCGCTTATTCCTACGATGGAATGGATGAGACTCCCCTCACGGCATACTACCGCGTAAAGACTGCTGACATCTGGGTGTATCCCGAGGTCATAAACGGTGAGAACGACGGAAATATGAAGACAGCTACCCTTGACCTTAAGGATGCCGTAGCGGCTGTAAACGGAAGAGACCTCTACAGCGATGTTGAAAACCTCTTCTTCAGACCCTGCGCCGAGGACTACAGCGGAGACGGAAGATTTATCATCAGCTACATCGGATTCTTCGAGACTAAGGCTGAAGCAGATGCGTTTACAGCAGAATCAAATACCGATATTAACGACTACCTCAAAAACTACACCGACACCTCCTCAGCAAATATAAACGAATACACAGAGGAAGTGGCAAATGAGTACAACAAGCTCCTTGCTGACAGGATCGCTGAGATCAAAAATGCAAAGTCTGCCGTGACCCCCGAGGATATCAAAGCCAATGGCGGTAATGTCTACTACGTCTCCTCCATCAACGGCAATGACAGCAACGACGGTAAGACTCCTGAGACCGCCTGGAAGACTACCGAGGCTCTTTGGAACATCAAAGCAAATCGCATTGTCTGGACCACAAAGTTTAATCCCGGCGACGGTGTATTCTTCGAACGAGGAAGCGTATTCTATCCCTCACATCAGTACAACTTCCCTACAACTTACAGTACTCTCGTGACCACCGACGGTGTCACCTACGGTGCATACGGCGAAGGCGAACAGCCTCTCTTCAAGTGCTCTCTCGACTTCACCGATCAGAACGGCACCGGCACTTGGTATGAGTCCGGTTATAAAAACGTATGGGTCATAGATATGCCCGACGACTATGTAAACGAGGTAGGTAACATCTACTTTGACGGCGGACGCGCCATCGGAATAAGAGTTATCGCTCCGTCAAGTGATGTAGATAAGCAGGTCTTCGCGGAAGGAAGTGTATCCCACAAGAAGGATTATGTCTGCACGGGACTTGAATACTACTACTCTGAAGAACGTCCCATGGACAACCCCGGCACAGCTCTGCTCCACAATCTTGAATTCTTCTTCAACGCAGGTGAAAACAAGGTATATCTCTATTGGGATAAGGGTAACCCTGCGGACAGCTTTGAAACTATCGACATTCCCCGTGACGGCTCCGTCGCTTGGGTTGCAAACAACGTCCGCTTTGATAATCTCGCCCTCCGTTACAGCTCTGTTCATACGGCTCGTTGGCTCGACCCCAACGGAAAGCTGGAATGTGCCGAAAACATCAAAATGACAAACTGTGAGATCGGCTTTGCGGGCGGAGCTCTCAGCTCTATGGAGAGCGGCTTTGAGATATTCGGTGCCTGCGACGGATTATATATCGATAACTGCTACGTTCACGACGTAGGCGACGGCCCTCTTTCCGTACAGTTCGTACCCGAAAACGGTATTGCAGAGGATATCTCCTGGACGAACAACGTCATCGTATCAAGCGGTAACGGTACTGAGCTTCTCCTTGAGATCACAAACAAGCATCCCGACGTCGAGATGGGACTTCTTGTAGAAGGAAACCTCTTCGCATACATCGGCTACGGCATTACTCAGAATCAAGCTACCGGCTTCCACGGAAAAGGTCTTGGTATATGCCAAGGTGCTTCCCCTACATTCGAGGATGGCGTGTACAGAAATAACATCTATATGCACTGTAACGGCGGTATGATAGGTACATTCATCTCCAATTATCAACAGAGACGCGGATTTATCATGGATGACAATACATATATCGGAAACACTGTCAACGCAAGTCTCTTCTTCCACTATGAGCCTATCTTCCGTGATAATACGAGCATGAATAAGCACACCCGTGTTTACATTCCCTTCACTGAGCGTATCATAGCATGGACAACACGTAACGGAATCGACTCAAACGGCAAGTACTATTTCTACGATGAACTTAACGAGCACGAAGCAAAGGGAGCCTTCTTTATGACAGGCTACTGGGCTGAACGCGGCGGGTTTGAGCTTAAGTAAATAATCCTTTCAGAGTACCCTCGGGCATTTCCGAGGGTACTGTCATTCTGCACAAATTATGGGGCTGTTTTATGGTAAATCTAACAATTGACGAATGATTTTATATCCTTTATAATTATGATAGCAAAGTTTCTGTCAAAAGAAAGGATAAATCAAGATGAAACTTAAAAAGATCGTGTCCGCGGCTCTCGCTTTTTTGATGCTCAGCGGATGCATCATGATCGGCAGCGCATCAGCGGCTGATGACGAAGGACTCCCCTTCAAGGACGTAGGAAAGAAAAAATGGTTCTATGATGCCGTCAAGTACGTTTATGACGGCGGTCTTATGAACGGAACCACTGCCGACAAGTTTGAGCCCAACGCAAATCTTTCACGAGCAATGTTTATTACAATCCTCGGCAGACTTGCGGGAGCAGAAACC
>JAFUPK010000056.1 GCA_017481265.1 Clostridia bacterium
CGTGGTATCACAATCAACACAAGACACGTTGAGTACGAGACTGAGACTCGTCACTACGCACACGTTGACTGCCCCGGACACGCTGACTATGTTAAGAACATGATCACCGGTGCTGCTCAGATGGACGGTGCTATCCTCGTTGTTGCTGCTTCCGACGGTCCTATGCAGCAGACTCGTGAGCACATCCTTCTCGCTCGTCAGGTTGGCGTTCCTGCAATCGTTGTATTCATGAACAAGTGCGACCTCGTTGACGACGAAGAGCTTCTTGAGCTCGTTGAGATGGAGATCCGTGACCTCCTCTCCGAGTACGACTTCCCCGGCGACGATATTCCGATCATCCGCGGTTCTGCTCGTGTTGCTCTTGAGAGCACCAACACTGATGCTTCCTCTGAGGAGTACGCTCCTATTATGGAACTCATGAACGCTGTTGACGAGTACATCCCCACTCCTGAGAGAAAGGCTGACCTCGCATTCCTTATGCCTGTTGAGGACGTATTCTCCATCACAGGTCGTGGTACTGTTGCTACAGGTAGAGTTGAGCGTGGTACTGTTAAGATGGGTGACGTTGTTGAGATCGTTGGTCTTTCTGACGAGAAGAAGACAACAACTATCACAGGTGTTGAGATGTTCCGTAAGCTCCTTGACTCCGCTGAGGCTGGTGACAACGTAGGTCTCCTTCTCCGTGGTATCGACAAGAAGGCTATCGAGCGTGGACAGGTTCTCTGCAAGCCCGGTTCCATCAACCCCCACACAAAGTTCACAGGTCAGGTTTACGTTCTTACTGAAAAGGAAGGCGGCCGTCAGAAGCCCTTCTTCTCCGGTTACAGACCTCAGTTCTACTTCAGAACAACTGACGTTACAGGTACTATCTCTCTTCCCGCAGACGTTGAGATGTGCCGTCCCGGCGACAACGTTGATATGAACGTTGAGCTCATTACTCCTATCGCTATCGAGCAGGGTCTCCGTTTCGCTATCCGTGAGGGTGGTAGAACTGTAGGTTCCGGTGTCGTTTCCGCGATCATCGAGTAATTTAACCTAATAATTCATGATAGTGGAGCCGCAAGGCTCCACTATCTGAAATAATACTTCGGGGATAGGTGTAATTCCTTACCGGTGGTACAGTCCACGACTCTGCTGCGGCAGACTGATCGGGTGCAATTCCCGAACCGACGGTCAAAGTCCGGATGAGAGAAGATTCAAAAAAGCGCATTTTGGCGTCCCCGTACTGTATCTGTACGGGATTTTTTGTTTCTCCTCGTAATATTATATTTTTATATTAGTTTACAGGAGTACTTCTATGACTAACACAAAAGCTCGTTCAAAACACATCAGAACCATCGTTGCGGTCGGTGTGTTCTCTGCCCTTGCTTACGTTTGCTGCGTGCTGTTCCATTTCAAGGCTTCTTTCCTTTCGTTTGACTTAAAGGATGCTGTTATGACCGTTGGTGCCATGTTTTTCGGTCCTGTTTACGGTGCCGCTATGTCCTTGGTCGTAGCGGTCATTGAAGCTGTCACCATAAGCGACACAGGTCCTTATGGATTTATAATGAATGTTTTATCAAGTACCGTGTTTGTATGTGTCGGTAGCCTGATCTACAGCAAATGGCGCACTATGAAGGGAGCGGTAGTTGGTATGCTCTCCGCTTGTGTCGCCATGGTTGGAGTCATGCTTTGCGCCAATCTCCTTATCACACCTTATTATACAGGTATGTCGGCTTCCGCAGTTGCCGCTATGATCCCGACTCTGCTATTCCCTTTTAATCTCACAAAAGCTTTGTTCAACGCCTCTGTGGTGTTCCTTATATATAAGCCCGTTGCAACGGCTGTGAGAAGCGCAGGTTTTGTTCCTGCAGGCAAGGATAATTCTCTTGTAGGAAGTAAAGAGAGAAAAAACAGTCTGCGACAGGTCATTATTGTCGTGTCGTCGCTGGCTATTGCTGTGCTTACCTTGGTGTACTTCTTCCTCAAGCTGAACGGAAGCTTCCACTTAGGCTAAACTATACATATATTTCCGCTATAATATGATGAAAATTATTTGCTTTACGTGTTGATTTTTGTCACGTAATGTGTTAAAATTATAAAGCATTAAGTTAATACCGCTTATCAAGAGAGGCTGAGAGACTGGCTCTGTGACGCCCGGCAACCTATCCGATGGGACAAGGTGCTAATTCCCGATAGATGAGTAAATTTCGACCTCATTCTGTCGGAGTGAGGTCTTTTTTAGTCTCGATTTAGAAAATTGAAATTATAAAAGGAGAAAGAATAATATGAAGAAGCTTTTCACTTCCGAATCCGTGACAGAAGGACATCCCGATAAAATCTGCGACCAGATCTCCGACAGGATCCTTGACGAGATCCTCCGTCAGGACCCCATGGCTCGCGTTGCCTGCGAAACTGCCTGCACAACCGGACTTGTTGTCGTAATGGGTGAGATCACTACCACCGCTTCCGTCGACTATCAGGCGATCGTCCGCGATACCGTTGTAAATATCGGCTATGACCGTGCAAAGTACGGCTTTGACGGCAACACCTGTGCTGTGCTCAGCTCCATTCACGAGCAGTCCCCCGACATCGCTCTCGGCGTTGACAAGTCCCACGAGGCTAAGGAAGGTACTGATACCGACAAGTACGACACGGGTGCCGGAGACCAGGGACTCATGTTTGGTTACGCCTGCAACGAGACTCCCGAGCTCATGCCTCTGCCCATATCCCTTTCCCACAAGCTTGCAAAGAGACTCACAGAGGTAAGAAAGAACGGTACACTTCCCTATCTCCGCGCTGACGGTAAGACTCAGGTCACAGTTGAGTACGACGGAGACCGCGCTGTACGTATCGACGCTATCGTCGTTTCTTCTCAGCACGACGATAAGGTAACACTCGAGCAGATCCGCGAGGACATCATCCGCGAGGTAATAACTCCTACAGTTGATGCTTCCCTTATTGATGAAGACACCACCATCTACGTAAACCCCACAGGCCGCTTCGTTGTTGGCGGTCCCATGGGTGACAGCGGACTTACAGGACGTAAGATCATCGTTGATACATACGGCGGTTATTCCCGTCACGGCGGCGGTGCTTTCTCCGGAAAGGACCCCACAAAGGTTGACAGAAGTGCATCCTACCTTGCAAGATACCTTGCAAAGAACGTAGTTGCATCCGGAATTGCTGACAAGTGTGAAGTTCAGCTTGCATACGCTATCGGCGTTGCACGTCCCGTTTCAGTTATGACCGACACATTTGGTACTGCCAAAGGCGGACTTTGTGATGAGGCCATCTCCGAGGCACTTTGTAATCTCGTTGATATGCGTCCTGCGGCAATCATCGACCGATTTGACCTCCGCCGTCCCATCTACGGCGACACAGCAGCTTACGGTCACATGGGCCGTGAGGATCTCGGCACTCCCTGGGAGAAGACCGATATAGCTGACGAGCTTCGTAAGCTTATCTAAAAACGATAAACCCTATCTGTTTGTGCTAAACAGATAGGGTTTTGTTTTCAGTTCACTTTGTCAAAGGGATGGTGCCCACAAAGGTATACTTGTTTTGGTCTATAGTAACGACCCGGTCATCCTTATTATAGATTCCAATCTCGTCATCTATTACACCGTCAAAATTCATTTTAAGCTCACTTCCGTCGAAGGTATAGTCGAATTGATATTCTATGTTAGCTCCCGGCGGAAGCAGATCGCTTTCAAAAAGAAACAGTCTGTAGCTGACCCTTGATGCTTTTGAAAAAATATAGACCTGATCAACATCTGCAGAACTGCTTATAACCTTATAATCAAATAAAGCCCCATTCACCTCAGCCTGCGTGTCATTTACCAAAGAAATGCTGACATCAGCTTCACCTGACTTGATCACATAACTTTCTCTATCTTTTATCTCCTCCAGCTCACAGTTTATTGATAAGCGTCCCTTTCCTTCGGGGTACAGCCAATAGCTGCGAGGTGTTTTCTTGGATGACAGGAGACATTCCATTCGATCCTTACTGTTAGAATAATCAAACACTTTATCGCCTATCTTAATCGTTCCTCGGTATTCATCTATGGAATAATCAACGGTATACAGCTCTGCGTCCTTACCGTAAAATGTGTAATCAAAGTCTATGGCAAGTTTATTTTCGTTCATAGCATAGTTGAACGCAAGATGTACTACCATTTGATTAGATATTTCGAGTTGATGTATGCGGAGTTGCTTTTCATCCTTTGCACAGTCAAATATATATCTCGTTTCTACATCATACTGCTCTTTGGTATATTTATATTCTACTCCGTCCACATTTGCTGTTCTGGCAGTCTTGAGTTCAATTTTCCTGCCATCTTCCATCAAAAATGTCTTTGTGTCCTTGTCATACGTAACGTAAACAGAACCAATCAGAATACCCGTACCGTCATCTCGGAATCTCAGTAAAAAATCATCGGACTTTGCATCAATGATCACCCCGTTAATTGAAGTGTCCATATTTTTCGGTTTTGATTCCGGAATCAGCTCGTCTGCTTCCGTTTGAGTTTCCGTTTGAGAATTTGAAAGTGCTTCCTTACCGGAAGTATCGCCGCATGAGACAAGCACACCTAACAATAGCACAAGCATCAATACAAATACTGTAAAGCCAAATCTTTTTAACATATTGATCCATCCTTTCTAATGATAAAAACACAGATCTTGTCCACATCTATAGTATACCATTGTTTAACATGTTTGTCAACAGTCATGACCACCGGCAGTGCCGGTGGCCCCGTTAGCCCCTCCAGGGCATATTCCCAGCCGAGCCTATAGGCTCACCGGATTTATTTCCAATGCACTATTTGCCCTGCCACCATAAATATGGTTAATATCCTTCGAAGGAACCATCTCAAACGCCGAA
>JAFUPK010000057.1 GCA_017481265.1 Clostridia bacterium
GAAACGGACGCTTCTACGGCGGAGGCTTCAAGGCGACTCCCTACGCCGAGATCTCCGACGGACTTATAGATCTGGTTATCGTTAAGAAGGTCTCACGCCTTGCTTTCCTCAGATACGTGGGGATGTATAAAAGAGGCGACCACATAGAGGGGATGCCCTACGTGTATTATAAGAGATGCAAATCCGTACGTGTGATCTCCGAAAAGCTTCTGCCTGTGCAAGTTGACGGAGAAGCCTTTGACATGAAGAATCCCGTAATCGAGATCGTACCCGCGGCGATCAGGCTTATACTTCCTACATAAAATAAATTCCCGCTTTGCAAAAGCAAAGTGGGAATCCAGCTTGATGACAAACCCTGTGCTTTCGCACAGGGTTTGTCAAATTAAACAAAGGCTAAATCAAAAGTAAAAGGAATGCGCGACCTGCGGGTCGCTTTTTGGACGAATAAGGGGAATTTCGCACTCTGCGGAGCGCGACTCAGGGCGCTGCCCCAAGACCCCGCGCCCTTTTAAAAAAGGTCGATCAAAACTTTTGTGCATTTTGTCAGCATAAGACCTTTGTCAGCGGTCTGAATCTCCCCGAAGGGAGTTTCTTATTTTCAGGTATATCTGCTCATTATCTCGCGCTGTACCGAATCGCTCTCGAGGACGAATTTCGTGCTGTATCCGCCGACTCTTACGATAAGGTCGCCGTGGAGCTCGGGATGGATACGCGCATCCTGCATATCCTCAAGAGATGCCGTAGTGATCTGCGCAAGCTGTCCGCCGTTTGCCATGTATGCACGGAAGAGGGCTGCGATCTTTGCACGCTTTTCGTCGGAATCCGTCTCTTTGCAAGGAATAAGAACATTAAGCGTAGTGCCGCCGAGTCCAAGGTGAAGGGGAAGCTTGGTTACAGATTTGAGCATTGCTGTAAGACCGCTCTTGTCAGCACCTGGTCTCGGACCCATAGTGTTTCCGAGAGGATCGCCCTTGCGGTGACCGTCGGGAAGTGCCCATGTTTCGCGTCCGTAGCTGATACCGCCGCCGAGAAGTGAGCAAGCGCCCATATATACGCCGCCGCGGATAGACTTGTACTTTCTGATCTCGCTCCAGAACATTTCGAGCACACGTGCCGCCCACTTGTCAACTACCTCAAGGTCATTACCGAACTTGGGGGCAGCAAGCATGATCTGACGGATGTCCTCGTGACCCTCAAAGTTTGTCTTAAGTGCCTCTGCAAGCTGTTCCTTTGTAACACGTCCGTCGCCGAATACAACAGTTTCGAGAGCGGCAAGTGCGTCCGCAACAACGGCAAGTCCGGCAGTTTCAACAACACCGTAGTTATATACGGTTCCGCCTGCGTCCTGGTTGATTCCGCGGGCAATACAATCGTCTGTATAGACACTCTTGACGAGCTTTGACAGGTTCTTATCACGAAGGGTCTGACCGAGGCTGCAAAGCTCGGTGAATATAGGTGTAAGATATTCGATCTGCTTTACAAATGCCTCGTAGATCTCTTCTACTGAATTATATGAGGCAAGGCTTCCCGTATCAAGACCGATCTTCATACCGCTTTCAACGTCGCGTCCGTTGTTGAGGGTATATTCGAGAACCTTCGCAAGGTTAAAGGATCCGTCCTCGCATCCGAAGTTACTCTTGCCGGGGATCTCGATCTCCTGACATCCGAGAGTAGCGTAATCACGTGCGTCCTCAAGGGAAACACCGTAATCACGAAGACCGTCGATAACGAGAGTATCGCTGACGATAGTGGGATCGCTCATTCCCTCAGACCACATCTTTACGATAAGGTCCATAACCTCCTTCGGAGTGCTCTTGTCGATACGCACCGCAACTCTGGGGTGAGTGTCGTGATATGTACGGAGGATCTGGAGCATAAGGAATGTAAGCTCGTTGGTGGCGTTCTCGCCGTCCTCAGGGCGAACACCGCCGAGAGTCATATTATGAGCACCGTGCTCGCGGATCTTGAGGATAAAGGAAGCGATGATATCGTCCTTCGGAACCTCATCAACTCCGTTAACATAGTAAGGATAGAAATACTGGTCAGCTCTGCCGAGGGAATCTACCCAGTCCCAAAGAGAGTAGAACCACATGAGCTGTACAGCCTCAAGAAGATTCTCCGGCTTATCGTGTGCGATCTTACGGCAGTTCTTCTCTACAAGAAGGTATGTCTTCTTGAGATATTCGTCGGTCTCAGCGGCAGCAAGCTCTGCGGCACGGTCTGCGTGGAGGATCGCAAAAGCGGAAAGTCCCTCGACGATTATACGCATAGCAGCATAAAGCTCGTGCTTCTTCTCGTCATTTGTATTGGCATCGTACTTGTTGATCTCTTCGATGGTACGGTCAAGACCCCATCCGAAAAGCTTCGGATAACCCGGAATCGTGTGTCCCTGATATCCGCCGGTCCACATGAGAGATCCGCAGTGTTCATATTCTTCTTTTCCGAAGAATTCCCTTCCGGCAGCTTCCATTGCTTCATAGGTACCGGGAACCATGCGGCTCTTAAGCGCTTCATATCGTGCACCGACAGAGTCAGCCATCTTCTTATAATTCTCGTCATTCTGAACACACCAGCCCTGATCCTCTATACCGTATGAGAAATGTTCAGCAAATCTTCTGAAGGGTCTTGTTGTTCCGACGATGATCTCTCCGGGAAGAACAGCAATTGTAGATGTAGTCCAGCTTCTCACAATAGCATGTGCAAGAGCTATAGCATAAGGAGCATCGGGCATTTCCTCAAAAACGTCAAGGAAAGGCTCACGGCAGTCGTAAGGAGCACCCGTAAAGGTGCCCTCTCTCATGTTTCTGTCAAACATTCTCGGTTCAACTTCATCGACAACTCTCTGCATCTCGGGTGATAATTCATACTTTTTGTCAAGATAGGTATAATTCATTTTATCGTAATCCTTTCTGTAACATTATATAATATGTCGGTCATACTCTACCTTTTTTACGAGAGTACCCTATAGTATACTTTATCATTTTCCAAGACCGTTGTCAATACATTTTCTGCGCTTATGAAGAATAATTCCGAAATTTTTCATACTATATGTTGAAGGCTTTATACTCTACGCGGGTGCAATTTCCGTGTTCTGCAAAAAACATCCTTGATTTTTTCATACATTTATGGTATAATGATTTTGTATTGCCTGTAAAGGTCTATGCCGCAGGTGCGAAAATGATTCATTTTTTGGCATGATTTCGCATATACGGCATCAATTTCCGACAGTTTTTTGTCGGCGGAAAGGAATCGCCAAACGGCGAGAAGGTGTCATCTTGTACCGTAGCTCAGATAATTCTGACTGTACTGCATCAAGCCGCACCCATGTAACCGGTCAGACGGGTGTAAAGCCCGACGAAGGCATTAATTTCAAGCAGAACAATACCCAAGCTAATTCTCACGATGCCCGTTTTGATTCAATTGAGATCCCCGTATGCGTCAGAAACAGACGTACATCTCAAAGCACTCCGACAAAGCCGCAAAGCCCCTCTCAAAGCGTGCGCACCTCGGCTGTTCCCGTTCAAAGAAGAATAGCCTCCCGGTCGGCACAGTCACAGACCCAAACTGAAATGAGTACCGTTTTCCCGCGTGTAACTTCCGCAACAGTACGGAGCACAAGCGGCGCACGTCCGGCTTCCGATGCGGCAAGAAGGCAGATGTCAAGGTCACAAAGCATTACTGCTGTCAACCCGAAAGCTCCACGTAATACAGCAAAAAGAAAAAAAAGGCATCCGATCATCGCTTTTATCTTAAAGAACAAAAAGTCGGTAGTCATGTGCGCGTCTCTCTTATTATGCATGGGAATCATAATTCCTCTTGCAGTATACGGAGCATCTCTCTCCGACAGCGGTGAGGAAGCGGACTTTGAAATGCTCGGCACACTCCCTGAAAACGAGGAGATACTTGATGCAGAAGAGGTCTATCTTGACAATTCTGTCACAGTGCCGTCGGAGCAGATAACGGGCACCACAGCTCCCGAAGAGCTTCCGGCAGATACAGCTTCGGACAGCGAAGACGTCGGAGATAGCGCCGAGGATGTAACCGACCCTACGACCGAAGCTGAGACCGAAGCTGAGGAAAGTGAAACAGCAGAAACGGAGCCCGAGGATATTCCGCCTGAGGAGCCTGCCGTCCCCGTCGGCTTTAAGGTAACCGTGCAGTTCTATGACAGAGAGCTTCTCACCTGCACCACAGGACCCACGACTCTCCGTCAGATCCTTGAGGCATCGGGCATATGGCTCACGGAAAACGAGCATCCCTCCATCGGGCTTGACGAGCCTATCGAATATGAATCCTGGATCACCGTGGACAAAACGGAATATAAGCAGGTAACGGAATCCGAAGCCATTCCATATACCTCCGAGACCGTAAACTCAACAAGCATTCCCCGCGGAACATTCCAAACAGCCACCTACGGACAGAACGGTGTCCGAGACATCGTATATACCGTAGAATATCTCAACGGAGTTGAGGTAAACCGCACACGGGAATATGATTACATCGCGCAGTACCCCACTAATGAAGTGAACTACTACGGCATCGGAGGTACATTCACAGCTCCCGACGGCAACACATACTCCTATTCATATTGTATGAACGTCAGAGCGACATATTACAACATCCACGGCACCACAGCATCAGGTATGCCTACGGGAAACGACGTAATTGCCACCGACCCGAACGTATTCCCCCTCGGAACGAGAATGTACGTAATGAACAGCACCTTTGATATGGGTGTAAAGATCGCAGCCGACACAGGCGGCGCGGTCAAGGGCAATCTTATCGACATATGGATGGACGACACCAGTCCCTATTACGAGCAGTTTGCGGCTCAGGGTGTATGGGATATGACCGTTTACGTGCTTGACTGATAAGTCATGACCACCGGCCGTGCCGGTGGCCCCGTTAGCCCCTCCAGGGCATATTCCCAGCCGAGCCTATAGGCTCACCGGATTTATTTCCAATGCACTATTTGCCCTGCCACCATAAATATGGTTAATATCCTTCGAAGGAACCATCTCAAACGCCGAA
>JAFUPK010000007.1 GCA_017481265.1 Clostridia bacterium
AATTCCCCTTATTCGTCCAAAAAGCGACCCGCACCAAACGAAGTTTGGTGACGCACTTCGCGCAAGCGAACGTGCTGCAGCTCGCGCATCCCCTTTTACTTTTGATTTAGCCTTTGTTTAAGTTGACAAACCCTGTGCTTTTGCACAGGGTTTGTCATCAAGCTGAGAAAACCACCGAATTTTCGGTGGTTTTCTCTGTTTTATGTGGATTTTTAGTCGCGATTTGTCTTTCTGTCGCACCAAGTACGCCGACAAGAACCAAATCACACCTTCTACATCTTAATGCGACAGCCCCTTTTTTATGCGAAAAAAAGTTTTTTTTTGAAAAATATTTCTGAAAACCTGCTATTTTACGAAAATGGTAACGATACTTATGTGAAGGGTAAAGAAACAGAGCCGTAAAGGCGTGTCCCATTCCCGAAAATCTACAAACAAAAGAAAGGTATGGTAATAAAGATGAAAAAACTACTTTCCGCTATCTTGGCGGTCGTAATGATCCTCTCGGCGATCTCGGGAATATGTGTAAGCGCGGCGACAGTGTTTAATGACGTAAAAGCAAACGCTTGGTATGCGTCCTCTGTGTTCACCGTCAATGCCTTCGGCATCATGGAGGGGAAGGGCGACGGAAAATTTGCCCCCAACGCATCCATGACGAGAGCTGAGCTTGTGACGGTGCTGTACCGTATGTCAGGCGAAGTGGTATGGGGGACAGAGGACAGCCTCAGCTACAAGGACGTAAAGGAAAACGCATGGTATGCCGAGGCGGTAGGCTGGGCAGTCAGCCGTGAGCTTGCAACAGGATACCCCGACAACACGTTTAAACCAAACTCACCCGTCCTTCGTCAGGAGCTTGCAAAGATGTTCGTTACATTCCTTGAATACATGGAGATAACAGAGAAGGGAACTCCACTTGTTGAAAGCTTTGCCGACAGTGCAAAATTCCCCGACTGGGCTGCCGAGTACATCGAATCTCTCCGCGAGACGGGACTTATGGGCGGAGATGATTCAGGCAAGTTTAAGCCGAAAAGCAAGGCAAGCCGTGCCGAGATCGCAACGGTGCTGACTCGCCTTTTGCCCCTTATGAAGGAAGATACGGACACGGGAAGCATCGGAGATGGCAGCGAATACGTTCCTGCAATTGCACCGGATAACTTTGAGCTTTGCACCGAAGACGAAGCACCGAAGCCATATTATATCCGCTTCCCCGATGGCTACAGCGAGAGTGAGAAATATCCCCTCGTGATCTTTACCGCAGGAAGTGATTCTGCAAGTATTGACGGTATCGGCGCTTGCTTTTCCGATGCGGACAGTCCCGTTTATGAAAGCATCGTCATGATCCCCGGTGTCGGACTTAAGAAGGATCTCGAACATTGCGGCGAGCTTTTCGCATATGTTACCGGAAAATACAGCGTTGATACGGAAAGGGTATACCTTATTGCCACAGGCGAGGACGACGGCGCATTCTTCACATTTAAGGCACTTGAAAAGCATCCGATGTCCGTGTCCGCTGCGCTGTTTGTTCACGGTGCAGTTGATGCACTTTACCATAATGATGCTGAAGATGAAGAGTACACACTTGAAGGCACATACTGGAAGACCATTTCCGATGAGATGAAGGATCTTCCGATCTACTATATCAACTGTAACGACGACTATCATCCGGTTTATGAGTATAACGTCGATCCGAAATACGGCGATCGGCTTCAATACGCATTTGTACATGACGGATTTACCGCTACAAAGTCAATTACGGTAGACGGATTCTTGCAGATCTATGACAGCTTCTGCGCAAGAAAAGATATCGGCTCCCTTGAATGGCTCTTTGCACAGCGACGCGAGACAAAATAATGCTCACGAGGTATTCAATGCGGCGTACGCTCTTTTGCCTGCCTATAGCCGCTATAGGGCTTGCTGTGTCCTTGGGGAACCTTGAACACGTTGCATTTCTTTATCCGTACCCGGGCGGATTCATGAGCTGCGTGGAAACGACGGCAGCCATTATTGTGATAGCCTTCGGCGCATTACTTTTCCATAACAGATCGGAGATAGAGCTTGGACTTGTGTGCGGAGTTAATACCGAAAGGCTGTACTTTACAAGATTTGCACCGATGGTCATGTACACGGTGGCGGCAATGATGCTTTTTCTCGCTTATTATAAAGTGTTACCCTTCAGCGGACCGCTTGCAGGCGAGCTTGTGTATTTTTATGTCCCTGAGAGAGTAAAGCTTTACGCCGCAGTCTCTATGGTGGTGACGGTACTGTTCTTTGCTTCTGTCTGTGCGGTGATACGTGCTGTCACGCGGAACTGCTACATTACATTTTTTATTTCTTTTATCGTCCATTCTGCATTTTCCGAGCTCAACAAGAAAATCCGACTCGGAACAGCTCCTCTCGGGCAATGTTCTGTCGATCCGTTTATGTCGTCATACATTATCAGCGATCACGTGCCGTCTGCAAATGAGTCGCTTGGACTTTCTCCCCATGTGTGGACGTATAACAGACTGTCGTTTCTTGCTTTGGCAATTATCTTCTTTGTGATAGCCTATATATTACTAAAACGTGAAAACTTACATAAAGGCTTTACTGAATGATCAAAAAATATTATAATATAGAAAGGAACACCCAATGAAAAAAGTATTTTCGAAAGTTTCGGAAAAGCTCAAAGCATTTTTCGGAGAAATGACTCCCGGCGCAAAGATCCGAAATATCGCGATTGCCGCTGTCGTTGTTGTTGTGGCGCTGACAGTAGTTATCGTAGGTACTGCCGGATCAAGTAAGGAGCCTGCGGAGAACGTATCCACCGAAAAGGCTACTATCGAGTTTGAGGAAGAGATCATTATTAACTTCGAGGATGAAGAACTTGATGAATCTAACTCTTCTTCAAACGTGCCTGCCACAGAGCAGTCCGAGGGAGGCTCAAGCGAGGATGTGACCGAAGAGGCAGAAAGCACTGATGCCGCTGACACGGAAGAATCCACACGTGATACGGAAAGTGCTCCCTCCGAGGATACCGATGCAACTGAACCCGAGGAGACTTATGCACCGGTCACAGATGCACCCGCAACGCAGGTACCCGTAACACAGGCACCCGTAACACAAGCACCTGTAACGCAAGCACCCGTAACGCAGGCACCCGCAACGCAAGCACCCGTAACGCAAGCACCCGTAACGCAGGCGCCTGTAACGCAGGCACCCGTAACGCAGGCACCCGTAACGCAGGTACCCGTAACTCAGGCACCCGTAACGCAGGCGCCCGTAACGCAGGCACCTGTAACGCTGGCACCTGTAACACAGCCTGTTACCACAAAGCCTTCGACAAATGAGCCCGAGGAATCGAAGAACTACGGAAGCTGGGTCATAAAGCAGAAAAAGTATTACTATGATACACCTCAGTATGTAGTATATCAGGCAGGAAGCGAGTACCCCTCAGGGCCTACCTCTGCAGGTAACGTAATGATACTTCAGGTGGAAAACAAGTCCGATGAGGCATTCACAATCACCATCGACGGAAAGTATCTTGATGCATCCGGCAATGTTATTACTACCGAATCTCAGACCTTTAAAGGCTTTGCCGCAAACTGGAGCAACTATTTCGTATTTGCCCCCGGCATCGAGTTTGACAAATTCACATTTGAGCTTTCCGCTAAGAAATATAACGCTGAGACTTATGCTCAGCACCTCAAGATATTCGACAGATGTACTGTCAGTATCGGCTGGGCGATGACGGACGGCTCCGGCAGAGAGGTCTATCCTACAAATAATGATGAGTATAACGCTCTGACACGTGTTACCTCTGTCGCCGCAGGAATACATATGCGCTATAAGGGTCCCGGAAACATAAATTACTGGGGGAAGCTTGTGTTCTTTGACAAGAATGGAGAGCTTGCTTACATAAGAGATGGCGGACACGGTAACATGACCTATGACCCTTCCATACCCGACGATAGTGTAGGTGGGCTTGGACGTCCCCTTTTCCTTACGGATGTACCATATGACGAAGCTGACAGCTACAAGATACCCGACAACCTGACGAGCATTACAGGTATCTTTGCCATATCAGAGATTGGTCAGATGTGACCGGGTAAGGATAAAAAACAAGCGTAGTACCGCGCAGAATGGAGAATCACATGAAAAAGACGACAAAAGAAAGAAATAACGGAAATTTCTTTAAGGGGGCAGGCTTCGCACACGGACTTTGCGTCGGCTTTTGCCTTGCCATAGTTTGCTCTCTTATTGTCGCAAGTGCGATGAACATTCTGAAAAATAACGATACCGTAAACAGTACGGACGGTGACAGCGCGGAAGCTACCGAATTTATTCCCGAGCACAGCCTGTCGGGAGACTTTGTGTCCGAGCCGGATGAGACAGCAACGGACACTGATTCCAACGGCGGTATGCTCGTTAAGCAGAAAAAATACGAATATAACGGATGTCATGTAATGATACTTGACATCACCAACCAGACCGATAAAAATTACACTATTACCATAGATGCACAGTACAAGAACGTAAACGGAAAGGTGATCAGACGGGAAAAGCGGGTCTTTGAAGGCTTTCCGGCAGGTCGGCAGAGCTATATCGTCCTTCAGCCGGGAATAAAGTTTGGAGGGTTTTCCTACACTCTTTCTGCAGATGTATACACAGATACCTGCTATGCCGCTTTGGTGGACGGCGGAAGGAACATTGAGTTCAGAACTCATTGGGGACACGTTGACGAAAGAGGACGGTACATAGTTCCGATCGGCCCCGATCAGGTCAAATACTTCAAAAAAGAAGTTATGGTCAATGTTGCTGTGGATGACATAACCATTCTACCTTGTGTAGAGCCGATAAGCATTACAGGCGATATTGTCGTTTTCGACAAGGATGGAAAGATCATCTCTATCGGAGATGCAAGGCTTAATGTAGGCAAGGCTGAAACCAAAGCGGAAAGATGGGACAGCTACAAGATCTCGCTGTTTCCGTCCATCACCACAGGCATCCCTGTAGAGCAGGAGCTGGAGGAGCTTGCCAAAGGCTTCAGCTATCCTCTTCCCGAAGAGTTTAAGTCTGCGAGCGGATTTTTTGCAATAAAGGAGGTATATCCCACCTACGAGAAGGAATCAGCCTTCCCGATAAAGGGGAAATACTACCGAGATCCGTAATACATCTGAGGTATGGCTGTAGTGATCGTTTGTCGGATACTATAGGATATTGATTATGTATAAACGAACATTTTTACGGACGCTGCCTTTTTTGCCCTTGACGATCCTTTACCTTGCGTTTATGGCGAACTGGTTTGCTCCCGGAAATCTAATTACTCCATACGTGCTTGTGGGCTTCTTCGATTTTGTGGAGATGTCCATACCCACGCTGATGATAGCATATTGCTGCTTCATTCTTCCCAATAAATACGAGATCGAGCTATGCCTTGTATGCGGAACAAGCTCGGCAAAGCTGTTCTTTGCAAAGGCGGTACCGATCTTTGTATATACTCTTCTTTCTACCTTTGCTGCTCTTGCCCTTTATAGGTTCGTACCCTATGAGGGCTCAGAGCGGCCCAAAATACCGATATTTGTACCCGAAAATTTCAGGCTGTACACGGCGGTATCTCTGTTTGTAACGGTGTTCTTCTTCTTTGCGCTGTTCTGCTTCTTCCGAGTTCTCACAAGAAACTGTTACATTCCGATCTTCCTTTGTATGTTCGCTAATGTGTCCTTTGAAAATCTTTCAAAGCAGATACAGAAGGGAGTGCGTCCCGTGACGGACAGCTATTTCAACCCGTATATGTCAAACTACATCCTTGGAGATACAATACCCAACGCTTATGCCGAACAGGTAAAGGGAATGGAAATAATGAAAAACGCTTGGACGTACAACAGACTTATATTCTTCGCTCTTGGCGTTATTCTGATACTTCTAACGTATCTGCTCCTGAGACGTGAGAAGCTCCACCGCGGATTCGGGGACTAAGACATAGGTATGGGGACACGTACTACAAAGCGAATATACTGTCCATGCCAAACCGACTGATAATTTTTTTAAAGAAATAAAAAGGATTAACATATGATAGAAATAAAAAATGTGACAAAGATCTACCCTCTGGGCAAGAAAAAGGCGCTTGATAAAGTCAGCTTTGAGATCCCCGAGGGGATATTCGGACTGATCGGCAGAAACGGAGCCGGAAAAACAACGATAATGCGCAT
>JAFUPK010000008.1 GCA_017481265.1 Clostridia bacterium
TAAAAGGGCGCAGGGTCTTGGGGCAGCGCCCCGAGGCGCGCTCCGCAGAGCGCGAAATTCCCCTTATTCGTCCAAAAAGCGACCCGCACCAAACGAAGTTTGGTGACGCACTTCGCGCAAGCGAACGTGCTGCAGCTCGCGCATCCTCTTTTACTTTTGATTTAGTCTTTGTTTAATTTGACAAACCCTGTGTGAAATCACAGGGTTTGTCATCAAGCTGAGCCACCGAGCATCGGTGGTTTTTTTTGTTGCTGAATGCGGATTTTTCTTTGCAGAAAATGTTACAAAAGAAACATTTGATCGAAATGTGTTGTGAACTTTGCTGAAATGTGTCGTAGGTTATCACGGGAAATCTGTGTTAATGGTGTGAAAATACACATGAGGTCGGGGAAGGTCAGGCAATGCCCCAAGGTGCGGATTTGTGGAATAAAATCACAAAAAAGCGATTTTTATACGCGATGTGAGGGGAGAGCTGCCGATGATTGCCGAAAGTAGGGAAAAATACTCAAAAAATGCGAAAAAAACATAATTTTTTTTGCTCATTCCCCTTGCTATTTAACTGTATTTGTTATATAATAATAACGAAGTGGAGTAAAGTGTCACGAAATGGACTGAAAGGGAGGGAAAAAGCCATGCTGATGGGTAAATACCCACATTCGATCGACTCTAAAAACAGGCTTATTATTCCTTCCAAGCTGAAGGAACAGCTCGGCACAAACATTACGATCATCAAGGACGCAGAGCGTTGCCTTTGCGTGTACTCCGAAGAGGAATGGGCGAACTATACAAGGAAGATCAATGAGCTTCCCAAGAGCCAGGCAAGAGAGGTTGCCCGCTTCCTTTACTCCAACGCCATAGAGGTACAGCCTGACAGTCAGGGAAGAGTCCTTCTCCCTCAGGACATGGTTGATTATGCAGGCATCACCAAGAATGTTGTTACCGTCGGATGCGGCAAGTATGTTGAGATCTGGGCAGAAGAAAAATGGAATGATCTCGGACTTGCGGACGAGCCCGAAAACTTCGCTGAGACTCTTGCTCTGCTCGGTCTGTGATCGGAGATACCGATGGAATTTGTACATAAATCTATTCTGTTTGACGAATGTATGCAGGCGCTTGATCCATCTCGCGGCGGTGTCTATGTAGACTGCACCGCAGGTGGCGGCGGACACTCTCTCGGGATCGCCGAAAGACTTCCCGAAGGCTCAAGGCTTATCTGCCTTGACCGCGATGACGATGCAATTGCCGCTTGCACAAAAAGGCTGTCGGCATTCGCTGATAAGGTCACCATAGTTAAGACCGAGTTTTCAGCTCTCGGTGCCGCTCTCGATTCACTTGGAATTGATAAGATAGACGGTATCATGTGGGATCTCGGTGTTTCGTCCTACCAGCTTGATGAAGCAGAACGCGGTTTCTCATATATGGCAGATGCACCGCTCGACATGAGGATGGATCGCTGTGCTACCCTCGATGCCGCATATGTGGTGAACTGCTACAGTGAGGAAGAACTTAGACGGTTGATCTTCGCTTACGGGGAAGAAAAATTCGCTCCAAAGATCGCGTCGGCTATAGTGAAAAAGAGAAGCGAGTCTCCTGTCAGTACCACACTGGAGCTTGCTGAGATCATCAAAAATGCTATTCCCGCAGCGGCAAGACGCAAAGAGGCACAGCACCCCGCGAAGCGCACCTTCCAGGCTATCCGCATTGAGGTCAACCGCGAGCTCGATGTTATAAGACCTGCCATAGAAGAGGCAGTGAGAAGGCTTAATGCAGGCGGAAGAGCCGCCGTGATCACCTTCCACTCTCTTGAGGACCGTATCACAAAGCAGACCATGGCAGATCTCGCCAAGGGATGCACCTGTCCTCCCGAATTTCCCGTTTGCGTTTGCGGCAACGAGCCCAAGGTGAAGCTTCTGTCCAAGAAGCCCATCATTCCCTCGGATGCCGAGATCGCGGACAACCCCCGCGCAAGAAGCGCAAAGCTCAGAGTGGCAGAAAAGCTCTGAAATAAAAACTAATGTAACGAAAGGAAGCCGCTATGACATATCAGTCAACAAGATTCACCGGCATGGGTTACGTCGGCAGAAACACAAGACAACATAATAATGCGGCTTCCGCTACCGAAAGAACACGCCGTTCCAAAGGAAGATCCGCTGAAAAAGCATCATACAGAGCAGAGATTGCCCGTAGAAATGCACGCGCCGAAAAGGAAGAGGCTTATCGCATTGCAAGAATGGAGCATGAGCGCGCACGACAGGCTCGCCGTATTGCTTATTATAAAGAATATGACAAGAGAATGAAGCGTGAGCTTAAGGCTGCAAAAGCTGAAGCAAGGCGCGAGGCAAGACTTGAAGCGAGACGCGAGGAGGAAGCCCTCCGCCGCCGCGAGATCAAGGTGGAGAAGAAGCGGGCTCCCATGGGAGTTATCCTCGGTATCCTGATCGCCTTTGTTCTTCTTATGGGAGTTGTGTACAGCTTCTCTCAGATATCAGAGTCATCCTCGCAGCTTTCCGATATGAAAGCAGAGCTTGCACAGATCCGTGCCGAGGCTGAAAAGTATGCTCTCGAGATCGAGGCGAAGAATGACCTCGGCGTTATCGAGGACAAGGCTGTGAATGAGCTCAATATGGTAAAGGAAGGCTCTGTGCAGAAAAAGTATATTACCGTTTCCGACGGTGACCGCATAGTTATCGCTCAAAACAGTGATGATGCACCCGAAGGCTATGGCGGAATCCTCTCCGGACTGTCTGCGGCATTCGAAAACATTATGGACTATGTCCGCTGACATCGCGGAGCTAATAAATAAAATCGGCGCACTTTGCGGTGCGCTTTGATTTTCCGGAATATCTTAGTGAAAAAGCAAATATTATAAATAGCGAGGTAATTCTTCGAGAAAACGCCCCGAGGCATAAATACAGAGGAGCATGATGTGAGCAAAACAGTAAATAACAGAACTGATAGAAAGACATACAGAAGGATAATGGTGTTCTTCTGCCTGTTTATTGCTGCAGGTATGATAATCGTCGGTCGCCTTGTAAAGTATCAGCTAAAAGATTATGAATATTATCAGTCACAGGTGCTCAGCCAGCTTACCTCTGAGACACTTATGACACCCAGAAGAGGAGAGATCACTGACACAAACGGCGTCATTCTTGCCACCAACAAAACGGTGTACAATGTGATCATCTCCCCTTTTCATATAGCGAAGCTGAATGGCGAGAATGAAAAGTTAAATTCCGACGACAATAAAGACAACGACGTAAGGTACGAATGGGTAAGCGAGGACGGAAAGGTATCATACACCGGTGCGAGAGCTGATGAGCTTATTGCCACATACCTTTCCTATACCCTTGAGGTTGACCGTGCTGAGATAATGGAACGTATCGGCAGGACCAACAGACAGTATGAGGTCGTAAAAAAGAATGTGGAAGAGGTCGTTAATAACAGAGTCAAGGAATTTATCAAGGACTTTGATCTGAGGGACCAGATATACGACCAGGCATCCAATAAACGGTACTACCCATACGGCAGTCTTGCATCCCATGTTATCGGATTTACAAATTCCGAGGGAGTCGGACGCGACGGCATCGAAGCGTATTACAATAACTACCTTGAGGGAAAGAGCGGAAAGTACATTCTCGCACACGATGCAAAGAATGACGAGCTTTCCTTTGAGTATGAGACCACCTATATTCCGGAGGAAAACGGATACAGAGTGGTTTCGACCATCGACAAATATATCCAGAGTGCCCTTGAAAATCAGCTGAGGCAGACATATCACGACTCAATGGCGGGAAACCGCGTTACGGGAATCGTGCTGGATGTTGAAACTGCGGGCGTGCTCGCAATGGCGACCTACCCCGATTTTGACCTCAACTCTCCCTATACCCTTGATGAAGCATCTCTCGAGGTGCTGTCTAAGTATACTGAAGGTACTGAGGAATATAACGACAAATTCAGTGAGCTTTTATATACTCTTTGGAAGAATAAGGCGATAACCGAGCTTTATAAGCCCGTCTCCACCTTCAAAATAATGACCACGGCAATGGCTCTTGAGGAACGTGTAATTACCTTCGACACGCCCTTCAATTGCCCCGGATATTGGATGGTAGACGGCTGGTCAAAGCCCATCTACTGCCATGACCATGCAGGACACGGAACCCTCCCCTACAGATACGGACTCCAGCAGTCCTGTAACCCTGCGCTCATGCAGGTTGCGGCTCTTGTAGGCAAGGAGAGATTCTATAATTATTTTGAAGCCTTTGGATATACCTCCGTTACGGGAATAGATCTTCCCGGAGAAACGGGAGGTATCGTAAATGCACGTGAAGGCTTCTCTGGAGTAAACCTTGCGGTTTATTCCTTCGGTCAGACCTTCAAGACTACCCCCATTCAGCAGCTTTCAGCCATCACCACAATTGCATCCGGCGGATACTACAAAACTCCCCATGTGCTCAAGGAGATCGTTGATGAAAACGGCACGGTCATCAAGTCATTTGATACAGACGTTAAGCGTCAGGTCATAAGCACTGAGGTATGCAAAGAGATCGCCGCAGTCCTTGAGGACGGTGTATCACACGACGGCGGTGCGAAGAATGCATATGTAAAGGGCTACAAGGTCGCCGCTAAGACAGGTACCTCGGAAAAGCGAGATAAGTTTGACGAAAACGGAAATAAGAGCTACAGAGTCGGCTCCTGCGCCGCATTTGCACCTGCAGATGATCCCAAGATCGCGGCGATAATCATTGTTGACGAGCCTATGAACGGTGCAGTCTACGGAAGCGTTGTTGCAGCTCCCTATATTTCAAATCTGCTCAGCGATGTACTTCCTTACCTTGGTATAGAACAGCAGTATACCCCCGAGGACCTTGCAACTCTTGATATATCCGTTTCCGATTATGTGGGCGGCTCCCCCGATGCCGCAAGAGATGACCTGCTTCTTAACGGTCTTTCCTGTGAGATAATCGGCGACGGCAGCGTTATCACGGGACAGTTCCCTGCGGCGGGAAGCACCATGCGTAAGGAAAACGGACGCGTCATACTTTACTGCGGCACTGAGACTGAAAGACAGTACACCACAGTACCCGATCTTATGTACAAGACCGCAGAGGCATCGAATATGATACTTCTTAATTCCGGACTCAACGTGAAGATCACGGGAGCTACCAACGGATCATCGGCAACTGTCATAAATCAGTACCCCGCGGCAGGCGAGAGTGTTGAGATCGGTGCTGTTGTTGAGATAGAGCTGAGACATATGGACGGTACGGACTGATCTTGCGTGCCAAACGGAAGTTTAAAGATATAATTAAACTTTCGGAGGGCATATGAAGCTTTGCGACCTGCTTAAAAATGTTAACGTTACGGAATACGGCGTAGCTGAGGATACCGAGATCACACAGATAAGCTCGGATTCAAGGAGTGTCCTGTCCGGCGGCATCTTTATCTGCGTTGAAGGAACGCGGAGAGACGGACACGATTATATCGGTGATGCTCTTGCAAGAGGTGCCTGCGCTGTGGTGGCGAGCCGAAAGGAAAAGCTGCCCCCAAACGTACCTTATGCAATCGTAGAAAACACACGCCTTGCGGAAGCTCACATCTGGAACAACTGGTACGCGACCCCTGCAGACAATATGAAAACTATAGCGGTCACGGGAACTAACGGTAAGACATCTACAGTATTCATGATACGTGAGATACTGAAAAATGCAGGCGAAAAGGTCGGTATCATAACAACAGTGCGTGCTATGGCAGGGGAAGAAGTTCTCGGTACCTTCGGCGGTTCGTCGGTAGCTGATGTAAGCGGTGCCATGACTACACCTGACCCCGAGTTCCTTTACGGGACTATCCGTATGATGAAGGAAAAGGGTGTGACGGCACTTGTATTTGAAGCTTCATCTCATGGACTGTCACAGTATAAAACAGACCCGCTGACAATAGATTGTGCCGTGTTCACGAACCTTAGCGAGGAACACCTTGATTATCACGGTACAATGGATGACTATTTCATGTCAAAGCTCCGTCTTGCAGAGCAAAGCAGGACTCTTGTAATAAATGATGATGACCCATATATGCACCGCATAAAATATATGTACGGCGGCACAAAAACGGTCATTGCTTGCTCCGCTGATGCTTCTTCTCCGCGGCACATAACTGCTGACGTGTCGGCTCTTCGGCAAAAGGAGCTCTCTCTTGATGGTAGTGAGTACATCTATTTTTCAAAAAACGCAGTCTTTCGTCTGTCGTGCCCGGTGGCAGGTGAATATACAGTTCAGAATTCACTTCTTGCCGCAACTGCCGCAATGTGCATTTCTGCAAGCGCCGAAAATGTGAGGCGCGCCCTTGCTTCTCTCAAAAGCATAGACGGCAGGCTCGAGGAGATACCTCTTGATGAATTCGGTGTGACCTTTAAAGTGTTCGTGGATTATGCACACACTCCCGCGGCACTTGAAAGTCTGCTTATGTCGGTGAGAAAGCTGAGGAAACGCGGACAGCGCATCACGCTTTTGTTCGGTTGCGGCGGAGACCGTGACAGGTCAAAGCGCAGACGGATGGGCGACATAGCATCACGACTTGCAGATTTCGTTATTGTTACCTCGGATAATTCCCGAAGTGAGGATGCGGACGCGATCATAGCGGAGATCGTTTCGGGCTTGGATCTCGAAAGATCCCATGCAGTGATAAAGAATCGGCGTGAAGCCATAGCTTATGCCGTTTGCGAGGCAAGAGACGATGATATAATCATTCTTGCTGGCAAGGGACACGAGAAATACGAAATTGATTCAAACGGTAAAAAGCCATTTGATGAGGCGGCTATCGTAAGAGAAGCCGTGAGGAAATATAAGATATAAAGAAATTAAAGATAAAGAAAGGCAGGAAAATAAAATGAGCGTTGAACTGAAAATTATAAATCCCACTATATCCGAATTATGCGCCATTGTCGGCGGTCAGCTTGAGCTTATCGGCGATGCCGATGCAACTTCTCCTGTTAGTGCTCTTACTACTTCATCGGCAGATGCCGCAGCAGGAGCCGTATTCTGTGCAATTAAAGGAAGCCGCGTGGACGGAGCGGATTTCATCACCGATGCAGTGTCCAAGGGCGCTGTGTGTGTTATAACATCACGTATTCCCGATGAAGCAAGAGAAGGCGGCATGAGCTTTGCCGCGATCCTTGTTGATAATGTTATCGGAGCTATCGGAACCTTTGCGGGATGGTACCGCGATCACTCAAAGGCAAAGTTTATCGCTATAACGGGAAGCGTTGGAAAGACCACCACAAAGGAGATGGTTGCCGCTGTAGCATCCTCGGTATATAAGACTCACAAGACTCAGGGAAACTATAATAACGAGCTGGGCCTTCCTTTGACACTTTTGGAGCTTGCTCCCGATGATGAGGTGTCCGTTCTTGAGCTCGGTATGAGCGACCTCGGAGAGATAGAGTATATGTCCCGCCTTGCGAAGCCCGATATTGCCATCGTCACCAATATCGGTACCTCACACCTTGCAACTCTCGGTACCCGTGAGAACATCTGCCGAGCAAAGCTTGAGATTTGCACAGGTCTTACTGAGGGCGGAATCGTTCTTCTTAATGCAGATGAGCCTCTCCTTTTTGAAAAGGCAGATGAGCTGCCATACGATGTGCGTCTTATGAGCATCTATAACCGTAAGGGTGATTACAGAGCACTGAATATAAGAACAACTGCCGACGGCTTGACCTTTGATATGATCTATGATAATAAGGCAGTCACAAATATAGATATTCCCATTCACGGAAAGCATAATGTGTATAATGCCCTCAGTGCATACGCTGTAGGTACGGTTCTCGGTATGACCGATGACCAGATAAGACGCGGACTTCTTGCCTTTGTTGGTGCCGAGATGCGTCAGCGCATTTATGACATCGGTGGAATCACACTTATTGATGACTGCTATAACGCAAGCCCCGAGTCTATGCGTGCCGCAATAGACGTTCTTGTGTCCATTGCCGCAAGAAATGACAAGCGTCCTCTGGCTCTGCTGGGAGATATGCTTGAGCTTGGCGACTACTCAAGACTTATGCACGATCAGCTTGGTCAGTATGCAGCTCAGGCGAAGGTATCAAAGCTTTTCTGCTACGGTATGATGAGCGATGTGGTAGCTGAAGCCGCAATAAAGAAGGGCATCCGTGCCGAAAACGTCTTCGTATGTCTTGACACGAGAGACCCCCAGACCATGGCAAATATGATCCTGGACATTGCACAGGAGGGCGATATACTTCTTGTAAAAGCAAGCCGTGCAATACACGCTGAGCGTGTCATCGAGTGCCTGAAAAAAAAGCTTCAGAAAATAAGACATCAAAGACAGCAGAAGTAATACAGGTACATCGGCGGAAAGGTTTGGTCAAAAAATGAATTATAAAATAATGTTCATGGCAGCACTGCTGATCACATTCATTATGACAGTGCTTATATCAAAAAAACTGATTCCCGCGCTCAAAAGCCGCAAAATGGGACAGAAGATACTTGATATCGGTCCCCGTTGGCATAAGAGCAAGGAGGGTACTCCCACAATGGGAGGACTTGCGTTTATCATCGCAATGATGGTGGTCGGAGCAGCTTGTGCGGTTTATCTGTGGATAACCGATGGAGCCGACACAGCTCTTCCTTTTGTTTTCACACTTGCTCTCGGTCTTGCGGGCGGACTTATCGGATGCATAGACGATTATGCAAAGCTGCGTAATCAGCGCAACGATGGACTTACACCTGCGCAGAAGTTCCTTTTACAGCTTGCGGCAGCGGCACTTTATCTTCTCGGTATGGCGCTGGTCTGCAAGACGGGAACAGATCTCTACATTCCTTACGTGGGCATTAGTCTCTCACTCGGTGTGTTCTATTATGTCATCTCCCTCGTTCTCATCTGCGGGGTAATGAACAGCGTGAACCTTACAGACGGGATAGACGGACTTGCTTCCTCGGTAACCCTTGCCGTAGGCGTATTCTTTACGGTTTGCGGCTTTGTGAACGGTGCTGTTGAGGCGGACGGTGCTCTCGTTTCTCTCGGTGCTGTTATTATCGGTGGATGCGCAGGCTTCCTTGTATACAATCTTAATCCCGCAAGAGTATTTATGGGTGACACGGGCTCGCTCTTCCTCGGTGGACTTGTGGTCGGCGGTGCGTTCATGATGGGAAATCCTCTTATCGTCGTTGTCTGCGGACTTGTGTACATCATCGAGACTGCATCAGTTATGCTTCAGGTATCATACTTCAAGCTTACTCACGGAAAGCGTCTGTTTAAGATGTCTCCCATACATCATCATTTTGAAAAATGCGGCTGGTCGGAAAACAAGGTAGTTATCGTATTTACAGCCGTTACCGTAATATTCTCCGCTATCGCCTACTTTGGCGTGGTAAGATAAGAAAAAACACAATTTTGACGGAAAGGTCGGTGCGTTATGCCTCAAAATCAGAATAACAGATACGGGCGTGCCGTAAGAAAGCTTTCCGCTGAAAATCGTACGGGTATGAATGCGGAACCTCAGAAAAAAGGGAAGTATACCGCATCCCGAAAAGGTGTCAAGTCTGCCGGTGGTCATCGTACAGTGTCAACAGGCAGATCAATGACCCCGCAAGCCTATGGAAGAGAAATAAAGAAATCAAATACAGCTCTCATAAAACGTGAGGAGAAAGCTCTGGCAGAAGCACGCCGTGAAAGAGAGTGGCAGGCTGACGTAGAAAGAGTACGCGGCGGTGTAGATAAGATAATG
Organism: Clostridia bacterium; assembly: GCA_017481265.1. Classification (GTDB taxonomy): domain Bacteria; phylum Bacillota; class Clostridia; order Oscillospirales; family CAG-272; genus RUG11130. The sequence goes on from JAFUPK010000008.1 coordinate 9,740, forward strand.
CTCGTTGTTATTATCCTTCTCCTTGCAATGGGCGCACTTATCATGTACAGCGCAAGTTATCCTACCGCCCTTGACGAGTCGGGAAGCAGTCTTACCTACCTGAAAAAGCATCTTGCATTTATGGGTATCGGAGCCGTGCTTATGCTTGCGGCGTCCATGGTGCCTTATACTTGGTTCAAAAAATGGGGAGCCTTTGCCGCGTATGGCGTAGCGATCGTGCTCCTCCTTGCCGTTCTTGTGATCGGAAAATCCGAGGGTGAAGCAAAGCGGTGGATATACCTCGGAAGCTTCTCGATACAGCCATCGGAGATCATGAAGGTCTCGCTTGTTCTGATCCTTGCGTGGTACATCGACAAATATCAGGAAAAAATGAAGAAGTGCCGCGGATTTTTGGAAACGGTAAAGTACAACACGCTCGGCCCTGTACTATTTATAGGTGTAGCCTGCGTGCTCGTCATGCTTGAAAAGCACCTTTCCGGCACCGTAATTATCGGTGTTCTCGGCGTTGCGGTAATGATAGTCGGCGGATGCCATCTTTGGTACACGCTTGCTGCCGCGGCTGCGGGAGGTACCGCTGCAGTGCTTCTGTTCCTTATAACCAATCCCTATGCACTTAAGCGTATAACCACCTTCACCTCGGAGAATGCCGATACACTCGGTGAAGCATGGCAGACAACTCAGGGCATACTTGCCATCGGCTCGGGCGGTCTCTTCGGACTCGGATTTTCCGAAAGCCGACAGAAGTTCGGATATGTCTCCATGGCACATAATGACTTCATATTCACAATTTGGTGTGAGGAGCTGGGCTTCCTTGGTGCAGTTCTGCTTATCGCTCTGTTCGGAGTGTTCATCTGGCGCGGCTACGTTATTGCTATGAGAGCTCCCGACACATTTTCAATGTTGACCGTTTTCGGTATCACAACGCAGGTAGGCCTTCAGGCATTTCTTAACATGATGGTCGTTTGCGATATCATCCCGAATACGGGTATCTCTCTGCCGTTTTTCTCATACGGTGGCTCGTCGCTGATTATGCTGATGGCTGAAATGGGACTTATACTATCCATATCTCGGCAGTATTACAGAAAAAAGCTCTGATAAGCTGAAAAGCAGAATAAACGAAATACGAAAGGAACGGTCGTTTATATGAGAGTCATCATGACCGGAGGCGGAACGGGAGGACACGTAAATCCCGCTCTCGCCATTGCAGAAACAATAAAGAGAAACGAACCGGACTCGGAGATAATCTTCGTGGGTACCGAGCGCGGTATTGAGAATAAGCTGGTGCCTGCGGCTGGCTACAAGCTACATCATGTGGATGTAAGAGGTATAAGAAGGTCTCTTTCGCTTGCCAACTTACGTGCCTTCTGGCTTGCCATGACTTCGCCTCATAAGGCAAAAAAGCTTATCCGTGAGTTTAAGCCGGATGTGGTCATAGGGACCGGCGGATACGTTTCGTGGCCTGTTGTAAAGGCGGCATCCATGATGGGCATACCATGCGCACTTCATGAATCAAATGCGATCGCAGGTGTCGCTGTTAAGATGCTTCAGGACAAGGCGGATCGGATATATCTCAATTTTGAAGCTACAGGCAAGACTCTCCATTGTCCCGAAAAGCTTCTGCGTGTAGGTAACCCTCTTTCAGGTGATTTTGCAAGGATCAGCCGTGAGGAGGCAAGAGAAGCACTCGGAGTTGATAAAAAGTATAAAAACGTACTTCTTTCCTATGGCGGAAGCATGGGTGCCGAGAAGGTCAATGACGCTGTACTTGCTCTTATGAAGGATTACTCATCAAAGCATCCCGAAACCCTTCACATTCATGCTACAGGCTCCATAGAATGGGAGATCGCCAAGGGTCAGTTTGCGAAGATGGGACTTGATAAATGCGAGAATCTTCAGCTTGTGGAGTATATCTACGATATGCCGCTGAAAATGGCGGCGGCTGATCTGATCATATGCCGTGCAGGTGCACTTACCATCTCTGAGCTTGCCATCTCAGGCAAGTGTCCTATCTTTATTCCGTCTCCCAATGTGACGGAGAATCATCAGTACAAGAATGCAAAGGTACTGTCCGATGCAGGAGCCGCCTTCGTATTTGAGGAGCGCGAGCTTGCCAATAACAGAAAGCTTCTCACAGAGACCGTATCGGGGCTTCTAAGCGATGACGGGCGCGCAGAGCGAGCCGCAATGAGTGAGCGCATCCGAGAATTTGCCGTACCCGATGCAAACAGACTTATTTACGAAGATATAAAGAAGCTTATAAACGAGAAGAAAAGTAAGAAATAAACCGAAGGAAGTTTAAGTGAAGGGATGATACTCTGTCACTGCAACGTATCACATTTCAAGCGTAAACAAACAAAGGTCCGATTTTTGTCTGCTATATAGACACATATTTGTTTCATTATTTTTTTTGTAGCCGTAGGCTGAATGGAGAACACCATGACCGACGAGTTAAGAAAAAACGGGCGTAAGGTGCCGGGGTATAATGAGGATTTTTATCCTGATAACAGAATAACACACGCCCGCCGATCGTCATACGGCTCGTCGACAAGGGTGTATGGACGAGGTGCTGCCTTTGCCGAAAAAGGAAACGGGAAAGGGAAGGAGAATAATTCCGAAAAAGTTGCACGTCGAGGTAAGGCTAAGGTTGGAGAGGCAAGGCGGGAAGCGGGACAGAGAAAAAGGTTCATAGAGCGCAGGCGCGGACTACTCCTTGCTGTAGCGTGCATTCTGATTTTTGCCGCAGTCCTTGGACTTATATATAAGCTTGTGTTCGTTGTAAAGAGCATCAACATATCCGGCAGTGATACATATTCAAACGAAGAGATAATTGACGGTGCCGGAATTACAGAGGGGATGAATCTGTATTCGTTCAGAGCAAGCACGGTTGCCCGCAGAATTACACTGAACTGTCCATACATTCGAGAGGTAGTCCTTGACCGTGAAATTCCGAATACGGTCAATATCAAAGCCACGGAGGATACAGCCGCTTACTATACAGTGGTATACGGTGAATATAAGCTTCTCTCCGAGGGGCTGAGAGTTCTTGAAACGGTGAGCGCGGACAAGCTTCCCGAGGGTCTTCCGAAGCTTAAGCTCCCCACTGTCAGCTATGCTGTGGCAGGACGGAAGATCGAGTTTGCCTTGGAAAAGCGTGAGACGGAGATATTTGATATATTAAAGGCTGTCGGAGATTCTGAGCTTGCAGAGAGGTTGACGGTAATCGACCTCCGGGACCGTTATGATATCACTTTCGTGTGCGATGCAAAATATAAGCTGATTATCGGCGAAAACGACGATGTTGATTATAAGCTTCGCGTAGCATCCAAGGTGCTTTTGGATGAAATGTTCAGTACAGATAATAAATTTCGCATAGATCTGACCGTTCGCGGCAAGACCGGAGTTGTTATGGATAACAACATGGATCTCGAATAATTTATGCAATTGAATAAAACTCAAAAATCGCTTACGCAATTGACTAAAACCTAAAATGAGGGCTTATTTTGCTTTGAAAACTCGTTTTTTTGCAAAAAAATCGTCTCTTTTTGAGTTTTTGCCTAAAATATTTTAAAAAAGCTCTTGCAAAAATCGAATTTTTAGTATATTATATATGGTAGGACATAATTCGAAAAATTTAAGAAGTAAAAATTTTTAAGGAGGCAAACACAATGCCATTTGAATTTGACGATAACTATCAGAGCAAGGTAAACATAAAGGTCGTCGGTGTGGGCGGCGGCGGAAACAACGCCATCAACCGTATGATCGTAACTAACGTTCGCGGCGTAGATTTTATTTCCATCAATACAGATAACCAGACACTCCTTCACTCCAGCGCTACCATCAAGGTTCCGATCGGCGAGAAGATCACAAAGGGTCACGGAGCAGGTGCTAACCCTGAGATCGGTGCACGTGCTGCTGAAGAGAATCTTGAGGAGATCAAGAACGCTCTTACTGGCGCTGAGATGGTATTCGTTACCGCAGGTATGGGCGGCGGTACAGGTACAGGTGCGGCTCCCGTAGTTGCACGTATCGCTCAGGAAATGGGTATCCTCACAGTAGGTATCGTTACAAAGCCCTTCGCATTCGAGGGTAAGAAGAGAATGGAGCAGGCAGAGGCAGGTATCGCAAACCTCAGCCAGTATGTTGACTCCCTTATCATCATCCCCAACGAGAAGCTCAAGGAGATCGGCGAGAAGATCACTCTTATGAACGCATTCGCAGTTGCAGACGACGTGCTCAGCCACGGCGTGCAGAGCATCTCCGAGCTCATCAATGTTCCCCAGTACCTTAACCTGGACTTCGCTGACGTTACAACCGTCATGAAGAACGCAGGCTATGCTCACATGGGCGTAGGTGAGGGCAGCGGTAAGGACAAGGCAGAGACAGCAGCGAGAAACGCTATCTCCAGCCCCCTTCTTGAGACCACTATCGCAGGCTCCATGGGTATCCTTGTAAGCATCACAGCTTCTCCCGATATCGAGCTTACCGATATTGATACAGCATCCTCTCTCATCGCAAGCCAGGCTCACGAGGACGCAACCGTTATCTGGGGCGTTGCATTCGATCCTGAGCTTGAGGATAAGATGAAGATCACCATCATTGCTACAGGATTTGATAACAGCAATGAGAAGTTCATTATGAAGAAGGGCGCAGAAGAGGTTCCCGCAAAGGTTCAGGAGCCTGCTCCTAAGAAGGAAGAGCTTCCCGAGCTTGCTGAGTCCAATGTAAACGATGACGACATCTCCGAGATCATCAATATGCTCAGAAAGAGCAAGGAAAACGGCAGATAAGCAAATATTATAAAAAGGTGTGCTTCGGCACACCTTTTAAAATTTTTTCAAAAAAGTGTAATACTTTTGTTTTTTTCTTGTCTTTATAGGTGAAAGCAAAAATTTAATAAAAGGAGGAACTTTTATGAAACGAATATTATCAATCATTTTGGCATCGGTGATGCTTTTCGGTATGCTCGGCTTAAATGTTGCGGCCGGGGATGTTGATATCGAGATCTCCAATGGGATGTACCGAGAGGATATAGTTGGGATCGAATGGGGGGAGACCTCTCCTTTTTGTGATATCAATAGTGACAAATGGTACTACGGCAGTGTGAAGGAGATAACCTCACTTGGCGTTATGAAGGGCGTTTCCGCTGATATGTTCGAGCCTGACGAAAAATTGACCCGAGGTATGCTTGTTACCATCCTTGCGAGATACCAGATGCTTGTGTCTGACTTGGGTTTGGGAGGTAATTCGTACGACAGTGAACCATTCAGTGACGTTAAAAATACGGATTGGTACGGTAAATATGTAACATGGGCACACAAAAGCGGATACGTTAAAGGATATCCTGACGGTACCTTCCGTCCTAATGATCCGGTTACTCGCGAGGATGCTGTAACGATGATCTTCCGCTATGCAAAATTCTTGGGCGCTTACCCATTGTCCGAGGATAAGCTTTCGAGCTTTACTGACGTCGGGAAGGTTTCGGACTATGCATATTATTCTCTTGAGATTTTTTACAGAGCGGGTATTTTGAACGGTAAGTCATCTTCAAGGATTGCTCCGAAGGCTTATATCACACGTGCTGAGGCTTCAAAGATCATACTTAGCTTGCATAATACGGTAAGAAAAAGCGCACAAGACTTTGAACTTACCCCTGATTTAGCTGATGTTTCCTATAAAATCAGCAAGACCGAGCTTGCGCGTGGAGAACAAGTTACCATAGAAACGAGCATTACACATAAAGTAAGCTATTATTATTGGGGAAGCGAACACGGTAAGTATTTAAAAGCAAGAGTATACCGTATTTTTGAGGACGGATCGGGTGCATATTATGGCAATGAAATGACGAAACCGGGGGAAATATCCACTCACGTGACTGATTTAATTGTAGCGAAGGGGACGACATATACGGCTGCATATACTTATGATAAGCTTGACGGTAAAGGCTTTTACGATATGTATCTGCATTATGAGCTCGGTATGATTGAATTTGAAGATGTGATCAGAGTTAAATAAATCAAAAAACAGGTGCCGCACGGCACCTCTGACCGCTGACAAAGGTCTTATGCTGACAAAATGCACAAAAGTTTTGATCGACCTTTTTTAAAAGGGCGCGGGGACTTGGGGCAGCGCCCCAAGTCGCACTCCGCAGAGTGCGAAATTCCCCTTATTCGTCCAAAAAAGCGACCCGCAGGTCGCGCATCCCCTTTTACTTTTGATTTAGCCTTTGTCAACAAGCTGAGGCATTTTCATAAGAAAATGACGGAGGGATTGTCGAAAAAGTAATAGATTATTTCCAAAACAATCCCTCAGTCAGCTTTGATGACAGCTCCCTTTACTGTGGGGAGCCGCAACTTTTTTCATAATCACACGCTTGACGAGGGTTTGTCAGCGATCTAAAGCCTTCCGCAGAGAAGGCTTTTTAATATTTTTAAAACAAAGAAGCCCCGCACGAGGCGGGGCGGAAAATTAAAATGTAATCGGGTAATCACCATAACCCAAACAACACGAAATACCCTTTAAGGAATACCGTTGCATTTCAAGTGTTGCAAAAATAATACACAGGCAAGTATGATACATTCTGTGTATCTCATAGGTGAATCCTAAAGATTTGTGCTTTGATTTCTTTTCTACTACAATTCCTACGGCAATCAATGTATCAAGCGCGGCTCGCAAAGTGTTTTCGTCAAGGCTCAATTTCTCTTGTAACTCACCAAAACTGATATCGCTCATTGATATGATTGCTAAACAAACAAGAATGTTGTTACTTTCTGTAAAAGCGGGCAATAACTTTTGAGCAAATTCTACGGTGTGTTGATCAATATTTTTAAAGAAATCTCTCGTTATAATAGCACCGAATCCTTTACCGGACAGTAAAGATAAGCCGTTTTCATTTGAAAAGTGGATCGGCTCATCACTTATTACAGCAGGCTCGCCGGTATGGCGCCATCTGCTAACTCCAAGGTGGGCATATGCGAAAAGAGTTAAAGCTTCGTTATATGCTTCTTTGCTTTGTTGATCAAACTCTGCAACTTTATGCCTAACTTTATTGTAAATATCGTTGTAGGCATATTCATCACCATAAAACAGATAATCAATGCTTACTTCAAAATAATCTGCAATTAGAGGAAGTGTTTGAGTATCTGGTAGAGAGGTATTTGTTTCCCACTTGGATACTGCTTGAGGTGAGATGTTCAGTGCAAGAGATAGCTGTTCTTGTGTTATTCCTTTTTGCTTTCTGAGTTCAGCTATGTTTTTGGAAATGTTTGTTTCTTTCATGAAATCATTTTTCCTTTCCGAAATTCACCGTGAGCTCTTCGGTTGTGTCCCAATTATATCATAAAAGATTTTCAATGTAAACAACCTATTCAGATTGCATATCAACCCACAGTTGTTATCGGCGTGTCAAAATAGAGAATCAGTTGTTTTCGCTTTTCCGACACTTACGTCAAATTATAGCGCGTGGCAGTACAGGCACAAAATTGTGCAGAAGCTCAATCACGCTGTTGCAAAGAAAAGGGTACGTCGTAGGACGCACGTCTTGGACCCGCCGAAAAACGTCAGAAAAACAAAAACGGACGCCCGATAGTCGCACCAACAAAGTAAAATAAACGTTTATGAAAACGAAACGGCGGGAGCAAGCCCCCGCCATACGTTATGTGATTGATTTTTTCGCTAAAGATACATAGCCGCACGGCACCTGTTCTTGTTATCTTATTATGCGTATACGTCTGCGATGATGTTCTCGAGGTATTCCTTCGCCTCGATGATGTCGCGGGTCTGCTCGTCGCCTTCGATCTCGCGCTCGATGGTGACGTAGGAGTCGTAGCCCAGAGCACGGAGCCCTTCGAAGAAACGGCGGAAATCAACGCGTCCCTCGCCGAGCTTCGTCTCAACGCCGAGCTCGTGACCGTTTACGGGGTACTTACCGTCCTTTGCGTGGATGTTGCGGACGTACTTACCGAACACCTCAAGGGAATCCACGGGGTTAGCCTTTCCGTAAAGGATGAGATTTGCCGTGTCAAGGTTTATGCCGAGGTTGTCGCGTCCCACGGTCTCAAAGCAACGGAGCATGGTAACCGGAGTCTCCTGTCCTGTCTCAAAGAGGAGGTACTGACCGTTTGCGTCAAGGTGGTCTGCAACTGCACGGATGGCAATACAGAGGGGAGCGTAAGCGGGATCGTAGGGATTCTCGGGAATGAAGCCCATATGGGTAACGACGTCGGTAACACCCAGCTTCTTAGCAAAGTCAGCGCCGTCGCAGAGGTTCTTCATTCTTGCGCTTCTGTACTCAACGGGAACGAGACCGAGCGTGAGCTGACCTTCGTAGAAGTTCCACGCCTGAGGGCCTTCCCAGCCGCACCAGAACGCGGACACTGTAATGCCGTACTTCTCGCAGAGAGCCTTTACAGCCACGGCGTTTTCATCTGTCCAGAGAGCGGGATTCCATGCGCAGAGCTGGCAGGAGTCAAAGCCGTACTTTTTAAGGTCGGCAAATTTCGTTTCAAGCTGTTCAGGAAGGGTTAGATTTACAAGTACACCGATTTTCATGATATATTTCTCCGTTTTTGTCAGGATAAATTTTGTTAGATATAGTATATCATAAAATTTGGGATTTGTACAGAGGAGAAGGATAAAGAACTGTAAGTACGTATTTGATTCGGATTATTTATGCAAATGTATTCAAAACAAAAAATCACAACTCATGTAAAGAAATCAACTCCGCAATATGGTATACTTGTTTCAGAAGGGAGGGTGACAGTTATGAGTGAGTGGATATATGCGGTACAGAAGCTGATAGACTGGATTGATGACCACGCGATAGAAAACCCGTCATTGTCCGAAATATCAAAGCAGGTAGGTTATTCCCCTTGGTACTGCTCCGAACAGTTCCACAGAGTTGTCGGTATGACTATAAAGGAATACATGGCAAAAAGGCGACTAACTTTTGCGGCTTTAGCACTGCGAGATACGGACATGCCGATTGCAGATGTTGCACTTGAATACGGCTTCTCTTCACAGCAGGCATTGACGCGAGCTTTCACAGGTGCTTACGGATGCTCACCGTCTGCATACAGAAGACGTCCCGTGCCGATACCGTTCAGAATGAAGAAGTTTGTTATCACCCCTTCAAATTACAACGAACAAGGAGATTTTACCATGAGTAATTTGGTAATGCCTAACTTCAGGATCGAGCATATCCCCGAGCACAGATTCCTCGGCGTGTACGAAAAGTCTGAGACAACAGTAGGTACTATTTGGCCCGCTCACGACTGTGAACTGCTGTGCGGTATCGTTCAGAGTATTACGAACTTTCACCCTGTGGTTTCAAGCCATACGGCAGGTTGGAAATGGGTAAACGGAGAAAGAAAATATTTTTACGGTCTTGGCGTAGACGTGGACTACGACGGCGTTGTTCCCGAGGGATTTGTTCTGACGGAAATTATTCCTGCAAGCTATTATCTCGTGTTTAACCATCCGCCATTTGACTATCTCACGGAAAACGCAGAGGTAATGACGAGAGTTGAAGATATGGCATGGAGCTTTGACCCGTCAACGCTGGGCTGTGAATGGAATGAGACTGTCTGTCAGGATTATCAGCGCCATTATCCCGAGGTAAACGGCTATCAGGTTCTAAGACCGATAAAGCAAATAAAAAAGTAAATACTACTGCCGCAAAGGGTATCAAACTACGGTAAACGGATTTGTGAAATCTTGACAGAAACAAAACTGTAAGGTATAATGATGTAGAAGTAGTTATAAACTACACCTACGATGCATGGGGCAGACTGCTCTCAGTCAAAAACGCAAGCGGTTCCACAATCTCCGATGCAAGCCACATCGCAAACGTAAACCCCATCAGATACAGAGGTTACTTCTACGATACTGAGACGAAACTGTACTACTGCAACAGCAGATACTACCTGTGTGATATAGTAGTACCAAAACCCGAAAACCCCTGAATTTGCAAGGGTTTTCGGGTTCTTTTACTATCAAATTAATTTATTAAAAACGGCGAAAATGTCTTAAAAAAGAGGCGGGGTTTGTCCCGCCTCTAAGTAGTTTTATGATTCAAAGAAGCCTTTGACTTCCTTAAAATGTTCGGTTTTTCGTAATTTCAATATTGCTTTTGCCTCGAGTTGGCGCACACGTTCACGGGTAATTCCAAACTCGCGCCCGATTTCCGCAAAGGTGGATTTCTTTTCACCGTCGAACCCATATCGCATATTTATGATCCTGCGTTCGCGCTCACCGAGAACACTCATCATTTTGTCGAAGTGATAACGAAATTCCTTTAACTGTATTGCTCTGCTTGGATCGCTGTCCTCAGTGTCATCGGATACGAAATCAAGTAGTCGGGTCTCTCTGTCATTATCGATGGTCATTTCCAGAGAAAGCGGCTCCTGTATCAGAGTGAGCATATCTTTAACTTTGCCGAGTGTAATGCCGGTAAGTTTTGATAGTTCTTTTGGTGTGGCCTCGCGCCCGTGCTCCTGATAGAACTTGTTTCGTGTTCGGTTGATGGAAGAGACATTGGATACAATATAGTTTGGAATCCGGATCATCTTTCCCTGATCAGACAGGGCTTTGCGGATGCCAAATTTTATCCACCAAGTCGCATAAGTAGAAAAACGGTAGCCAAGAGAAGGATCAAACTTCTCCACGGCTCGGATAAGTCCCACATTGCCTTCCTGAATTAAATCAAGGAACGGAACACCGTAGCTCCTGTAATGCTTGGCAATATTGATGACAAGTCGCAGATTCGATTCGATTAACTTTTCCCTCGCTCGGGGGTCGCCATCACGCATCCGGTACGCAAGCGCAAAGACTTCCTCTTTTGTAAGTGTGGGGAATTTGCTTACCTCACGGAAGTAAGCCTTTAGTGGGTCAACCTCAGTCAGGTGCCCGTCCGATTCTTTTGCTGATCTGTTCTTGCCCGTTTCATCTTCAACAATTTCTTCTTCATTGGACTCGACCAGGTCAATATTGGCAGCACGGATTTTTTGCAAAATGTCTTCAACCACTTCGTCGGTCAGCTCGTAATCTAACTGAACCCGTTTGATTTCATCCATTGGAATGAAACCGTCGATTTTCCCGTTGCGAAGAATTTCGCTGATAATGCTGCGCATATCAACTCTGTCGGTCATCGCATCGCCTCCTTTGTCTGATATGGGCAAGTAAATTATAAAACAACGAATTGAAAAAGTCAAGTAGTTAAAAGTATAAAATAGTATAATTTCATAAATATTTTACATTCAAAACGGGAATAAAATATAATGAGAGTGTTCTGCAAAGAATAAAAACGCAGATATACACATTGACAGCGGCGTTTCGAAGTGGTATAATATTATCGTAATTGCGGAGGTGCAATATGGACGAACGAATCAAGATGCTGCTTGAAGAGTCCTCTGATATGACGAAAGAGGAGCTGGTACAGAAATTGCATGATATTTTTGGCGATAAGACAAGCGAGATCGATAAGTGGTATGCTATCGGGAAGAACTTCTGGCTGAGAAGAACAACGGCAAGTAATTATTTTTGTGTACAGGTGCTTCCGATAATGGTAGACTCTTATCTGTGTTATCTTCATGTACTCGATATTGGTGCATTTGAGAAAAGGTCGGTTGAGCGTTACAGAAATAATGTCAATGAAGTTCCCGAGGTACTTCCTGCGGATATTCAGTATGTATATCCAGTTGCAATATCTCAGGATACCGATAATGCCGCAGAGATGTTTCTTGCACCCACGGCAGAAGATAAGAACGGATGGCTTCATAAAATGGGTATTCAATAATTTTTTGGGATGTCGTGTAAAAACGGCATCCTTTTTACTTGCTTTTTGAAATGCCATATATCAGATTAGCTCCAAATTCAAAAAAGGAGTTGATCAAATGGCATCATTAAACGATGTTTTGAAGGAAGTTCTTGAACAAGACTTTGATGAAAAGGACGTGGATAAGGTTGTAAATCCCAAAGAGGATACAACCGAAAAAGACCGGGCAAGAGCAGAAGCTGAGGCTGAGCAGGATGATCCCGGCGACAGTTATGCCGGTCCCGGTGATTTCGTCCAGAACAGTGTCGGGCGAGGTGCGGTAGAAAGCTTTATTAAGAACAGCGTCTATGAAAAATACAATATAGACGCATCTTCTATGAAGAGCTTTGCTCGAATGACACCCACCGAAATGCTTTCCGACTTTGGAAAGACGGTCGGTGATTTGGGGCGGATCCGCAGCGACTATCAGGCGGGTAAGATGACGGCGGCGGAATACAAAAGTGCTATGAACCACACTCGCGGTGAGATTGTGGGCAAGATGCTTGAAATGGGCAGTTCCCGTAAAAGCATCTTGGAGGATGTATTTCTGCGTTCTGTCGGCGTCGGTCCGGAAGATAGGAGCGTTCATTCCTTTAGGGATCTTGTGGATGCTTTCCGTGAGGAAGAGGTTGACCCTGTAGATACGGAGCTGAGTCAGGACACGGAGATACCTGAGGTGGAACCTGATGAAATGGACATCAATCCCGATGTGGAAGTTTCGCCGGATACAGACAATCCTGATGGGGAATTGGCAGAGGCGGAAGCGGATGCTGAGGCTGATAGACAAGATGCCGAGGAACCTGAGAAAACACAGGACCAGGACTCTGATTCTGACCAAAAGGAAGAGAAACCCGAAAGTGAGGAGCAACCTGACACAGAGGGGGATCGTGAGGTTCCTGCTCCTGAAGAGCAGGAACCGGAGCTGCCGGAGAATGATGTGGAACCCGAGGCAGATACCGCTGATGAACCCGAGTCTGATTCCGATGAAAATGAAAATACTGACGGACAGGAACCCGAAAAGGAAGAGCCTCCTGAGGAAGATAACGATGAGCCGGAAGAGAGTGATGCTCAGGAAAGTGGTGATGTCGATGAACCGGAGGCAGAAGAACCGACCGACAAATTGCAGGATGAGGTTCACGAACAGGATACCGATACTACGGAAGAACCGCCTGAACAGGATGAGGAACCCAAAGAGCATGAGGATACTGATCCCGATGTAGATGATGGCTCTGATGAGGGCGATACCGACAGAAGCGAAGCAGGAGACACCGATGCCTTTGATGAAGATACCGGAGAAGATAGGAAACAGGATTCCAAATCCGATGCGATTGAAAATGAAGAGGATGAAACCGACGATAACGACGGCGGTGAGCAGGAGCCGGTGGAGGAAGAGACGGATGCCGATATTGACATAGAAGATGCCGATATCACCGATGTTGACACAATCGAATCCTATGATGTAGATGCTGACGAGCTTGATTATGATACGGTATCTCCCGATGCAGAGGATACCGAAGCCATCGATGCCGAACCGGATGCTTCCGATGCACAGGAACCGGAATCCGATTCTTCGATGGATAGCGAGGATGTGGAGCTTGAAGACACGGATATTCTCGGTGAGGACGGTCTGCCCGATGATTATGATCCGGAGGCGGATGTTGACATTGAGGCAGATGCTGAAACTCTGCCAGAGGAACTTATGGAATTTGATAGTGTTCCGGATGCACAGGATTTTGAAAATATGATCAACAGCGATGTTCAGGATATGGCAGACTACGCCGCACAGTTTGAAGGCTCAAAAGAGGACATCGGAGATATCGAGGATTACGGCGATATGGATGTTGATATTGATGCCGATTTTGGTGATGTGGATGTGGTCGAAGAGCCTGTCGAGCCGGAGATGAACTTTGAAGCAGATATTGATGTTTCCGAAATTGCTGAAATTGCTGAAGGTGCTGAGGAAGCTGCTGAATTGATTGCCGCCCTTCTTTAATACAATTTACTTGCATTGAAAAGTGCCTCCTACTAATTTGTTTGCGTAAATCTGCAAATTAGTAAGGAGGCATTTATTGTGAAAATCAAAGGTAAAGTCAGTCGCACATTTCATAGCATGGACAGCGGTTTTAAAATTATGGTGCTTGAAGTTTCAAAGAACAGTATCATTCCCGAAAAATACCGTAATCCGGATTATCCTATGTGCGTGTCAATTGTCGGAAATCTCAAGAATGTTCAGGATGAATATGTAGTGGAGATTACCGGCGAATGGGAGCACAGGGAGAATGGCAGATATTGGCCCTGGCAATTCAAGGTGGAGAGATATACCATATGCGATTTTGAAACACCCTGCATTCTTGTTGATATTATCTCTAACCTTAACAAGTTTGGAAGATCACGAACAAAACGAATGGTAGAGATCTACGGAACAGATATTGTACACATACTTGAAAGCGAGCCTCAAGTTCTTACCGCATGGGAAACAAAACAGGGCGAGATTGAAGCGCTTAGCCGAGAGTTCAAGAAATACCGTGCTGCTGCGAATTTAAAAGCATTCCTTTCTAAGTACGGTATTGAGGAACAAATTGTTGATGATATACATGAACGATGGGGGCTATCTGCTGTTGATGTTATCTCCAAAAATCCATATATCCTCTGTAAGCATAAGCTTGTGCCGTTTTTGATGGCGGATAAGATTGCAAAGGATTGTGATCTCTCCGCAGATAACCCGGAGCGTGTTGACACCGTCCTATTGTATGTACTCCATGATTATGCCGGTGGCAAGGGGCATACATTTCTGAAAGTCAATCAGATACCGGAGGATTGCAACTCTTTCCTGAAGGATAACTGTGAGATACATGGTTCTTTGCATAAGCGTCATATTGGCGATGCACTTATAAGATGTGCGGCAAGAGGGGAGATTGTGATTGAAGGTGATCATGTTTACTCCAAACAGCGTTATGAGAGCGAAACTGTTGTTGCTAATGTTTTGCTTTCCCGCATAGGTCAAAGGACAAGATACAGTCACATTCCAAGAGATAAAATCGACACCTGTATTTCTGAAATACAGGAGGAACTGGAGGTGCAGCTTGATCCATTGCAGAGAGAGGCGGTTGAGATGTCGCTGATGCATCAGACCTCCATCCTGACCGGCGGTGCAGGTTGCGGTAAGACAACAACATTACGCTTTATTATCGGCGTGATCGAGAAACTTTCAAAACAGTACCGTTTGCCGAGCTGCGAGATTGCACTTGCCGCCCCAACCGGTATGGCAGCAAAACGAATGATGGCGTCTACCGATAGGGAGGCAAGAACGATCCACAAGCTGCTTGAATATAACCCTGCTCTGCCATTGCTCACACTTAATGAGGATAATCCGCTTGCATATGATTTCGTGATTGTGGATGAGCTTTCGATGGTAGATATCGATACAATGGCCATGCTGTTGAGAGCCGTAAAAGCGGATACTCAACTTCTGTTTTTGGGCGATGTCAATCAGCTACCGTCTATTGGGCCGGGTGAGGTGCTTCATGATATTATTGATAGCGGTGTGTTCCCGGTCACAGCACTTAAGCGTTCTTTCAGACACGGATCCCGAAAGACTATTTTGGAAAATGCAAACCGAGTATTGGAAGGCACAACGGAATTGGATTTCAGACACTCTGACTGCGTGTTTTATGATGTTCCCGACTCTTCTGATGATAAGAAGTGCAGGCGTTTGGTGAAGATGCTTCTGAAGGTCTATTACGAGGAATATGCCGCCTGCGGCAGAAAATCGGAAAAGATACAGGTGCTATCTCCTATGAGGGTAAAAACGCTTGTTTCGGTGGATCAAATAAATCCCGAACTGCAGGATCTTGTGAATGCTCTTATTGATGAAGAGGATGAGGTGCGTGTGGGTCTGCATCGTTTCAGGAAGAACGACCGTGTGATGCAGGTCACCAACAATTACGATAAAAATGTCTACAATGGTGATAAGGGCATCGTAAAAATGGTTTCTCTTAAAACCTGTAGGGTGCTTGTTGACTATGACGGTACACTTGTAGAGTACGCAAAACGGGAACTGGATCAGTTAAAGCATAGTTTTGCTATCACCGTACACAAAGCCCAAGGTGGACAGCATCCTATTGTGATAATCCCGATCACGAACTATCATTCTGTACTTTTGACACGAAATTTGCTGTACACGGCAATGACTCGTGCCAAGCAGAAGCTGATATTTGTGGGGGATAGAGATGCCTTGGAATATGCGATCCGCAACACCCAGGGACTAAAGCGTAACACGGCATTGTGTGACAGACTGACAAAATCGATTCAAAAAGCAGCATAACGGAGGAGGAGTCGATCATGACTCCTCTTTTTACATAAATTTACTTTGCATATTGGGATGAGAATTTGCGAAAAATGTGTGTAGTTGCAAAAATCTATTCTGGTGATATTGACTTTTTGATGATCATGTGGTATCCTATTATCGAAAAGTGCGAATGGTTGCAAAAATCTATTATAGGAGGCTTCTCAATATGGAGATCAAACGTGATTATTATTTGGATAAGCTGATCAAGCGCAAGAAAAACGGACTCATAAAAGTAGTGACCGGTATCCGTCGCTGCGGAAAATCCTATCTTCTTAACACGCTCTTTTACAGCCATTTATTAGCCGAGGGTGTAGCAGAGGATCATATCATACGTTTTGCCTTTGACTCTGCCGACGATTTGTATTTAATCGGGGAGAGCCTGATTGAACTTGAAAAGGAGAATAAAAAGGTAGATCCTGAAAAGTTTATGGCATATATCCGTGAGAAAATGGTGGATAAGGATATGTATTATCTGCTGTTGGATGAGGTTCAGTTGCTTGGCTGTTTCGAATCCGTTTTGAACGGTTATCTTCGTAAAGATAATATGGATGTTTACGTGACCGGAAGCAACGCTAAGTTTTTGTCCAGCGATATTATTACCGAATTTGCCGGACGTGGTGACGAGGTTCATATGTATCCGCTTAGCTTCTCAGAGTTTATGTCAGTCTATCATGGAGATAAATACGAGGGACTGACCGAGTATATGCTTTACGGAGGAATTCCGCTGGTTGTACTGCGCGAAGATCCTGCTGACAAAGCAAAAACTTTAACTAACCTTTTCGGTGAAATATATGTCAGAGACATTTCCAAGCGTCATAAAGTTAGAAATCTTGGAGAATTAGAGGATCTTTTAAATATTCTTTCCTCCTCTATCGGTTCTTTAACTAATCCTGAAAAATTGAAAAATACTTTCAAAACTATCAAGAAATCTAAGATAACCTCTGCAACTATAAAGAAGTATCTGGATTATTTCGAAGATTCTTTTCTGCTTGAAGCAGCGCAAAGATATGATATTAAGGGCAAGGCATATATAGAAACTCCGAGGAAGTATTATTTCTCTGATCTTGGACTTCGAAACGCACGGATCAATTTCCGTCAGTTCGAGCAAACTCATTCGATGGAAAATGTGATCTACAATGAATTGAGAATGCGTGGGTATAGTGTAGATGTCGGTGTTGTTCCCATTGCGGAAAAGGACGAGAACGGTAAGGTGGTAAGAAAGCAGCTTGAGGTTGATTTCGTGTGCAACGCCGGTTCACGTAGATATTATATTCAGTCTGCCTACGCTATTCCGGACGAGGAAAAACGTATGCAGGAGATCCGTCCGTTCAAAAAAATTGATGACTCCTTCAAAAAAATCATCATTACCAAAGATTTTGTATCTGCTCACTATGATGAGTATGGAATTTTGACGATAAGCATTTACGATTTTCTGCTTGACCCCGCAAGCATCGAAAAATAAAGTGGAAGGTAACAGAAAATGAATCGTTGTTATGAACCTGACAGAGAATATGTAGAGCGTGAAGATCCTATCATATGCAATCGTTGCGTCCACAAAAGAAACGGAGTCACATGTGACGCCTTTCCGGACGGGATCCCAATGGAAATTTTGAGAAGCGGAGAACATTTCGAATCGGTTCCGGGAGACCGTGGGATTATCTTTGAAGACAAAAACAAGTAAATGCTATTGAGCGTTCATTGTGAGGTTATAGGAGCATCAGCCCACCCGAGAACTGAACACGGACGATGATGAAAGCCTGTAACTTTGCAAAAAAATTTCGGGCTTTTGCGTTTTGTAATAAGGAACTGTAGCCTGCTCAATCGTATAATAAGTGAAGGGGTCAGACGTGATCCCGAGTTTAGGAGGAAAACCTATGGATAACGGCGCAAGTAGCTACCGCCGTTTCCTCGATGGTGATGAAAGTGCCTTTAACGAGATAATGAAGGAGCTGTTTCGCAGCTTGGTATTCTTCATTGATGGTTATGTGCATGACGTCCACGCAGCCGAA
>JAFUPK010000058.1 GCA_017481265.1 Clostridia bacterium
AACAGACGGTGATGGAAATGTAGTAACCGATACAGACGGAAACGCTGTAACAGAGGTTATCACAACTATTATCACAGAGGCTCCCACACAGAGCGCAGGCGGCAATGCAGGCGGATCTCCCGTAACAGGCGACCCCATGATAATCGCTGCTGTAGTAGCTGCTATCTCCGCTTGCGGCGTAGTAGTTGCTAAGAAGAGAAAGTAATCTCTTATTAAAACATCAAAACCTTCTCGAAAGAGAAGGTTTTTTTATGGAATTGCGTTGTTGATATTGCACAAAATAAGAGGCCTGTAATTGGGCATTGTGATAAAAATGACGTAGCGCCGTGAAAAATAAATGCTAAAGGCTTGACATCCGAATATCTTTGTGGTATAAATAGTATGTAAATATAAAACAATCAGTGATAAGCTTTTTCATACTTCCTTTATCCCGGTACGCGCTGCCACAGCGTACCGGGAGCCTCCTTTTTTGTGTGTTTTAATTGTTCTTGAGTCATTGCCAAGAACAATTTTTTTGCTTTCTGAGCATAAAAAACATGCAAACAAGAGCAATTTGTTCAAGTTGCACAAAAAACGGGTATAAAAAACTACATCTTGACCAAAGGATTTGTGAACGTAAATGCTTGAAAAATCTGTCTGTTTGATGTATAATAATGCTTAGATGCAAGTTGCACAGTAAAAAGTGCTTTTTCGGCGTAAATATGACAAACATCACAAATCCACCTTATTAAGGAGTTACATATGGCAGAATTTATTACCAACAACATCAGAAATATCGCGCTGGTCGGTCACGGCGGAAGCGGTAAGACTACAATAGCTGAGGCAATGCTTTACGCTACAAAGGCTATAGACAGAATGGGCAAGGTTACCGACGGTAACACAGTCTCCGACTACGATCCCGATGAGATCAAGAAGGGCTTTTCTATCAATCTTTCCATGGCTCCCGTAGTTTGGAAGGATACTAAGATCAACATTATCGACGCTCCCGGATTCCTCGATTTCAAGGCTGAGGCTCTTCAGGCTGTTCGTGCTGCTGATGCCGCTATCATCACAGTTGACGGCAAGAGCGGTCTTGAGGTAGGTGCAGAGCTTGCTTGGGAGATGGCTGAGAATGAAGAGATGCCCAAGGCTATCTTTATCAACAAATGTGATGATCCCGAGGCTGATTTCGACCGTGTATTCGCTGAGCTTCGTGAGGAGTTCGGTACAGTTCTTTGTCCCGTATTCGTTCCCGTTCGTCAGGGAAATGAGGTCAATATGATCGACCTTATCGAAATGAAGACATTCAAGTATGACGCAAAGGGACAGCGCGTCGAGATCGAAATGACCGACGAGCTTAAGAAGATCGCTGCCGACTACAGAGAGAGCCTCAAGGAATCTATTGCTCTTACAAGCGAGGAGCTTCTTGAGAAGTACATGAACGGCGAGCATATCTCCCGTAAGGAAGCTGCTGCTGCTCTCCACAGCGGTATCGCTGATACATCCATTGTTCCCGTTTATTGCGGTTCTGCTACTAATATGTGGGGTATCTATGCGCTTCTCGATGCATTTGTAGAGTCCTTCCCCACACCTCTTACCAAGAACGACCAGCAGATCATCAGCGGTGACGAGTACGTTACAGAGGGTGTCGAGCCTAACGGCGATCCCGCCATCTTCGTATTCAAGACCGTTGCCGATCCCTTCGTTGGAAAGATGTCTCTCTTCAAGGTAATGAAGGGCTGTCTCAAAAAGGATACCGTTCTCACAAACGTAAGAACGGGTAATAGTGAGAAGTTTGCTCATATCTATACTCTCCGTGGTAAGAAGCAGACCGAAGTTGACGTGCTCCATTGCGGCGACATCGGCGTAGTTACAAAGCTTACCGGAGTTTCCACAAACGATACTCTTACCGCAGGCGATGCCATCGAATACAGAAAGATCGTATTCCCGAAGCCTTATATGGAAAAGGCTATCAAGCCTGCCGCTAAGGGAGACGAGGATAAGATCTCCACAGGTATCGCAAGACTTCTTGAGGAAGATCCCACACTCAAGTATGAGAACAACGCAGAGACAAAGCAGATGACCATTTCCGGTATGGGCGATATGCACCTCGACATCGTTGTTTCAAGAATGAAGAACCGTTACGGCACATCCGTTATCCTTGAGGAGCCTCGCCTTGCATATCGCGAGACCATCAAGGGCAGAAGTGACGTTGAAGGTAAGCATAAGAAGCAGTCCGGCGGTTCCGGTCAGTACGGTCACGTTAAGATCCGCTTCTTCCCCGGCGAAGAGGAAGGACTTACCTTCAGACAGTCCGTTGTCGGCGGTTCCGTGCCGAAGGGATACTATCCCGCAGTAGAAAAGGGACTCCTTGAAGCTATGCAGAAGGGTGTTCTTGCAGGTTACCCCGTTGTAAATCTCGCTGCTGACCTGTACGACGGTTCCTACCACGCAGTTGACTCTAACGAGATCTCCTTCAAGCTTGCTGCAAAGATCGCTTATAAGGAAGGTCTCCCCAAGGCTAATCCCGTTATCCTTGAGCCTATCGGAACTCTGAAGGTTGCTGTTCCCGACACTCTCGTTGGTGACTGTATCGGTGATCTCAACAAGAGACGCGGACGCGTGCTCGGCATGAATCCCTATGAGAAGAAGAGCGGATACACCGAGATCGAGGCCGATGTACCGAGATCTGAGATGGGTGACTACACCATTGCCCTTCGTGCTATGTCACAGGGTCGCGGACGCTTTGACTACGTAGTAGACCGCTACGAGGAAGCTCCCACGATCGTAGCTCAGAAGATCATAGCTGAAGCTAAGAAGGACGAAGAATAAGATCATAATGAAAAGCTGCCAAGTCAACAACTTGGCAGCTTTTTTGGATTTTCGGAAAACTTGAGATGCTTCTTGCGATACGATGTATCCGTACCATAACGGCGAAAAGCGTTTAAAACCGCCGTAGGGGAGGGATTCCCAAGGTTTCAGCCGTGGCGTATGGCGGGAGGCGTTAGACGGGAGGAGCAAGCACTTCCCCTACCGTGGTTAGAGAACCGCGTGAATCCATAACGTATGGCGAGAGGCGTTCGGACGGGCGACCACACGGGGTCGCCACTACAGGGGGAAAACGAAGGAAAGCGGTTAACGTGACATAAACAAACGCTTTTAGAACCGTTTTTGGCTGTAAGAAAAACGTAATATTTTTCTTTATTTTTGTTGCGTAGCAACAAAAATAAAGATTCAGCCAAGGAGGAGGCGTAGCCGGAAACTTCGGCGCCCCCGATGGTTCCAATAATGGGTTAT